>CALHAG010000001.1 GCA_937934305.1 Candidatus Caldarchaeum subterraneum
GACCTTGTTCTACAGAGAAGATACGTCAACCAACGCTATGCACCCACTCCGATAGAGGGCCGCGGCGTGGTCGCTGACTTTGACAAATCACGTGGCGAGCTAACCGTCTGGGACTCGACACAGTTTCCCCACGTCCTCCAAACATATCTTTCCCAAGCCCTCAACTATCCCGAGAACAGGATACGGGTCATCGCACCCGATGTCGGCGGAGGCTTCGGACCCAAGTCAAGCGTCTGGCCCGAGGAGGTCTCCACGATACAGCTCGCGATGAAGCTGGGTAGGCCTGTGAAATGGGTTGAGACAAGGAGTGAGCACATGCTTGTCTGCGGCCACGAGCGGCAGCAGGTCCACTACGTTGAAGCGGCTTTCAAGAGGGATGGGAAGCTTCTCGCCATACGTGACAAGGTCATCGCCGATATCGGTGTGTATGGTGCTTTCTGGACCGAGACCCAGCCTGTGATGGTTACTATGGCCGCCATCCCCGGCCCCTACCGTTTCGACGCCTACGAATACGAGGTCTTCTGCGTTGCCACCAACAAGGCTCCCTACTCACCGCACAGAGGCTTCGGCCGGCCTGTGGCAGCTTTTGTGATGGAGAGGCTGATGAACGACGCCGCTGCAAACCTCGGCATCGACCCTGCGGAGATACGTCGCAGAAACCTCATACCCGCCGAGGCCATGCCATTCAAAAACATCCACAACATCGTCTACGACAGCGGCGACTACCCCAAAGCACTCGAAGAAGCCCTCAAGCTGGCGAAATACGACAAGCTGCGGCAAATGCAGGCCGAGGCCCGTAAACAGGGACGCTTGATAGGAATCGGGTTGGCGATGTATGTCGAGTACACCACTCCCAGCAGTGAGAGGCTTGACAAGGGGCTTGGATGGGAGGTTGGCGGATATGACTCCGCGACTGTGAGAATCGAGCCTGAAGGCAAGGTTGTTGTATTGACGGGGACGGCGAGCCAGGGACAGGGCCACTACACTGTGTATGCACAGATAGCCGCCGACTACCTCGGAGTAAACATGGATGATGTCACGGTTTTCGAGGGCGATAGCAAAACCTGTCCCTATGGATTCGGTGCATGGGCGAGCCGCAGCACCGTCGCTGTCGGAGGAGCCATCATCAAAGCCTGTGAAACACTCTTGGCTAAGGTCAAACGCATAGCCGCCCACATGCTGGAAGCCAACCCCGAAGACATCGAGGCAGCGGACAGCAAACTCTATGTCAGAGGCTCTCCCGAAAAATTCGTAACCTTCGCAGACGTTGCTAAGATAGCGTGGCGCCAACCCACCCGTCTCCCACCCGACACAGAGCCCGGCCTCGAGGCCACCGCACACTATGAGCCAAAAGCCTTCACCACATGCAGCTACGCCGTCCACATACCAGTGGTGGAAATCGACCCCGAAACAGGCCAGATGAAGGTGCTTGAGTACCATATTTTCGACGACAGCGGACGCGTCCTAAACCCACTCACTCTCTACGGCCAGATACATGGAGCACTTGCTCACGGCGTCGGCGGCGCCGTGTATGAAGAGCTTGTGTATGATGAGAATGGGCAGCTGCTTACAAGCACTTTCGCCGACTACCTCATCCCAAGCGCCGTCGAAATGTTCAACATCAACATAGAGCACATGGAGACACCTTCTCCGCAGCCCGGAGGATTCAAGGGCATGGGCGAGGGAGGAGCCATCGGCGCACCCGCGGCCTTGGCCAACGCCGTCCAAGACGCGTTAGCACATCTCGGAGTAATCGTCGACCAGACACCTCTCAAACCCGAATACATCCGCAGCCTAATAGCAAAAGCCAAAAAACCGCTCTAACATCTTCTCTTTTTTCCCTTAAATATTTGTTAGACCGTGTTTGACGCGGGTTCATAGTGGAGCGGCTTGAGCAGAAGCTGCTTGTCCAAAAGATTGAGCGCGGTGTAGTGATTGACCATATAACCCCATGCAAAGGTTTCCTCATCTACAACATCCTCAACCCAGACCCGGGCTCGACAGCCGTCATAGCGAAAAACGTTCCTTCAACGAAGCTGGGCCGCAAAGACTTGGTAAAGATAGAGGGTGAATACATTACCTCGAGCCTCGTCAACGTCATCGCACTCATCTCCCCGACAGCCACCATCAACATCATCTCAGACTGGAGCGTGAAGTCGAAAGAACGTGTAAACCCTCCCAGAGAAGTGGTGGGGGTCATCGACTGCAGAAACCCGTCATGCGGCTCAAAAGGGCCCAACAGCAGGTTCTCTGTCAACCTAAACACCGAAAACCTCGAGCTAACCACCCTGAAATGCGGGAGCTGCGGATACGTATACTACTATGAGGATGCTGTGAAGGAGATTTCTCAGCGTGCATCAAGCGGGATACTTGTCTCGAGGACACGTGTACAGCGTGAGCTGTTGGACCTACTTGTCAAGAAAGGCGGCCTCCGCTACCGTCAAAAGTTTAGGCTGAAGAGCGGCAGGGTCAGCCCATACTTCATCAACATGGGTGCTCTTAACGACGGCGAATCACTCTCCAAGCTCCGATGGATATTCGCCAGCTACATAGCGCTTCTCCTCAAAGAAAACATTCTCGAAGACTTTGACTTCGTCTTCGGCCCCGCATACAAAGGCATCAACCTCGCGTCACTCGTCTGCGAAGGGTTGAAAGAATACTATGGAATAAACAAGCGTTTTCTCTATGATAGGAAAGAGGTGAAGGAATACGGCGACGTCAGGATGGATGGCAGCATAGTTGGCTCCGAGTATTTCCAGCCGGGGCAGAAAATACTGATTGTCGATGACACGGTGACGACGGGGAGGACGAAGGTGGCGTCGATAAAGAAGCTTGACTCGCTTGGCAGTCATAGAGTTGTCGCGGTCGTGGTCGCCGTCGACAGGCAGGAAACATCCGAGGAAGAGGGGATAAGCGCTGTGGAGTATCTTGAAAAGACTCTCGGCGTCAGGGTTCACCCGATTCTCACAGCCTCCAGCATCTATGAGATGATTAAGAGCGGGCTTTCTCAGGAGGAGCGGGAGGACTGGGTGCGATACTATAGGGACTATGGCGTGGTGAAGCTTTCATGAGCAGCAATCCGTTGGAAAGATTTCGTAGAGCCTTGGAGCAGAGAGGCTCGGTTATCTGCCTCGGCCTCGACCCCAACCCGGACCTACATCCCCAAACCGCCGAGAAACTACGGTTCTGCCTCAACATGGTTGACGCGGTGGAGCCCTACATCGCAGCGGTCAAAGTCAACGAAAACTTTGTCCGAGACTTTTCGCTCGCCGACCATAGAAGACTGACAGAGAAGATACGGGGCGCAGGCCTTGTCTCCATATATGACTGCAAGATGTGCGACATAGATAACACGGTCAAGGCGGGCATCAAGTTGGTGTCCGAGATGGGGTACGACTTCATAACCTTCAACCCAGTAATGGGAACACTGTCAACAGCGGTGAAACACGGCGCAGCAAACAATGTCGGAATAATAGTGCTGCTACATCCATCCAACCCCGAGTCCAGCAAATACTTTAGAGCAACACTTGGAGACGGAAGAAAAGTCTACGAAAAAATTCTTGACGAGGTTGTTGAAAACGACGCCGAAGGCGTTGTCGTCGGGCTTCATCCAGAGCTGAACGAGGCCGATATAAGAGTCGTCAGAGAAGTCATAGGCGATGGGAAGATGATTCTTTTCCCCGGCGTGGGAGCCCAGGGCGGAGACCTTGCCACCGCGGTCAAGGCAGGCGGCTCAGCAATACTAATCAACATCGGACGCACCATCATCTACTCACCCAACCCTCGACAAGCCGTCGTAAACATGTATAACCGCATACAGGAAATCAGACAAGTGCATGGAGAAAAACATTTTTAGCCTATCAACATCGCTGGATAACGTGGAATGACGGAGAAAAAAATAACTTATGTATCTCTTTTTGCCGACGAATCTCTTCACCCCGCTTATGAAAAGGCCCTGAAAACGGTTGAGCAAAATTATCTCGGAAAACATTATCCCATGCTGATAGGCGGCCGTGAGGTTTTCTCTGAGAAGGGAGAGTTCGAGACACGGAGCCCAATAGACACCTCTATTGTTGTGGGCTATTTCCAGAAAGGCGATGCGGGTCATATGCGGCAGGCCATCGCAGAGGCCAAGAAACGGTTCAGGGAATGGGCTGACAAGGACTGGCGTGAAAGAGTGCGTGTTATGCGGAGGGCCGCGGAACTGATTGACGAGAGAAAATTCGAGATAGCCGCCGTAATCACCTACGAGGCTGGCAAAAACAGGCTGGAGGCGTTGGCCGAGGCTTGGGAGGCTATCGACGCGCTCAAGTATTATGCGCAGGTGATGGAGAAGAACAACGGCTATGAGATGGAGATGGGGCCCGGCGGCCCTGGCGAGCAGTGTAGAATGGTTGCAAGGCCCTATGGTGTCTGGGTCGTCATCTCACCTTTCAACTTCCCCTTCATGCTCGCCAACGGCATGATGCTCGGCGCCCTGATAACAGGCAACACCGTGGTCTTCAAGCCGACCAGCGAAACACCCTTGTCCGGGCTGCTTCTCTACCGCGTGTTTGTGGACGCTGGAGTGCCTCCCGGCGTAATCAACTACGTCACGGGCCCAGGCTCCGCCTTCGAGGATGAGATAGTGTCAAACCCAGACGTCGCGGGAATAGCTTTCACAGGTTCAAAAGATGTGGGAATGAGGCTTTACCGCCGATTCACATCCTCGCAGCCCTACCCTAAGCCGATTTTGCTCGAGATGGGCAGCAAGAACCCGACGATAGTGACGAAGAACGCTGACATCGGGAAGGCCGTGCTAGGCGTCGTGAGAGCCGCATTCGGCTACGGCGGCCAGAAATGCTCCGCAACATCACGCGTCTATGTCCAGCGGGAGGTGAAGAACAGGTTCCTCGACGAATTGGTTAAGGAGACCAGCCGCATCAAAATCGGCGACCCGCGGCTGCGGGAAGTGTTTCTCGGCCCCGTCATAAATAAAAGAGCTGTCGACAACTTCCGAAGCTACATAGACACGGCGAAACGCGATGGAGGCGAGATTGTCTACGGCGGCGAAGTGCTGGGCGGCGGCTTGTATGACAAAGGCTACTATGTCCAGCCCACCATCATAGACAAGCTCCCCCGCAACCACCCCCTCTTCAAGCAAGAGCTCTTCCTCCCCATACTGCTCGTCGCCGAGTTCGACACCCTCGAAGAAGCCTTGAGAGAAGCCAACAACACCGAATACGGCCTAACCGCTGGCATCTTCTCCGAAGACCCCCGCGAAGTCGAATACTTCTTCAACAACATAGAGTTCGGCGTAACCTACGCCAACAGAAAAGGCGGAGCAACAACAGGAGCATGGCCCGGCGCACAGACATTCGTCGGCTGGAAAGCAAGCGGAGCAACGGGAAAAGGAGTCGGCGGCCCACATTATCTACTGACATTCCTCCGCGAACAGGCGCGGACAAACGTAGTCGAGTAGACAATGTTTCTTCGCTTCATCCATCGGCGATAAATAGTGGATGAACTGGTGGTTTACAGTTTATGGAGAAGTGGTTGGGACTTGGTTTTGGCTATGACCCGTCGATGACCGTTCGTGAAATGACAAGCTACGCGAAAAAGGCCGAAGAACATGGGTTTGATATGGTTTTCTTCTCGGAGACGCTGCAGACTTTCCGCGACGCGGTGACCACTCTCACATCCTTCGCTCTCGCCGTGGAGAAACCTCTGCTCGGCTGCACACAGGTGGTTAGGCTCAGGTCACCGCTGGTGCTCGCACAGACCTTCGCGACACTCGACGAGCTCTCGGGTGGGAGAATAGTCCTCTCTCTGGGAGCATGCACAAAACAGCACATGGCTAAGCATGGCCTCGAATACGCCGACCCCGCTGAAACACTCATCGAATACATCACGTTGTTCAAGAGGTTTTTGACCGGTGAAAAAATCACCTACGAGAGCAAGCATTTTCGGCTGAGGGAGGCGGGTCTCGGTTTCAAACCTCTCCGCAGCAAAATACCGGTGTGGGTGGCTGCGACAAGCGCAAAAGGCCTCCGCATAGCCGGTGAATACGCCGACGGAGTCCTGCTAAACGCGACAACCTCTGTAGAATACTGTAGAAACGCTGTCAAAATCGTCCGAAAAGCAGCTGAGGAGAAGGGCCGAGACCCCGACGAGCTTCAGATAGCTGGCTTGATAGTCACGGCTGTTGACGCAGAGAAACCCGCTGTGGAATATGTTAGGAGAGAAGTTGCGAGTAAGCTAAGCCCCTTGATGGTTGACTTCGCCATGAAGCCGCGTCTCAAAGTAGGCGAACCATACATCACACCACAGCTAATAGAAAAAATGCTCGAAGCCTATAACACAGGAGGATACGAGAAACTGATGTCAGAGATACCTGTAAAGGTTTTGAAAGGCTTAACAGCCGTTGGCACAGCAGAGGAGGTTCGCCGAAAAATCGACCAGTACCGCGAGGCAGGCGTCAAATATCCCATAATACGGCCTGCCGACAAAAGCATCATCGACATTGTTATCGAAGCTTTCGGGTAAATGCTTTTAACTTGGAGCAAGAGGATTAGGTCTTGTGAACATAAGAGCGGTATCAACTACTCTTGTGGTGGCGGTGCTGGTCATCGCCGTCGTAGCGGGAGTAGGTGTTTACCTTGTCGTCCAGCAGCTATCGACACCGACCGTCGCCGAGAAACCACTCGTCATAGGCTTCTCCATATCCATCTCAGGAGACTTCGCAGTCCCAGGCCGCAAACAACTTGAAGGCATCGAGCTGTGGAAAGACTGGATAAACTCCAAAGGCGGCATATATGTCAAGGACCAGAACAAATACTACAAGGTCGAGCTGAAGTATTACGACGATAAATCCAGCAAAGATGAGGTTATACGGCTTTATGAGAAGCTGATAAACGAGGACAAGGTTGACATCCTCTTGTCACCGTATTCAAGCACTCTCGCGTTAACGGCGGCAGGAATAACTGAGAAATACGGAAGACTGATGGTGGTGGTCGGCGCCAACTCCGACACAATCTTCAAACAGGGATACAAAAACATAGTTGGAACCTACACACCTGCGAGCAAAATGCTGACACAGGCGATAGACATTCTGCTCGAGAAAGTGCAGAACCCCTCGGTCGCCATCATATTCAAAGACGATGCCTTCGCGAAATCCGTCGCAGAGGGGGCTAAAGCCTACGCAGAACAGAAAGGAGTAAATGTTGTGGCTTTCGAGATGTATCCACGCGACGCAAAAGACCTTTCACCCATTCTCACCAAGATTAAGGGCTTGAACGTTGACGCTATCCTAGGAGGAGGCCACTACGAGGACGAGGTTCTTCTCGTCAGGCAGGCGAAGGAGCTGGGCATAAACGTGAAGCTGATGAGCTTACTCGTAAGCCCGTCGCTGCCAGCGTTCTACGACGCCCTCAAAGAAACATCCGAAGGTATTCTCGCGCCCTCGCACTGGGAGCCTCAGACAAAACCCAAGATAACCGTCGGCCCATCAATCGACGAGTTCATGACACAGTTTAGACAGAAATGGAACAGCGAGCCATCCTACCACTCGGCAGCAGCTTTCGCCGCAGGCCTCTACATCACAGCAGCCATAGAGAAAGCAGGAACCCTCGACAACGCAAAACTCAGAGCAGCGTTCAACGATTTAGATATAACCACTTTCTACGGCCGGTTGAAGATAGACCCTGCTACAGGTAACCAAGTGGGGCATGAACTTGTCCTTCTACAGTGGCAAGGTGGACAGAAACAGGTCGTCTGGCCCCGCGAAGTCGCCACAGCTCAACTGATTTTCCCGAAGCCTTCGTGGTAAATGTTTAACCCCGAAATTTTTTTTCAGGTCCTTGTTAACGGCCTCCTGATGGGGGCGGTCTACGGAATCGCAGCCGTGGGCCTCTCGCTGATATGGGGTGTTCTAGGAGTAGTCAACCTAGCCCACGGCTCCTTCATCATACTCGCCGCATATATCGCGTATGTCTTCTTCTCCGCCGCGGGGGCTCCGCCGATTCTCACATCTCCAGTGGCGGTGGCCATAGGTTTTGCAGTGGGATATCTTCTCTACAAAGGAGTCGGACGGAGAGTGGTCTCGCTCGACCCATCCACCTCACTGCTCTTCTTCTTCGGCCTCTCGCTCCTGCTCAGCAACTCCATCCTCAACATATGGGGCCCCGACGTAAGGGGAATCCCATGGCTTATCCAAAGCCTTGAATTAGGCGGAACAAGGATACCCTTAGCCCGACTCATAGCCCTGGTCTCAACAATAATCTCCTTTCTGCTCCTATACACGCTGCTTCAACGCACATACTACGGCAAAGCCATCAGAGCGGTCGTCGCCAACCGCGTTGGAGCCGCTTCAGTTGGAATAGATGTTGACAACGTCTTCGCCATAAGCATGGGAATAGCTCTCGGCATCACCTTCTTTTCAGGCACCATGATATCGCTGGTCAACCCGTTCACACCGTCCTCCGGCGACGGCTACCTCATGTACTCCTTCGCCTCAGTCGTCCTCGGCGGAGTCGGAAACATCATAGGAACACTTTTGGCAGGCATATTCATGGGCCTTGTCGAAAGCCTCGTCGGCGTATACTTCACCCAGAGCATAAGCCCAGCGGTGGCCTTCATAATCCTCGTCATAGTCATCATGGTGCGTTACCGTGGAGGCAGGTAAACAGCGTCTCAAAATCGGCCTCATACTCTACGTCCTATTGCTAAGCATAGCCGCTTTGCCGCCGTTGACGGGGAACACCGCGTTAATCGCCTACTTCTGGAGCTTCCTACAGATGCTCGCGTTGGTCATGAGCCTAAACTTTATCACAGGCTTCACTGGATATGTCAACTTCGGCCACATCGCCTACTATGGAATAGGCGCCTACACCGTCGCCTACCTCACCACCATGACCCGTGTAGACCCCTATGTCTTCATCCCCGCCGCAGCCATCACGTCAGCTGCACTCGCCTATCTAATCGGCCGCCCAATCCTCAGAATACGGGGTCCATACTTCGCCATAACCACCCTCGGCCTCGGAGAAGCAGTGCGGGTAATAATAGTGAATATCCCTGCGTTCAACTACAGCGAGGGGCTGCCCATAGCCGCCTACTTCACCTACAACGTAATCAGCTCATACATAGCCATGTACACCACAGTAGCCACACTCTTCATACTCACCCTCTACCTGAGGAGAACAAGGTTCGGATACATGCTCGAGTCCATAAGGGAGGATGAGGATGCAGCCGAATCCATGGGAGTCAACACCGCCAAAGCCAAGCTCGCCGCCTATGTCCTAAGCTCCGCCTGCGCTGGAGTAATCGGAGGACTGACCGCCATAACACATGTGTACGCGCATCCCGGCTTCTTCTCCATCACACTTAACGTTTCGGTGTTGGCTTCTCTCCTGATGGGCGGCGGAGGCACGCTTTTGGGACCGCTTGTGGGCGCAGGCTTATTCTTCTTCATTTCAGATGCTCTGCTTATCCGTTTCCCATATCTCCACCTCGTCATATTCGGTGCAGTGGTTATGGCTGTTACGCTTGCTCTGCCGCGTGGACTGAGCCACTTAATCTACAGATATCCAAAAATCTCGGGAAAAATAGCCGACGCATAGCTACTCGAAAAGAAACTCACCGCGTCTGATGTAGTCAACCGGGCCCTCCGCCTTTACCCTACCCAGCTCCACGTAATAGACATAGTCAGCTATCTCCAGCACTTGGTCAACATACTGGTCGACAATCAATATGCCTATGTCTTTTCCCGTGAGTTTGCGGAGCTCCTCATACACCATGTTGGCCATCGCAGGCGATAGACCTACCGTGGGCTCGTCTATCAAAAGGTAGCGCGGCTCATTCATCATCGCTTTCGCAAGCTCGAGAAACTTCTGCTCACCGCCGCTGAGCTTGCCCGCCTTGGTGTATAGCCTCTCCCTTAGGCGGGGAAACTGGTTCAAAACAGCTTCAACCCTCTCAGTCACAAGTGCTTTGTTCCCTCTGAAGAGCCACGCCGCCAGCTCCAGGTTCTCCTTCACAGTCATCGAGCCGAAGATACCGCTCTCCTGCGGAATATAGAAAACACCCATCCTAATTCTTTCATGAGGCGCCGTAGAGGTAATCTTTGTACCGTCAAGCAGTATCTCCCCGGTTTTGGGCTTCAGAAAACCGAAGAGTGTTTTGAGAAGGGTGCTTTTACCAGCTCCATTTGGGCCGATGACCGCGTGAACCTTCCCTTGCTCGACTTGGACACTTACGCCGTCGAGGACAAGTATGTCCCCTATGTATGCGACGGAGAGGTTCTCAGCCTGCAGCATGCCTTTTCACCCCAAGGTAAAGCTTGACCACTTCCTCATTTCTCAGAACCTCATCCGGCGAACCCTCCAAAAGCTTCGACCCAGCCGCCATAAAAACAACCCTTTTACAAAGCCTCCTAATCTCAGCCATGTCATGGCTCACAATCAAAATCGAAAGCCCCTGCATATTCACCTTCTTCAACGCATCGATAAGCGTGCTTTTCAAGACAGGGTTCACGCCTGCGAAAGGCTCATCGAGAAGAAGAAGCCGTGGCTTAAGCATCATGGCACGGGCGAACTCGAGAAGCTTTCTCTCGCCACCGCTCAGCTGCGAGCCCAGCAAATCTGCCTTCACATCCAGCTTCACAAGACGGAGACTATCGTGCGCAGCTTTGCGCAACTCCTCCACCGACATTTTCAACCACGAAGCTGACGCCACCAAGTTATCTAAAACAGTCAGGTTACCGAAAACCCTGGGAATCTGATAAGTCTTGACTATGCCGGCTCGCGCCAGCTCATACACGTTCTTCTCCAAAATGTTCTCACCATAGTAATACACTTTTCCAGAATCCGGCCTAATCAGCCCACATACCACGTTTATGAAAGTGGTTTTACCTGCTCCGTTGGGGCCTATCAGCCCGAGAATCTCACCTTCATAAATCTCAAGAGAAAGACCATCCAAGGCCCGTAACTCATCATATCTCTTAACCACCTCAACAGCCCTCAACACAGCACTCGAACCAGAAACATCAGACCCCATCGCCAACCAACCACACCATACAAAATATAAACATGAATAAACACGACCCCGCAAACGAATAGACTCGACCCAGTTTCCGCCAATCAGACTTGTGAATCAATAGCATTTTTACATCCCCCTGGGCTGTCTATATGCGGGTTGTCAGCGGACGATGCTGAGCTGCTGAAATCTAGGGCTGAGGCCTTTCTACGCAACGCACGTTACCTAATGGATGAAAATGAATGGGATTTGGCTATGTTTAACCTCGAACAATATTGTCACCTCATTCTGAAGTATAAGCTCTTAGTCAATCGGGGAAGTTATCCGAGAACACATTCGTTGAGGGCGCTTATCCGTATTCTCGGTGAAAACAACCCCGAGCTACTCGCCATGGTTGAGGATAATGCGAAGCTGCATTATGTCGCGAGGCTTGAGGAAGCCTACATCGTCTCACGGTATATGCCTTACAAGTTTGAGGAGAGGAGGTTAGGGATGTTTACCGTTTTGTGGTGGAGGTGTTTAAGCCGCTTGTGGAGAAGATATGAGGAGAAGCTGCTCGAGCACATGAGACGTTTTAGAGAGGTGGGCGCCGAGGTTAAACATATTCTCAGGGAAATCGACCCAGACGTTAGGGAGTTTGTCTTCGGCTCGGTTGTCCGCGGCAGATTCACGGCCGCGAGTGACATAGACATTCTCGTGGTGACGGATGATTTGTCGAAAAAGTATGAGATGATGGTGGAGGTTTATAGGAGGGTTGAGGCCCCTGTGGAGCTTCACATCACAACACCTGAGAAGTATCGGAGCTGGTATAGTAGGTTCATACCGGTGGACGAGCTTGTTGAGATTTAGTGGCATCGGATGCTTGGGAAACATTTCCTCAGCTCCTCAAGTTCTTCCCCTGATTTTCCCGTGAAAACAAGCTCGATTGTTCTTGATGTTTTTTGGCAGGGGATGGTGAGGGTTATTTTTGTCGCAGGTTTTCTCGGCAAGCCTCTCTTTACTTGACGTGTTTCGAGAATGGCTGTATGCCCGTTGACGTATATGACAGCGGCGTTTTCGTTTCCATGGCTTTTTTGCCGAAGGCCTTTCTTGACATGAACCTCGAGGTCTATGACCTCTCCGGTGACAAGGTTGACGACGTAGTAGTATGATGAGCCGTCGAGAACCCAGCCCACGCCGTCCACTATCGTCGTGTAGTTGACGTCGGCGGGCGCATCCCCTATCTTGACCGCCCATCCCTCTGGAACAGAGACCACTACAAAGGTAAACCTCCCCATCAACAGGTTTCCCGTCGAAAGCTCGAACTCTCTGACGGATGACATAGTTGTTACGCCGTGAAAAAATGGTGGGGCTTGCCTAAAACAATTTTTACAGCCAGGCTACTGGTTTGTTGTTTGCTGGAAAAAGATATAATGCTGTCGGTGTGTTGTATGCTGGTGACGGTGGTGCGTAAGCCTGTTAAGGTGGAGGTTTATGATGTTTATCCCCTGACGCTTGGACACTGTCCCCACTACAACCTGCTTGCGGCAGAGATGTACGCCGCCGGAGCCGAGTTCTGCGAGCTCTCCACACAAGCGGCTGAGTATCCTGACGATGTTATCAAAAGCCATCAGAGGGCCGCTGAGGTTGTGAGGTTTCTGAGAAACGTGTTTAGGGGCCGGGAGATGAACGTGGAGGTGGAGATGGTTAACCTCATTTCTCCGACTGGGTTTTTCAAGAGTATGTTGAAGAGGGTTTGGCGCCGGCCGGCTGTCGTCGTAGACGGTGTCAAGGTTTGTGAGGGAGGTGTTGATTGGGAGAGGTTGAGGACGGTGGTTGAACAGGCTTGGCTCACGAAAAACAACACTATATAGGCTCGAGGGGTGGCGGCGTCAAGGCCGCTCTCAAGGATTTCTTCTTCGGCGCCCTACTTCTCGGGCTCTACGGCGAAGTTGTACGCCTCAAGCAAAAGTATAACGACATTTTTTTCTCGCTGGTTATGGGTGAGTTTCTCGGCATCCCTCTGCTCTGTAACTACTTCACCCTCAGGCTGCTTCCCTACCTTGTTCCAGAGATTGAGTCAGCGAGGAAGCGGCTGCTACAGGATGTTGATGTTCTGGTTCTTCTTCGGGAGGGGCCCGCGGTACATTAGCTTGGAACATATTGACGGATGTCGTCTGTGATGTTGTAGAGGGCTTTGATTCCTCTTATCTCTGTGGGATACATTCTGACATAGCCGCGGATATACTGGCCCATGTCCCGCTCTATAGTGCTGAGATAGCTCCTCTGCTCCTCGAGCTTCGCGGCCAAGTATCCCGATGGGTCTGAAGCCACATCTTCTCTGTCGAGAACCATGTTGACGAACACTCCGCCGACAGGTATGTTGAATGACTGCACCATCGAGATAAAACGTTTCACAACAGAGATGGGGAGGCTCTCGGGAGTTGTCACGAAGTAGAAGCGGGTCTTCTCAGGGTCGACGATGGCTTCGCGGGTTTTAGCGAACTTGTCGTAGAGGTTTAGAAGGTCTGCGACAACGGGGTCTTTCTTTATCTCCTCCATCACCTTCTCCTTCCTGATGGAGAGCCTTAGACGATATTCTTGCGCCTCCTTCCTCGACTGTATCATTCTGGCGAGCCATAGGCCGTAGAGCTTGCTCAGCCCTATGAGGCGGACGGCGTTGGCGACCGCGGCTGTGTCGAAGACCACGAGGTCATAGTTCTGCCCCTCGTTGACCATTATGTCCATGACTTTGTCGAACATGGCTGATTCCTGGAAAGCGGGGTTTGTTGTCGCTATTTGGATGAAGGGCTCCGGGTTTATCGGTATCTCGGCCCATTTGAAGAACTCTTTGAGCCGCGCCTCCATGTTCTGGCGATATCTTTCAATCAGGTCAGATATCTCTACCTCGACGACTGTCAAACCATCTACACCCTCGATTTTACAGAATCTTCCCCCGGAGACGTTTTGCATAAACAGTGTTGAGAGCGAATGTACAGGGTTTAGGCTCGCGAGTAAAACAGTTTTGCCTTGTTGAGCCGATTCGAGTGCAACGGCCCCCGCCAACACAGTTTTTCCAACACCGCCTTTTCCGCCGAGGAAGATGTACTTTGTCCGGCCGATGTCGAGACCTCTGCTCATGTCCACTCGATGCCTCCATTCATCAGATGTTTAGCTACTGTGGAAATGCCTTCGAGTCCTCGAGGCTCTTTGGGAAACATGGGGATTATCGCTGTCACGAGTTTTCCGAATTTGTCCATAATCTCTGTCATGCATTCTCTCTGTTGCTTGAGCTTGTTGGTGATGAAGGGTGATGGGTTGGAGGCCATCTCCGGCGGAAGCACTTTGTTGACCACTATCCCCGAGAGCTGGAGACCTACTGCTCGAAACATCTCGAGGGCTTTCTCGGTGTCTATAATGGACATTTTCTCCGGTGTAATGACCATGAAGAAGGCGGCTTTCTCCCTGTCTTTCATCACGTCGGTGAATGCTGTCAACCTTTTTCTGATGTCGTAAAGCTCCTTCAGCACCTCATCCTCTTTCACAAGCTTCTCACCCCTCAGCCTGCTCGCTATCTCATCATACTCCTTAGCCTTCTCACGCGCCTCCGTCAGCTTCTCAACCCATGCGCTGAGTATGTCGGCCATCGTCACCATCCGTATACCATGTCCGAAAGGCGGCATGTCAAACACATACAACCCATAGCCTCCCTCAGCCAGATAAGAGGCCATAGCGTCGTAGGTTGCTGACTCGTACATCGCAGGCTCGGCTACGGAGCTGTCTATGTATGACTCTATCTCTGGCGGTATCTCGGTCTTGTACATGCTGACTATCTTCTGCTTTATTTCTTGGATGTATGCGGCGATTTTCGAGTCGGCGTCAATCTCCACGACGAATAGGTTTGGCAACACCTCTATCTCCCCTTTTCCGAATATGTTTCTCTCGAAGATGTCGCTAAGGGAGGCTTGCGGGTCTGTGCTGAAGCAGAGAACTTTCTTGGAGCTGCTGACGGCGTAGGAGAGGGCTGCGCTGCACGTCGTCTTCCCCAGTCCACCTTTCCCCGCGAATATAACCATCTTAAGCTCTGGTTTTGACGCGAGAAATTCGCTGAACCCTTTCATCCATAAATCACGTCTGTGAAGTCGCGTTCGCGGTAGAACCTGTGTTTCCATGCCTTGACGTTTGGGATGGCGTAGGGCAGAAGCCGTAATGAATAGTATGGCGGTAGAATGGGGAACCCGAGCATATCACCCATAATCATGAGAATGAACATGTGCTCCATGTACATGCGTGTTTTGAGGATGGATGTGACTTGCTGATGAAGGGCCACGCCATAGAACATGTCGCCAACTGCTTTCTTGAGACCTGAGAAGAAGCCGCCGCCTTTTTTCTCGCTCACGTCCATACAACACCCCGCATAATAAAAAAACTTTACTTATAAAAAATTTTTTAGGGTGTTTATGCTTTTACCTCTATTTTGGCGGCTCGTCGGAACCCTCTGACAAAGTAGACAGCCATCGCCAAGCCTATGATGAACATTATGGCGCCGACCACTGTTGAGAAACCGTTGATGCCTTGCACAGCCAAGATACCGCCAGCGTTTTTCAGTATGTTCTGAGTTGGGTGGAGAAGTTTGGCTCCGACGGTTGCGTCGGCGAAAACATAGGTCTGGTAGGCTATGGCGGCTAGTGTGGTCACCATCATGAAGATTCCGGGGATGGTTGTATACCAGTGGAATCTTTTCTGCGTGTAGAGGAAGAGGCCTACTATGAGTAGGGCGAAGCCTGCGAGAAGCTGGTTTGTTCCGCCGAAGTAGAGCCAGATGTTGGTCCAGCTGCCTGTGAGCACGAAGATTATCGGGAGGACGAAGCCTAGAATCGATGCGATTAACTTGTTCCCGAGTATGGATAATGGTGTTCCGCCGAAGACCTCGGCCATCGTCACACGCCAGAACCTGCCCAATATTGTGAGGATTGTCACAGCCATGCCGACCATGTAGTTAGCGAAGAATATGCGGAGGAACGGGGCCGCAGCTTCTCCACCGAGCAGCGGAGATGTCAAAGTTGTCGCACCTAGAACAAAGTTGCCGGGAGATGCTCCACCAGCGGCCGTCAACAGAGGTATGGATGACCATGCGGCCAGCGCCGTGAGACCTACTAGGTTTTCGGTTATCATCGCGCCTGCGCCGACTGGTCTGATGTCTGTCTCGACGTCTATCTGCTTCGAGGTTAGACCTGTGCTTATGAGGCTGTGCCATCCCGAGATGGCTCCGCAGGCGATGGTGACAAATAGAGCTGGCCATAGGGGGCCGACGGTGAACACCTCGGCCCAGCCTCTGAAGTCGGGAACCTGTAGCTTAACTCCTGTAGCAGGTGAGACGAGGGCTCCCACTGTTAGGAGGATGACCGCGGGGATGAGCGAGTAGTAGGCGATGTAGTTCATCGGAGTTATTAGACGCGGCATCGGCAGCAGCGAGCCGAGGACTAGTATAGCGACGAGGGGAATGAGCCAGTAGGTGTATGGGTTGGCTGCAGCGGCTACACCTTCAGGAGGCGGTGTGAAGACGAAGGTTCCAGGTGGTGGAACGTTCGCGAGCACGGTGGAGCCGAGCGCTATTCCTATGGCTTGAAGAACCACGGCGAGTATCGTCACGGGCGCGACGTTCATCTTAACCTTGAACAGGAGGTGGCCTGTTATCACAGCGGCTATGACGAGGACCAGCAGCGACCAGAAGGAGCCTGGGAATGCGTTCATCACCGTTGCGACGACGAAGAGGAACGCGGCGTTGATGAGAAGTAGGTAGAAGAGGAGGAAGCCGAGCAACAGTTTCCTCGGCGTCGGCCCAAGCATCTCATAGGCAAGAGGCCCGAAGGACCTGCCCTCTTTTCTCACCGACAGAAACATGGCGCTGTAGTCTTGAACCCAGCCGATCAACAGGGCGGCGAAGAGAATCCATAGAAACGCGGGAAGCCATCCAAAGGCTAGGGCCGCTGTCCCGGGGCCGATTATTGGCCCGAGCGCGGCTATGCTGTTCCACTGAAAACCGTAGAGAACAAACCTTCCCACCGGAAAGAATTCGACGCCGTCGGCATAGACATGGGCTGGCGTGGGCCTCGACCTGTCGGGGCTCCAGACCTTTCTATCGATTATTTTGCTGTAAACGCTGTAGGCTATGAGGAAAACAACCAACCCAACGATGGTAAAGCCGAAAGGTGTATCGAAAACCATCGGCATAAAATATCTATACATTTTATATAAGCTTTTCTAGAACATTCAACAACGCTTTTGTTTCCTCGGGGCCTTTTGGGGAGAAATAGGCCTGTAGATGGGGCAGCGACCTGCTGACTGATACGAGGTACAGTTCATCGAATCCGGCCACAGTGGATACATGTTTTTCCAGAAAATCAATGTCCGGATTCTGTTCACGGGAGCAGAACATGAACCCTTCTTTTTCACCAACTATCTTTCCCCATCGGCTTGCGTATCGGTAGGCTGGAGTGTTTTTTCTCACAAGCGTGTAAGAGCGTGTGGGCGTCTTCGCGTGTTTGGCTCTTAAGATGACTAGCTCTCTTCTCCCCATCAACCTAGCCACGAGATATGAGAGAGGGTTCATGAAGGGAGGAATAGTCACCACCGCGGACAAGTCGGTGAAGCCGCCCACATCCTTGCATGAGACGACGGCTGCTGATACACCTATACGCGACCCGGTTAAACGGCCTCCACGAGCCTTAGCAGCCTCTGAAAAATCACGGACAATTCCCGCGACACGACGTTTGCCATAAACAGAGCCCGCGATGTAGAATACCAGAAACAGGACGGCCATAGCGAGCACAGCCGCCGTCGGGTCGAGCACCAAATCCACAAAAATGTAAAACAATCCATTGCTTTTAATTTTGCATCATGTATTCACGCAGAGAGGGCGTCATGCTTTAAGCGGAGATGAGAATAGAATAAACAACCATCATGTTATAGGTCCCTAGCCCCGGTGGGATTTGAACCCACGTCGCGGGCTCCAAAGGCCCGCATCCTTGGCCGCTAGACGACGGGGCTGTTTTATTGTTTGTTTGGTTTGTTTTTTAAGTTTGTTGTTTGGTGGGGTGTGAGTAGGTGACTTGGTCTACGCTGTGGACTGCTGCGCCTAGTTGTTTGACGGTGTTGGCGATTTGCTCGAAGTTGATGTTGTTTCCCTCGATGGTTAGCTTGACTGTTTCGGTGTCGGCGTCTACCTCGATAATTGACACCTCCACCCTCGTAACACCCTTGAGCCCTGTCAAAGCCTGCGCAAATTCGACCATGCCGGGTTTATGGGGCTTCAGCACATCTAGGACAAGCCGGGTAAGGACCAGCTCATGTTTATCAGGCATTTTGGGTCTATTCACCCGGGGGTTATGGTTGTTTAGCTGGCTTTTTTATGTTGATTTGTTACCTTTAAATAGACTTCTCAAACCCTGCGGAAACTATGCAGAATTTATTTATAAACAGGTGTAAAAACTTTCCAAACGTGATGAGAGCGGGTATTTCTGACCGGTGATGACAATACCCGTTCTGATGAATACTTGTATCTGGGTTAGGATTTTATAGTAATAACTCGCGTGTCGGGTCAGGTTGAGAATAGTCGTTGTTGGCGCCGGAGTAGGCGGTCTAGCGGCCGCAGCTCTCCTGGCTAGAGATGGTCACGAGGTGACGATTGTCGAGAAGAACGAGAACGTCGGTGGAAGAGCTGGAGTACTCAGCCGAGACGGGTTTACCTTCGACATGGGCCCCACATGGTATCTTATGCCGGAGATATTCGACCGCTTCTACAGCCACTTTGGCAGGAAAACCTCCGACTTTTACAATCTTCTGAAACTTGACCCGGGGTACCGTGTCTTCTTCGATGACGGGGGCAAAGTGGATATATCGGCTGAGCTTGACGAGAACATCAGTTTATTCGACAGCCTCGAACCCAACGGGGGTGAAAAGCTGCGTAGATTTCTAGCAAAATGCGAAGAACTCTACAAGAGCGTATCAAAAACCCTCTACCTTGACCTCGACTCACCTTTCAGCTTCCTCAACCCGGAGATACTTTCACAAGGCATCAAGATAAACATCTTCGAATCCGTCGAATCCTATGTCAAGAAATGGTTTCAATCAGACAAAGCCCGTAAACTGCTTCTCTACTCAATTGGTTTCATCGGGACACCACCCTCCAAAGCACCCGCGTTCTACGCCATACTCAACTACGTCAAACTCGTTCAAGGTGTCTATATGCCGGAGCATGGCATCAGACAGGTTGTCAACGCATTATACAGATTAGCGAAGCAGGAAAATGTAGAGTTTCTCCTCGGCCAGGAGGTCAGTAAAATCGAGGTTAGAAACTCTAGAGCAGAACGCATCTACATGAACGGTTCTTCGATGAAGGTGGACGCCGTCGTCGTTAACGCTGACTATGCATCTTTCGAGACAAAGATTCTTGAACCCCGTCACCGCACCTACGATGTCGATTACTGGAGCAAACGAATGTTCACACCATCCGCTCTCATCGCATACATAGGACTAGACAAAAAGGTTGAAAATCTTATTCCGCATAACGTTTTTCTTGAAAAAGACTGGGGTGAAAACTTTCAGCAAATATTCGACCAACGTTACGCGAAATGGCCCGAATACGCTTCCTACTATGTGCATGTGCCCTCGAAGATAGATAAAACAGCTGCACCAGCCGGGGGAGAAGCGGTCTTCATATTGATACCGGTCGCCCACGGCATAGATGATGATGACAGCAAACGCGAAACACTCTTAAACAACATACTGCAAGACCTCGAGCAGAAAACCGGCGAAAAAGTCCGCGAAAACATAGTTTTCAAACAATTGTTCAGCATAAGAGATTTTTCAGCACGTTACCACGCATACCGCGGCTCGGCGCTTGGCCTAGCCCATACACTTGGCCAAACAGCTTTCTGGAGACCCAGGCATAGAAGCAAAAAGGTCAAAAATCTTTACTACAGCGGCCAGTATACTCATCCCGGCATAGGGGTGCCGATGGTTTTGATATCCGCGGAGATTGTACGTAACAAGCTGCGGAAGGAGTTGATGTAGATGCTTGTTCCAAAGCCTCCGCGTGTCCAGAAACCTTTGTTCAACCTGTTCCAGAAAGGAAGCACAACCTACTTTAACAGCACCCTCTTCTTCCCCGAAGACATCAAAAAAGACGTTTTCAAGCTCTACGCATTCCTGCGTAAAGCAGACAACTACGTTGACATTATTCCGCAGGATATAGAAGGATTCTATGCGTTCAGAGAAGAGTATGAGCGAGCCGCATCCGGGCATCAATCGTCCGACATCGTCATCAACGAGTTCGTAAAACTTTCTAACAGGAAGAAATTCGAGCAAGAATGGATAACCGCCTTTCTCGACGCGATGGAGTCAGACCTCTACCGGAAAACTTACTACACACTCGACGAGCTCTGCGTCTACATGTATGGTTCCGCCGAGGTCGTCGGCCTATTTATGGCTAAGATTCTTGATTTGCCTGAGGAGTCCTACATCTACGCAAGGTTTCTCGGTCGGGCGATGCAGTACATCAACTTCATTAGAGACATTCGGGAGGATTATGAGCTGGGTCGCCAGTATCTACCGTACGAGGAGTTGCGCATGTATGGAGTTAAGGATTTTGACCCGGCGAGTTTCTGCGGAAAACAGGAGAGTTTCGCACGGTTCATCAGGCTGCAGATTGAGCGTTATTTCGAGTGGCAGCGGTTTGCTGAAAAGGGTTACAGATACATACCGTACCGTTACTTGATACCTATTAAAACCGCGGCAGACATGTACAAGTGGACGGCTAAAATAATTTACAAACGTCCATCGTTGGTTTTTTTGCGAAAAGTGAAGCCCAGAAAACGTAGAGTGGTTTACGGGGCTCACGTCAATTTTGTAATGGCTCTTCGGCACAAAATTTTTCCCGGTGGGTTGGCGTGGCCCTAGAAACTGTCCAGAAAGTGCTTAAGGTTTCGCGGTTTCGCTTCTGGATATATGCCGCGGGGCCCTATGTCGTGGGCTACACACTCGGCGCCTCGGAGTTCAACGACTTTCTCCGACCCGAATACTACATCTACCTAATCTACTTCTTCATCCCCGCCAACATATTGATATATGGTGTGAATGACTATTTCGATGTCGAGACGGATGTTCTGAATCCGAAGAAGAGTTCTAAGGAGATGCGTGTGGTGGGTGAGGATAGGGTTAGGCTGCGGAGGCTGCTTTTCGGTGTGCTTGGTGTAAGCTTTGCGTTGATGCTTATTCAGGATAATGTGGCGCGTCTACTGTTTGGCGGATTTCTGTTTCTGTCGATTTTCTACAGCGCGCCCCCAGTGCGTTTTAAGAGTAAACCCTTTCTCGACTTCGCCTCGAACTATCTCTACATTATGCCAGGTGTTTTCGGCCACTACATAGCCTCAGGCCGTCTTCCCGAGCCGCTCATACTCTTGGCAGGGTTCCTGCATATATCAGCCATGCATATCTTCTCAGCGGTTCCCGACATAGAGTTTGACCGAGCAGCCGGAATCAAAACAACGCCGGTCGTTATTGGCAGAAAAAACGCGCTGATGCTTGTGACGGTTTTCTGGACAGGACTCGCATATCTCGCCATCATCCTCACAGGATTTCATCCTCTAAGCTTTCTGGCACTAGTCTATCCCATGGTGCCGATATCTGTTCTGGTTTTTGGGCTCGACATAAACCGTGTTTACTGGCTTCTTCCATACATCAACACATCCTTGGGCGGGCTTCTATGGCTCGGGCTCGTCAACCACAAAATCATCCCGTTTTTCCCGAAGTTTTAGAGAACCGGTTATGCAGATTTTTAGGCCATACGTGGATTGGGTCAAGTCTGCAGCGGTGCTTGATGACCTACGGCTCGGTAAACAGCGTGTAGAGGCTAAGCAGGTTCTGAATGTTTTTCTACGGAAGGCCGGTATTCTCCGAGATGGGTTGCGCGGCTGGCTTAACCATCCGATTGTTCTGCTCTACTACAACGACGGCAGGCCCTATGTTGACGATGTTGTGGGCATGTTCACCGCCTGTGTCAAAGAGTGGATGAGAAGGGGGAAGCAAAGCAACATAAACCTCGACGACATCCGGCATCTACTTGACCAGCTGGAGAAAACACCAGGCACGCCCATAACGCGTCTCCATGAAATTGAGTATCGGCGTATTCTTCTCCTCAAAAACCCCGACCACTACATCAGAACCTTCACAGAGGAGGAGGTTAGGGAGGTGCTGGAGACCGAGCCCGTGAAAATAAGCGGCATAAACTCATGGATATTCGATGACATGCGGCTTTACAGGCGGCTGTTGAAGAAAATCAAGTCAAAGCTATAGCTTGTATCCTATTTTTCTGAGGAATTGTTTGCGGGCCTCGATGTGCTGCTCGGTTTCTATGCCTTTTGGTTTGTGGCCGTCGACTACTCCGAGGACGCCGCGGCCCTGCTCCGTCTCGGCGACTATTATCTGGAGGGGGTTGGCTGTAGCGGCGAGGATTGTGCATACCTCGGGCACGTCTTTGAGACGTTGCATGATGTTGATGGGGTAGAATCCCTTGATGAAGAGGATGAAGGTGTGGCCGCATCCTATCTTGAGCATGGTTTCGGCGGCGTGTTTCCGCAGCTCCGGGTCTGTTCCCTCATGGCGGACGAGGCATTCTCCGCTCGCCTCCATAAACGCCAGCCCAAACTTGGCCCCGGGAACCGTGTTAACAACCGCCTCGTAAATGTCTTCGACGGTTTTGATGAAGTGGGAGACGCCGAAAACCACGTTGCAGCCCTCGGGAATCTCAACACTAACAACCTCTATCTTAACGCTCACAGCTCTAGTTGTCGCGGCTTGCTTATGTGTTTTTAGAGGGTTCTTTCGATGAGGAATGTGGCGAGTTTTTTGAGTTTTGTTTTGGCAGGTGTCTGGGATAGAAGCGGTTCAACTCTGTTCCATGCCTCGTGAACGCTTCGCCTCATAACCTCCCGCGCATATTTGTCTGCGCCCGATTCTCTGATGAGGTTGATTGCTTCTGTGAGCTCTTGTTTGTCGGATGTGTGGCTGTGAAGTATCTGTCTGAGTCTTTTCGCTTTTTCGGATGAGAGATGTGTCAGGGCATACACCGTCATCAGAGTGTATTTGCCCTCGGTTATGTCGCCGCCTATCTCCTTGCCGTATCTCGCCTCGTCGCCGAAGATGTTGAGGTAATCATCCTGTATCTGGAAAGCTGTTCCAACAGCTTCGCCGAAGCGTCCAAGCTCTTCGAGAAGGTCTTCGCGTCCGGCGTATATGGCTGCAAGCTCGACGGCGAACCTTGACAAAGCACCTGTCTTGAAAGCGGCCATCTGGAGATAATGTTCCTCGGTGATGTCTGTGAAGAGGCCTCTGTGCCAGACGATGTCCATTGTTTGGCCGAGGCTGAGCTTGGTCATCGTCTCGAGATATTTCTCGAGAAAGAGCGTGGCCATGTTTTTGGGCAGCTTTTTCGCGGCTATGTATACCGGGATGTAGTAGTAGGCGTTGCCTGCGTTGATGGCGATGTCTATGCCGTAGATGCGGTGGATGCATGGCTCTCCTCTTCTCATGAGGCTTCCGTCTTCGACGTCGTCAACTATCAGGGTGGCGTTGTGGATGATTTCGGGAACGGCTGCCAGGGTGTAGATGCCTGGGTCGCCGCCGCCCAGAGCCTCATAAGCTATCACCGTCAGAGCCGGCCGCCATCTCTTGCCGCCTCTCCTGAAAAGCTCCCAAAACGGTTTAGCCAGCCCCTCGGTAAACGACTCGGGGCTGTAGCGGTAAACAGGTTCACCGAACTCTTTCACAAGAAAACCTGTATCAAAAATTTTTGGTGTGAGCTTTTCAACAGCCTTCTCTATAGGCTCCACATATTCGGAGAGAATGGATAAGACCTCCTCCTCTAAGCTCATCGCCGTGTCTGGGTCTGCGAGGAATTTAAACGGTGATGCTAAACTTTTATCCCCTGTTTTCTCAGAAAGGCTGAAAGCGCTGCGTATGACTGTTTGATTTCCTTGTCTGCGCGGAGCTGCTCTGCGAGGTATTCGGGATAGGTTCCGGAGAAGTTTGCATATTTTTTGAGATAGTTTTCGGTTGAGAGGATTTGGTCGGCGTTCTCGATGTATTTTCGCGCTTCTTCGACTGTGACGGGTTTGTAGCCGTCGATGTGGATAATGTTTTGAAGCGGCCAGCGGGGCCTCGGCGGAGGTGTTTCATCTTTTTCACCTATCAAGAGAAGAATCATGGGAATCACTCCGGTCGGCAGCTTCAATAGGGCCGATAATCTCTCGCACTCGTATATGCCGCAGTCGAGCAGCAAGGTGCCGTAGCCAAGGGCCTCTGACGCTATGACCATATTTTCGACAACCAGCCCCAGCTCGAAAACTGACAACAGCGTCTCCGCTGGGTATGTGTCGAGCTTGAGGAAATGCTCCGGAGAAACGGTTTCCGCGAAAACAGATAACCTGTTGAAGTCCAGACATATGAGGAGAACGGCGGAGGCCTGTTTGATAGACTCTGAGCCGCAGACATCGTAAACGGCTTCAACCAGCCTGTCAGACCTAAGCCATATGATTGAATAGGCTTGGAAATAGGATGGAGCCGACTGCCCACTCTCCACAATCATGCCGAGAACCTCCTCACTCATCGACGATTTGCGGAAACGACGAATAGAGCGGCGACTCGCCAGAAGCCCTAAAACACTCTGCTCAACCCTTCTCTTCAACAGAAGATAAAATGATAAAAAGGGGGTTTTTTGTTTTTAGGGGAGCTGGGAGACGGGCTTGATTCCCAGCTGCTCCAGTATCTTATCTATTTCTTCACCGTTTTCTTCGCCGATTCGCTGGTCGACGCTGGTGGGTGTTATCTCGTTGATCTCGACTATTTGCTCGGTTGAGGAGAGGCCGGTGAGTATTAGTGAGACCTGCATCGAGGAGCTGAAGGTTTCGTCTATCCGCGCACCCCATATCACCAGCCCATCTTCACCCATCAGCTCTGAGATAATCTCCGCCGGCCTCGCCGCTTCCGCGAGCTGCATGTCCTCTCCTCCGCAGACATGGACTATGGCTCCTGAGAGGCCTTCGTAGGATGCGTCGAGTAGCGGGGACTGGAGAGCGTTAAAGGTGGCTTCCTCTGCTCTGTTGGGTGTTGAGGAGCGGCCTATTCCAAGTGATGCGAGTTTGCCTCGGCTGACCACTGTTTTGAAGTCTTCGTAGTCGATGTTTATCAGCCCTGGCTTGGCGATTGATTCTGTTATGCTCTGTATCATGTTGCTGATGACCTCGTCGGCGAGGCTGAAGGCTCTCCGTAGGTTGTGCTGCGGATAGAGGTCGAGGAGCTTGTTGTTATCGACGACGACCGATGTATTGGTGTAGTTTTTCAACTCCTCGAGCCCGGCCTGCGCGATTCTTTTTCTCACCATCCCCTCGAAGACAAACGGGAGAGAGACGACGCCGACCACTGTCGCGCCTTCTTCACGGGCTATGCGTGCGACGACCGGTGCCGCTCCTGTTCCTGTTCCTCCTCCAAGACCTGCCGCGAGGAAGACAATGTCCGCTCCCTCGAGGGCCCTGCGTATCTCCTCCTCAGATTCTTCAGCGGCTTTTCTTCCACGGACCGGGTCTCCTCCTGCTCCACGAAGCCGTGTGACTGATTTGCCGAGTAGAATTTTCTTGTCGGCTCTAACCATGTCGAGATGCTGCAGGTCCGTGTTTGCGGCTATGGTGTAGACTCCTGTGAGACCGAGGGAGTTGAGTCTGTTGACTGTGTTGCAGCCTGCTCCGCCTACTCCGATTAGCTTGATTCTTATCTCCTCTGTGGTCTGGACAAGGTCTTCTACGCTACTCACTTATCTGGACCTCCGTGCGGATGAAGTCTCTCAGGGCCATGCGTATGGCCTCGGCTCGGTTGGGATACAGCCTGCGTTTCACCAGCTCGTCTATCGCCTGTAGATATGGCTCGGGCAGATGCACCGTTACAACTTTCATCTCCCACCTATCACCTCCATTTGCTCCGTGCTGTTGTCTGAGCTGGTTATAACTAAAGGTAATACGCTCGTATGTATCAACACGCGTTTTTGCCGCCATTTTTGGCCAACTCATGTGCAAAAAGTTACAATTTCTAAAAGTTAGAAACAATAAAATAATCATTTGATGAGCATGTTGTCGGACGGCGTCTCAACATGGTTGATGAAATTCACTACGAAGAATTTCGAAAAACACTCGAAAACCTTGTAGCAGAAGCAGTCGAAGACGTTGTTGTTCTTGTGGAGGGTGTGAGGGATGAGAAGGCTCTACGCCTCGCGGGTGTTCGTGCGAAAATTGTGTATGTTGGCAGGTTTCGTGAAGAAGTGGAGAGGATGCCGAGGCCGCGTAAAATTATTCTGCTTCTCGATTTTGACAGCGAGGGGATGAAGAACGTGAAGAGGGTTTCTCGGCTGCTTAGGCAGATGGGTTACGAGGTTGACGAAAGCTATCATAGGCGGCTACGTGTGCTCAAGCGCTTCGGCATAACAACCGTCGAGGCGTTGGCCAAACTCCTCGAGGTTTAGCCCTCCTCGGGCGACATGTCAGAAAACCCGCCATCAACACTTATCACGGTGTATTTCTCCTCGAGCAACCGCTCGTAAACATCGCTGCCAAGGCCAAACTCTCTGCAGAAACTTTGGAGAGCGTTGCCAAGCAGCTTCAAATCTGTTTCGCCGAGCCTGCGATAGGACACAAGATGTTCCCTGTAGTATTTTGAGGTGTAGAGTTTTGATATGCGTTTGAAGGGTTCGGGTGGAAGGTTTTCGCGGAGGTCTTGGATGGTTATTTTCTCGAGTGTGATGAGTTTTGTGTATGTTGGTTGGTCTATTTGGCCTTCGAGCAGGAGGCCGCGGAGATATCTTTTGACGTCTTCTCTCGGGGGCTGCAGCCCTATCCGCCACATGTCCACACGTCCTCTGACGTAGATGACGCCGCCGACCATTCCCGTCGCCACGTATCGCCCAACCAAGCATTCGTCGCTGTCGAGGCTGTCCACCCCCAGAACCGCGACAACTCCGCCGGCCATGTATTCGCCGAGATAATCATCCACCCTCCCACCAACTACCAGAACAGGCTTGTTTTCTCGGAACTCTCGCATCTGGATAGCCACCCTGTTGCCCGCGCTTCCCCTGACAAAGATTTCACCGGCTTGGAAAGCCTGCGCCAAAACATCTCCCGCGTTCCCATGTATTACGACTCGGCCGCCATACATCGCGTCAGCTACATCGTCCTCCGCGTTCCCGTAAACGGTTATGAAGCCTCCTTTGTTGAAGTTGGCCAAACAGTTTCCCGCGGTGCCGTAGATGTTGAGGGAACGGCCCGGAGGCACGTTGACACCGAGATAGCGGTGGCCGTTTACGTTAACCACATCCACCTTCTCCACGCCTTTTGCGAAAGCTTCTGCGACCATTTTGTTGACGCGTCTATAGTCGAGGCCGGCGGCGTCTACAGCCATGTTCACCGGCCTTGGCTTCACCGTCCTCGGCTGATAGTGGCGTATGTTTTCCCTCCCCGCCAGAACAACACCTCTTTTCATAGATGCGAGAAATATTCCCCCGGGTTTGACGGGCCAGACCACGGCATCCGAGGAGAGCTGCCGTATCTCCGCCTCCTCGCTCGCCACGTAGATTCTCTTCTCATCGTAGCCGACGACGAGGGGCCTAAATTTTGACCTGTCAGCCAAAGCCAGCATGTAGACGTCTTCGCCGTCGCAGTATCCTGCTACCACGCTGAATGGGCCGTCGAGGCCTGTGCCACGCCATCGAACATATTCATCCACTCTGTCGAGGTCGTCTTCAAAACCGTTTACGAGTAGCTGAGCCGCTTGGAGAAGTGGTAGACGCTGTATGTTGGTGAGGTAGTCGAGGAGATAGGCTATGAGTTCGCTGTCTGTGCCGACGAAGCTTCTGTAGCCGCGGAACCTGATGAACTCCATGTTTGCTCCGAAGCTACTGATGTCTCCGTTGTGCGCTATCGCCCATTCCTGGCTCGCGAATGGATGCGACCATATGGGGTAAACGCCTGGAGAGTTGGTGGGCTGGCGTGTATGAGCTATCCACATATCCGCTTCAAGATTTTTCTCCATCAATCCATACATGTTGGAGACGTCGACAGGGTATCCGACCCCCTTGAAGACCTCGACATACCTGCCCCATGAATAAACTCTTCCACGCATCCCCGCGTTGAAAAGCTCGTAGTTAATGCTGTCAACAAGTTTCCTCAACGCTTCCTCAGACGTCTCCACGTAAGCGCTCCACGAGGCGAACCTACTTGTTGAAAAACTGTCGAAGCCCAGCTCATAGAAACCTCCGTCAACACGTGTCTTGAGGGTCTTCTTAACATGCGAAAGAGTGTTTTCCGAGTCGATGAATATCTTGAGCTTATGCATGCCGTTGCTACCGTCGAGGTTGTAGGCGGCGAAGCCTGCGCCATATCTGCTGCCGCGGAAACGTACGCATTCAATAGATGAGACCGCCTCGTCAGCTTTCACCTTCTCAGCGCCCCATCTACGAAGCACGCCAAGTATTCCGCATGCAGCTATTTCCCGCCTCGTCTCCATCCCTATCCCTCGCCGGCCAACTTGATGCTGAGAAGTGCTCTTATGTCTCGAGGCAGCTCGACAGCTCTAAGCAGCTCCCTGTTGCCCACTATGGTGTTGAAGATGTTGGAGACGCCGGCCGCTCCCGCGAGCAGCTTAATTTCCCTTTGAAGGCCGAGGAGAAGGTTCTCCATCTTCTCCCGCACATGTGAAGTATCATGTGTGAGAAGTGGTTCGAGGGTTTTTTCGACGCATGTGGAGAGCATTACCGCGTCGGCTCCGAGGGCCACGAGCTTGAACACGTCGTCGGCTCCTCTCACGCTCCATCCACCGGCTACCAAGCTCACAGAATTGCGTACACCATGCCTCCGAAGCTCCCGGTCCAACAACGATACAACAACCTCAACATCATCGACTCCGCCCAAATCCTCGTCAACAACAATCCCCGAAACATGCTCCAAAACAGGCCCAAGCCACAAAAAATCCGTCGAAGCCCCTACATGGGCGAAAAAAGGTTTACCAGATTCTCGGCATCGACTTGGCTCACCATAATAGCCTGCGTAAACTCCGTCGCCAACGTATGCCGGCTCTGTGAGAAGGCCTTCTCCATATTTTTCGAGACCCGTGGGGTTGTCAATCATCACCAACACACCCATGCAGTAGCACGCTCTTACAACACCTTCTCTGAAGCTGTTTGATAGATGGTGTCCGAGCTTCACGACAACAGGCATCGAAAGCCTGAGCCTGCCTCCGCAGAGATAGACATGTGATTCGACGGGTTCGCGGTAGGGGTCGATACTCGGCCTAGTCACCTGCGCGCCGTCTATGACTATGTGGTCGCGTATGAAGAATGGTTCCTCCACATAGGGAGGGCCTGTGCTGCCCATGCTCACTATCGGCGGCTCCGCCGGCTGCCTGCCAACAACGCCCGCCATCTCCTGCAGATGCTTGATACGGGCCGGTGTCCATCCTCTAAGCAGATGTCTTCACCCCCATGACGCTCAGCTGGCTCGGCTCGACGCCACGGGCCACCAGCAAATCTCTCCGTCCACACAGCTCTCTTACGCTTTCCACACCGAGCCTCTCGAGTATAAGCTTCAGCTCCGCTGTCCAGCCTTTAACCATGTTCACAACCCATTTGGTCGCCGTTTCAAGGGAAAGCAGCTTAACCGGGTTTTCTTCGATTTTGTTGGTCAGCACCGCGGGGCAAAAGCCGAGGTGGCACTTGTGCACCATGATGCAGCCCATCGCAATCAGCGAGGCTGTGCCCAGCGAGACGAGGTCCGCGCCCAACGCTATCAGCTTAGCTGTGTCCTCGGCGCTGCTCACACGCCCCGCCGCAACCACGGAGAACCCTTCACGCAAACCCTCGCGCCTAAGCATCTCGTCAACCACTGGAACAGCTATCTCAACAGGCAGCCCAACATTATTCCTCACAACCTCGGGCGCCGCACCGGTCCCCGCACCCTGACCATCCATGATAATCCCATCAGCACCCATCCGTGCAACACCGCATGCGATGTAGCCGATGTAGTTCGTCACACCGACCTTGACGAAAACAGGTTTGCCCGTGGCCTCCTTCAGCGCCATAATCCGTTGGCCGAGGTCTTCGATGGAGTAGATGTCGTGGTGGGGTGCTGGAGAGATGGCGTCGACGCCTACGGGTATGCGTCTTGTCTCGGAGATGAGACGCGACACCTTCACTCCCGGCAGGTGGCCTCCTATGCCTGGCTTCGCACCCTGCCCAATCTTGATAACTATACCCATACCGGTGTTGAGAACGTCGATGTCCACGCCGAAGCGGGCGGAGGCCCACTGCACAGTAATTCGTCTACATTTCCTCACCTCGGGGTGGAGACCGCCTTCACCCGTGCCCGTGAGTATACCCGTTAAATCCGCGGCACGTGCGAGGGCTATGTTGGGGACGCCGCTGAGGGCTCCGAAGCTCATGTCGCCGAGGTAGATGGGTGTGGTGAGAGAGATTTCGCCGCCAGCCATGGAGACCGATGTATCTATCTCCTCCGCAGACGCGAGTGAACCGCTCACATCTTCCTCGAGCTCGGCCCTGAAAAACAGCCTATCGAGAAGACGGCGCGAAGAATATTTGGCCCTGTCCCACACCCAGACAGGCTCGCCGAACCGGGCCAGCTGCCTGATATGCTCAATCCTCGTACTGTTCCAGAACTCGGGCCCATCCTGCCTCGGCACAGGCAAGTAATCAGCAACGAGCTTCGCCGTCCACCCATCACCCCGTTGTGGTTATCTTCTGACAAAAAAGCAATATTTAACCATAATAACCGTCAAAAAGACAAAACAACACAACAAACATCAACAAAAAACCAATCCACAAAGAGCAAAATAAGACAGCAATTCACACAGCTGCATGGTAGACCTCCTAACTGTGTTAGTAATCTCGTTTCTGGCTGGGCTGGTTGGCTCTATCACGGGGCTGGGAGGAGCCAGCATAACCACGCCTCTTCTAACCTTGGCCGGCGTGCCGATAAAATACGCCATCGCGGCCGGCATAGTCTCCATCATAGCCACCTCGAGCGGCGCCGCTGCTTCATATGTCCGCGGCGGATTATCCAACGTAAAGGCTGCAATGTTTCTCGAGATGTTCACGATAGTGGGAGCGATAATCGGCGCCATCATAACAATCTACGTCTCGGCGCGGCTTCTCTACTTTCTCTTCGCAGGGTTTCTTCTCACATCCTTCATCGGCATCAGACGTCACTTGGGTGAAGAGCTTCCGACAAACGTGAACCAGGACAGGGCCGCTCGATGGCTGGGCCTCGAGGGCGCCTACTACGACCACAAGCTGGGCAGAGAAGTGTCCTACAAGCTTACCCGGCCTATTGCAGCGGGAGGCGGAATGTTTATCGCCGGCGTCGCGGCTGGGATGCTGGGCATAGGCGCCGGAGCCTTCAAAGTAGCCGTCCACGAGCTGGTCATGCGGATGCCGTCCAAAGTCTCATCAGCCACCAGCACCTTCATCATAGGCATGACAGCATTAGCGGGGGCCAGCGTATACTTCAGCTCGGGGCTACTGTACCTGACTCTCGCCGCGCCGATGGTTCTCGGCACAACCTCGGGAGCGGTCGTGGGCTCCCGCATCCTCGGACATATCAGCAACAGAGTAACGCGGCTGTTTTTCCTAGCTGTTGTTTTTGTTCTCTTTGTGCAGATGCTTCTGCGGGGGATACTGGCTTGAGCCGTTACGAGAAACTGGACATGATTATCAGCTGGATACTTGTCACCGGCGTCGCCGCCAGCCTAGCCGTGACAACATGGGCCCTCGCATCATATTATTTGAGCAACGGCCCAGCTTTAGCTCTCAGCGACGAATACAGAGTATCCTCGAAGAGCTTCTTCGACTATCTGCTTCACCTACCCAAGAGCGGTGTGGCAGGCGTTATGGCGATAGGCGTAGCCGCGCTCATGCTAACACCCTACATCAGAGCGCTGGCCTCGCTAATCTACTTCATAGCCAAACGCGACATCAAATACATTCTCATAACAGCCTTCGTCTTCACCATATTGACAGTGAGCTTACTAACCAGTTGAGCAGAGCATTTTGGAAAAAGGCTTTGAAGATGTTGAGGTTTAATAGCTCGGCGATGGCTTTCAAACTCATGGCGGAGCGCCGTAGAACTCTCCTGAAGGCTGCGCTGGGCTCCTCGCTTCTCGTCACTCTCGCGCCTTTCCTCTCATGGGGAGGCTATCTGTATAGGCCCGAGGCAACATCTGGACAGATTAGGCAGAGGCTTATCAACCTGAAAGATTTTCCCGTCAACTCAAAGCTTACTTTCCCGTTCCCCGCAACAGGCGACCCAACCGTGGACTCGGACCCCTTCAGACAATACATACTCGTCCACCTCCCATCCGGAGACCTCAAAGCATACAGCAAAGTCTGCGTACATCTCTGGTGCCTCTACGACTACTTCCCCGAGAAAAGGCAGTTCCAGTGCCCATGCCACGGAAGCATATACAACCCCGACACAGGCGTAGCGACAAAGGGCCCCGCATCGCTACAGCCCTACCCCACCAACTCACTGCCCGAGCTCAACCTCGAGGTTGACCCCGACGGCACCATATATGCGACGGGGCTGAGAGGTCGAATAGGATATGGCCGCGAATGGAGAGCCGAGGCGGCGTGGATACAGCAGAGACAATCAAGCTCACCCAACACACCCGTAACAGGCTACGTCGTCTTCAGAGACCCTCTGCCACCCGATAACATCCTCTCACTAATCCGCGGCGTCGACGCAAAGATAGTCAAATGGTATGGATACGTCGACAAATCCCCAACCGAGCGCGAATGGCTGACCGGCGAAGGCGAGCAGAACATCACATCGGCCACCGCGGTATACGGCGTAGACGCATCAGCAACACCCTCCTCACATCTCAAACTCCTCGAAAACCCGCAGATCATACTCATCCTCCCCCGATAAAACACAAATACCGAGAACACTCCCCTCAAAACAGCGGGGGTCGCCAAGCCTGGTCAACGGCGCAGGACTGAGGCTCCTGTCCCGAAGGGGTTCGTGGGTTCAAATCCCACCCCCCGCAAATTCAAGCATTAACTCTCCCAATTTCCTCTTACTGGATTAGAAGGATTGAATGGGAGGGGGTTGAGCTGAAGAGACTCCGCATCACCGTCATAAACCTATTATGAAGACTTATCTGCGTCAAGGCTGGATGAATAATGTGGAAACCTGGGTTCTTACGGGAAGCGCCGAGAATTGGGAGAGAGCTCTCACCGCCTCGTTATGGGGTGTCACCGAGAAGTTAAAGACAAGATGGGAGAGAGTGGCCAGAGACGATCTACTTCTTTTCTACTGTAAATCTCCTGTGAAGGGAGTCATAGGGTATGGTAAAGTTAAGGGGAAGTTTAAACAGGATAAGCCCTTCTGGGCCGAGGAGATTAAACAAAACAGGGTCATATGGCCCTACAGGATTGAGTTCGAAGTTGGCTATGTTCTCCCAAGGCCTGACTGGGTGAGAGAAGCCGTCAGGGCGAAACTTGGGAAAAGGACGATAGTTGGGATAAGCATCGTCACCGACCAATCACTGGTCCAGCAGATAATGGATGAGATAAGTAGCAGGTGGAGAACATCTGTGAAAGTTGTTGAGAAACCTGTTTCTGAGCATGACGAGGTGAAGAGCCTCGTCGCCGAACTTGGACGGCTCAGTAACTATATCGTGGATGTGGAGTATCGGATGCCAGATATCTCAGAAAGGTTGGATGTGGTTTGGAGACGTGTGGCCGCCAGTGTTCCAACATTTGTTTTCGAAGTTCACATAGGTGGCAATCTGCATCAAGCCCTCACAAAGCTCAAACACGCATATGATATCTGGAACAGCAACATCTACCTAGTCGTGAAGGAGGATAGATATGATGAGGTTATGAGGTATCTGGAGGGCGCGTTTCACGAGATAAAACCTGTTATCCGGGTTCTCAAGGTATCGCAGGTGAGGAAACTGCATGAAGTGCAGAGTTTAGACTATAGGTTGAAAGCTGAAGCTGGGCTACGGTGAACACTCGCTAAGTTGCGGCCGCCGGGATTTGAACCCGGGACCTGCGGGCCGGGGCCCCGCCGTCCTACCTGGCTAGACTACGGCCGCCTGTTTTGTTTCTATGTTTGGCAGGTTTTTTATGTTTTTGGGATGAAGTGGATGATGGTTACGGGGTCGTCTGGGCCGAGGCTGTTGTAGATTTTTTTGATGCTTTGGTAGAGTTCCTCGGGTGAGCTGTATCCCTCCAGCTGATATCGTGTGTTTACGGCTTCTCGGAGTGTCATGACCTCGACGGCGAGCAGCTCAGCGGCTATTCTGCGGTTTCCATCTGTTAGAATCAGCTCCCTGGCATACTCGCCGCCGTCTCCGGGCCTGATGGTTGATGTCTTCAAGCCCTTGAGAATAAGGTCGAGATACATGGGCTTGAACCGGAGAATCCGCCGCATCGTCAGTCCACCCAGCTACCGCCCAGAAAATCCAGCGCCATAAAAAGTTAAGCCTATAACTTGTCCAACCATTTTCCGAGACGGTGACGGCGGCAGGCATCAGAGATTTTTTCACAGCCGGCTTCAAGCCCACAGCATCTTATCTGCTGTATGGTGAGGAGAAGTCAGGTAAGACAGCGTTGCTTCTCTCAGCGGCTGCTAAGATAGCTGAGAAAGGTGGAAAGGTTGTCTGGATAGATTGTGGAGCACGTCTCCACCCAGCGCGTCTTAGACAGATTTTCCCCGTTGAGAGGCTTAACCAGCTCTACATCAGCCAGCCCCGAACATTTCACGAACAATTCGAAACAATGCTCAACGTCCACGACTTCCCGCCCTCGGATGCTTCGCTGATAGTCTGCGACGACTTCACCTACCTACACAAGCTCGAGCTCAGCGGAAAACCATCAACAGACCTCCCCATATACAGGGCCCTTTCCCTGCAAGCCGCTTTGCTGAAAAGCCTTGCAATCGCGAGGAAAATCTCGGTTGTCTTGGTGGGTCTTGTCCACTCTATTCCAGCCATCGATGCGCAGGAGCCTGTCGCTGCCCGGATAGTTACCTATTGGTCTGACGTGGTTGCGAAGGTTCAGCGGGGGCGCGAGGCTTCGGTGGTTATGCAGGAGAAGCCTGTGGCTCAGAAAATCTATTTCAAGGTTGTGGAGAAGGGGGTGGAGGTTCTACGTTTTTGATAGGTATCCGCCGATTAGTCCGAGAGCTGCGAGCGTGATGAGCAGGGTGCTGAAAAGCAGCATGTAGCGGGAGGCTCTAGGGCTGAATCGTTTGCTGAAAGCCACGCCGTATAGCAAAAGTCCGACGAAGCCGAGGATGTAGAAGGTGGCGACAACCATCATCTCAGCAACCGTCTGAACCCGCGTATCAGGGTAAAACACCCGGACAGAGTCGCCGATAAACGCTACACCAATAACCACACGGGAAGCAACGTTATACACAACACCCGCCAACACAACACTCGAGACAACCACCGCAACCCATGCCATCAGTTCCTGGAACCCAGGCCGCGAAACCAGCTCATACACGGCGTCGACAAGCCGCTTAACTCTCTCAGCCATCCCCGGCATCTTTTCCTCATCCACCATTTAAAAATATGTTTCCGGTGAAGCCTGTTCAACGGTTTTATCGAATGGCTGTGAAAAAAATGTGGATGTTTAGAAGGTGGGTTGCTGTGGCTGTGGTTGTCTTCTTCTGCCGACGACTATGGCTGTGGCTATGAGGACGGCTATCATGATGAGGAGCATGGGCAGTATGTAGGTTGAGACGGGCTCTGGGAAGGCGACGGTTGTTATCTGTGTCAGGGTTTGGGTGGTTGATTGTGTTTGCGTCGTTAGGATGGTGGATGTCGTCGTCGCTGTCGTCGTGGTTGTCACGGTCTGAGTGTTTGTCGTCGTCTGTGTCTGAGTCGTTGTAACGGGGATGGTTGTGGTGCTGGTCGCGGTTGAAACAAAGATGACTGAGCTGGTCTGCGTTATGGTTGTAGTCGCTATAGCGTAAGCAGTTGTAGTGGTCGTAGCCGTCGCCGTGGCCGTGGTCGTCGTTCCAACGGTCGATGTAACCGTTGTTGTGCTTGTTGAAACAAGGTTGTCTGGGCAGAACCTTGAGTAGAAGGAGTTGATGGCTCCAGCTGTATCTATTGGGGGAGTAAAGGTAGCGACCCCGGGTGAAGGCGAGGGCACGGAGGGGGAGACGGTGACCGTGGACGGTGTCGGAGCTTCAACCGTCAGCGAAACGGAGGAGGACTGCGCGTTTTGGAGGTCGTTTATGACGTAGAAGAGAGGTAGGTTGACGTGTTGACCCGCTGGATACACGCATGCTCCGAGTGATGCTGCTGCATTGGCTTGGTCGTCGCCTGTTGGGCCGCCTGTGATGAAGAACGAGTGTGAGAATGTTCCGTCGGGGGCGAAGGCGGCGAGCAATACGTCTCGTGTTCCGTAGCCTGTTGTATAGCCTGCTAGATAGATGGTCCCACCTGCAGCCGCTAAGCCATACGCAATTTCGTCGCCTGTTGATGTTCCGAAGGCTCTAACCCATTGTAGCGTTAGACTAGAGTCCAGACGGGCCAAAACCGCTTCATCCATCCTACCCGCTATGACTGTTTTGCCTGCGAGGTAGATGTTCCCACCAGAGATTATTATGTCGTGTGCCTCGTCGTTTCCTGCGCCTCCTATCTCCCTCGTCGCCAAATGGTTGCCGTTGGTGTCGAAAACGGAGACAAACATCTCAAGCGAGCTTCCGTCGTCAGATGTTCCCGCAACGTAGACGCGGCCTCCTGAGAAAGCCACCGCGTTCGCCACATCGTTTCCCCCACGCACTCTGAAGTTCTTCGCCCACACCACGTTGAGGCTTGAGTCAAGCTTCTCCACAAATGCACCGATACCCGGCTGATAGCCCACGACATAGAAAGAGGGAGAGGCCGCCGGCTCGACGGCTATATCTGTTGCTTCTTCGCCCGGCCCTATGTCGTAGAGGTTTATGGTCTGGAGGGCGCAGCTGGTGTCGAAAACGGCGACGAAATGGTTGGGAGGAGTGGGGCCGGATGTTGTTCTTCCGAGCATGTATATTCTGTTGTTGTGAAATGTCAAGGCTCTTGCTTCTTCGCTGGCGCCTAGGTCGAGTGCTACGCTGCATCGGTGGCTGTTATCGCTGTTAAAGATTGTGAGGAACGCGTTGGGTGTGTTGGGGCCAAAAGACGATGTGAAACCCACGGTGTATATGCCGTTGGAGTCTACGTAGATGTCTGTGGTGATGTCGTCAGCAGAACCGCCGTAGGAGCGGCGGAAACTCACAACCTCAGCGGACACGCTCAACATCCCGATAAGCATCAAAGCAGTCAGCAGACAAATTGAGGGCGATGTTTTCATTCTCATGTTCAAGTCAGCGTTAAGAAGAGGTTTAAATGATTTATGTTGTCGTGGAGGACTCGTATTTATTCGAGAGTCTTTTCGTATGTTTGGAAATAGGTTTTTAGTCTGGTGTTTTGTGGAATTGGTTTAGAACGGGTTTGTCTGTTGTGCGTGTTTTGTCTGGGCTGAGGCGTGTGGACCGTGTGCTGGGTGGTAGGCATCGGTTGGCTGAGCTGGGTATTCTCATGCTGTTGTTGAGCACGGCGTTTGTTCTCCGTGTTCTGCCTCTCCGCTGGGGTGTGGCTCTCTCCGAGTTTGACCCATGGGTTCAGTATAAGGAGGCTTTGTTCGTGATTGAGCGGGGCTGGGGAGGGTTTGCCGAGTTCTTCAGCTGGCATGACACGATGTCATGGTATCCATGGGGCAGGGACATGGGGCGCACAGCCTTCCCCGGCATACCCTTCGCCATGGCCTTCATCTACCTCTCCCTCAAATCCCTCGGCATAACAGTCGACACCCTCGAGCTCGCCGCAGTTCTTCCAGTTGTCTACGGAGTGTTAACCGTGGTTGCCATCTATTTTCTGGGTAAACGTGTCGGCGGCACTTCCACAGGCTTGGCCGCGGCCCTTTTCATGGCTATTAGCACGGCGCATATAGGGCGTACTCATCTGGGATGGTTTGACGACGAGAGCCTCAGCCTACCCTTGATGCTTGGTGGATACATCTTCTATCTCGCGGCGATTTCCGAGAAGAGAAGCATCCGTGGGACGGTTGTTTACGCAGTGTTGTCGGGATTGTTTCTCGGGTTCATGGCTGCGAGCTGGGGTGCTCACAAGTTCCCCCTCGCTTTCGTTCCCTTGTTCAGCGTATTCCTCGCAGTCATCGGCAGATACCGGAGAAGCCTGCTCGTTGCAACAGCTGTAGCCTTCGCCATATACACATCCATCGCGGTCTCCGTCCCCAAGCTTGGCCCCGGCTACATCCGTGAGGTAACAATCTTCTCAGGATTTATCGCCCTGTTCATACTCGCCGTGTTTGAAGCGGCTTCGCGGATAAAGCAGCCTGAGACAAGGCGTCTAACAATCTTCACCGTTCTTCTTCTCTCGGCTATCGGGTTCTTCGCTCTCCTGGGCCTCGGAGTCCTCGGTGTGCCTGGTCTCAAGTTCCTCTCAGTGATACTGCCCGGCCTCCGCGACGCTTTGCCCATCGTTGAATCGGTTGCGGAAAACCAGATCCCGACATGGTCCATCATGTTCTCCGACTTTGGCCTTGCCCTCGCTCTCGTGCCCGTAGGAGTTTACCAGCTCATCAAGACGAGACGTGACCCCGACCTCTTCATAGTCCTCTTCCTCCTGTTCTCGGCTTATTTTGCATCGTCGATGGTTCGTCTCTCGCTGCTCGCCTCCCCCGCTGTCGCACTCGTAGCAGGACACGGCTACGCGTTTGTCTTCTCTCGGCTCGGTGACTTGATTGCCCAGAGACGTGCTTCGAAGAAACGGGGCGAGGAAGTGAACATAGGGCTCGCCGCCTTCACTCCTGTGCTGCTTGTTCTTCTGCTTCTCGTCTCGATTGTGCCATCGGTGTATGGAGGGCTCGGCTCACGCGTCACTTTGTCTCCCATCGACCAAGGCTACCAGCCTGCGACAATAGTTACATCAAGCTTCCCCGCTCGCCAGTCAATACCCGACTGGGTCAGGGCCCTTGCATGGATGAGGGACAACCTTCCCAAGGACGCTGTTGTGGCTTCGTGGTGGGACTACGGCTACTGGATAACCATACTCGGCGAGAGAATCACGCTCATCGACAACGCAACAATCAACTCGACGCAGATAGGTGATGTGGCCCATGCCTTCATGAGTGATGAGAGAACCGCGATGGAGATTTTCCGTCGGCACAACGTTACACACGTGGTTATCTATGTGACGCATCAGTTTGTTGTGCAGGGTGGTCAGGCGTATGGCCGTCTATTAGGGTTCGGCGACGAGGGCAAGTGGATTTGGATGCTGCGGATAGCCAACCAGACGGGCCACTTCTACCGTGAATCCGACTACGTTGACCAGAACTTCCAACCCACCCAGCGGTTCTGGCAAACACTCCTCGGACAGCTCATCCCATACAAACCAACACAGACAGCCTTCGGCCCCGGACACCTCTACAACCCCAGCCAACTCAACTACTTCCGCCTCGTATACCAGTCAAGCCCACCATACCAATCACTCGCATACGTATACATCTACGAGGTAGTTTACCCGTAATACGTTGAAAACATGCCGGGGCCAAGACAAGCCAACTCTTAATAGAGAACACACTATGCGAAACAAAATTGAGTCTTGAGAACAACCGTCCTGACACTAATATTATTCACAGCTCTCGCCCTACATCCAGCTACAGCAGACCCCGCCTACGGACTACTACGGACATACACAGATCAGGGTTCGCGGATAGCTCAAGCCTATGACATAGAGGTGGACAGAGACGGAATATACATCGTGGGCCTAAGTAATGATAGGTACAATAAACCTGCTTTAACAATCTTGAACTCGGACCACACTCTTCGCTGCAGCACCCGGATAGATGAACCAAGTTCATCTTCCGTGGTTCAAGGAGTAGCCATGACTGTTGAGATTAATCAGACATATGTCTTCGTAGCCGGCATCCTATCAAACACGCCTGATAGCAGGACATCGTTCAAGCTAATTTATGTCGCAGCTCTCCGAAAAAACGATTGCTCACTTGTAGAACCCTTCTACACAATCGATCTAACAAGTTTATCCTTAGGCCTTCGACCTTTCTCTGAATGGAGTGAAGGTATAGACTTGGCTGTGGATGATACGGGAGTCTATCTGTTAGTAGGGCTGTTTATTTTTGATAATCGGGGATTTCTCATTCTGAAACTTGACCATTCTCTTCAATATGTTACACACAAATTCATTGTCCTGAGTACTCCCAATGGCGATTTTGGCATGTCTATAGCCCTTGGAGACCAGAGTCTTTACGTGGCTGGAATCATGGGGTTTGACCCTTCTACGTTTTCAGGAAACAGCTTATTTGTCAGTAAATTCGACAAAACATCTTTAACACTTCAAAACACGGTCAATCTAGGACCGTCGTTCCGGGATGTTTTTTTCGCGGGTCTGGAGATGGTCGTTGACGAAAATAATGACATCTACGTTGTTCAGACCCAGCGAACAACTGGAAATTATGACTCCATAGTGGTTGATAAACTCGATAGTAATATGAACAGTATTTGGAAACAGGCTTATCTAATCGACAACGTATACATGGATTCCTCTCTTTCCCTTCCGCAGCACATCCTTCTGAATTGGACTTATGGCGTGACGGCGGCGGTTTCTGATAGCTATCTCTTCATAGGAGGTTTCACCACCAACTTCTACGTGAACCCAAAAGGAGGGGAAAACCCTGTGCATGGGCTGGTTCTTGCGGTGAGCAGGTTTGATGGGGAAGCACAGGTTGCTTTCCGCATCAGAGGACAACGAAGTCCTGACAACAACGTGCAAGTAATAGGTGTTGATGCTTTTGACGACTGTGTCTATCTTGCAGGATATTCGGACTACTATAGGCTTGAGTACGTGCTTCTAAACCTTAACAACCAAAGCTTATCACCATCACTGGTCGCCTTCCCAGTTCTTTCTAGACCACCATCACAGGAAATGAGGAATCTTGATTTCAAGCTGACGTCACAAAGTTGGTCTCCTGTGTTTGACCAAGATGGTGCAAGTAGTTACGCACTCTACGGTATTCTGTGTCCTGGTTCTCTGACTCGTCAGACGACAACCACCTCTACATCCACCGTCACGAGCACAGCCACCGAGACTACGACCAGCACCTCGGTTGTCTCATCCACAACCACTTTAACAAGTACAAGAATATCGCGATTTACGGTGACATCAACTTCCACGGAGCTAGTCCAGGAGACGGTGACTGTTCCGTCAACGGTTTACACCACCTATACTGAGTATTCGACGGAGAGGGTTTCGCAAACCGTGTTCGAGACCGTCCGCACCATAGTTACCGACCGGTTCCAGGCGCCGCAGATAATCACGGTGTACGATGGCGCAGGTGCTACGACGGCCACTGTTTTCCGCAACACGACGACGACCGCTACTTTGCAGTTGACCACAACCGTAAAGGGTGAGGTGAATTGGCTGGAGCTGCCGCCGTGGTTCTACCTACCGTTTTTCCTCCTACCTCTTCCTCTTGTCGCCGTGCTTCTCAACAACCGCCGTGTGAAAATCATCATCAACAGGAGCGAGGGGCCGCTTACGGTCTGGAGCCATGGCGACGAGCCGCTGGTCGAGGACATCTACATGACGCCAAGCATAGCATCCGTGAAGAAAGGCGCCAAAATCACCTTCGTCAACAAAGACAACGTGCCCCACGTTATTGAAGCATATGAGGGCCCAGCAGAATACCTCTTCACATCGGAGGAAATCAAGCCAGGTGGGAAATGGCGGCACAAACTAGAAGCACCGGGCATATACCGCGTCAGAAGCATAACCAAACCTTACATGGGCTGCATCATACGTGTAGAGGATTAGAAGGGGTGAAAACCTTTAAAACAAGCAATCCATATCTATGCCGATGTCTCTTCTGACAGCGATAGTGGATATAGTAGTGGCGTTGATTCAGCTGGTTTTCGCCGTGGCCCTCGCCCTCTTCAGCATAACCGTCGCCATCAACATCCTCAACAGAGTCACGAAAGACATCAACGAGTTCGAGGAGATTCGGAAGAAGAACTTAGCCGTAGCGGTGTACATAGCCGGTATACTTATCGCGGTCGGCAACGTGGTTGGGCAAGCGGTCTCAGGAATCAGCAAAGCAGTTGTCCCCGGCGCCTTTAACCTACCCGCTATCATCGGTGGCCTGGTTCAGCTATTCATCGGCCTGCCTCTCGCCATAGTGGTGATAACCTGGTCACAGAACAGGGTGTATACATGGTTTGTCAAAGCTGCCTCAAAACTGCCCAAAGTCGAGATTGAAAAGTTCAACATACAGGATGAGCTGAAGAACGGAAACCTCGCCGTCGCGCTGGTGCTTTTCGGAACCTTCGTCGCCATCTCGCTCGTAATCAGCCAAGGCGTTTCATTCCTCTCCGAGCCGATAGCCTCGGCCCTGACATCTCTGCTCGGCTAAAACCCCCAATTTTTTATCCGATGTAGAAAGGCTCTTTGGATGGCTTCTCGTCCGAGACTATTTTTCTACCGGTTAGGCCGAGCTGCTCAACCTCCTGCATAGCTCTGGCCTGTTTCTCAATCTCTGTGTCGAGGGCCTTGAAGTCAACCTCTATGCCGAGGTAGCGTGACACAACTTCGAGCAGTCTGCGTGCGGCGAGGTTGTCGGGGATGTATGAAGCGGAGTCGGAGAAGAGCATCGAGACTTTTTTTCCGTCGCGGGCGAAGAAGAGCATGAGAAAGCCTGAGACTCTGTCGACTGGAAGTGTTTCGAGGCTGGGGCTCCGCTTGGCCCCTGCGTCGAGAAGAGCCTTGGACTGGTCGAGGCTTGTGGTGGAGACGAAGACGCTACCGTCCCCCGTTACTCTGCCGCTGGCGAGAACAAGATACTCGTTTACGTTGTGTCGTGCGAGAAACTGGTATAGCTTGGAGGCGAGCTCATAGCTTCCCTCGTTGCTCTCAACGGGGAAAACACGGCTGAGAAGAAGAAGCTTCAACCCTTTAACATTCACGAGATAAAGCTCAAGCTTCGGCCGCGAAGCTATGCCGTCATCATCAATAATGCTTATCTGGGGAAAATGAGGCGAAACAATCTCCCCCACCAGCACCGCGTCAAAAACCTCCCGCAGATAATTCACCGCGAGAATACCCGCGGCCCCCGCCGTGGGCGAGCCCTCGATAAAAATCGCTCCATCAATCTCCACCCCGTCGACAACATCGATACGAGTCTCCAAACCCATGTCTACACACGTTGCCGAAAGGCCTCTAAAAAGCATATCTCAGCCGACAAGCTCTATGACTTGCCTGCGATGTCGTCGACAGCCTGTTTGAAGCTTTTGTAAATGATGCCTGTATCCACGGAGTAGGCCACATACTTTACACCTTGAGACATTAGCTGCCGCGCTTTCTCAACAGTCGGTGCGAAAGAGCCAGCGGAAACATTGTTCTGCAGGCATGTCTGGACAAGCTTCTTCAACGCCGCCAAAACCTTTTCATTGTCCACGTCTCCCGGGACACCAAGCGCCTGCGAGAGGTCGTAGGGCCCCACAAACAAGACATCCACACCCTTCACCGAGGCTATCGCCTCCATGTTCTCAACACCCTCCACCCCCTCAATCTGCAAAACCACCATCGTCTCCCTATTTGACACAGCAAAATGCTCACGCGGAGATATACTTGTGTACCATGCGGCGCGTGTATAGGGGGATACTCCACGCATCCCTTCAGGTGCATACTTGACGGCCTTGACTGCTTTCTCCGCCTCAGCCGCAGACCCTATGTGAGGAATCTCTACACCATGGGCACCTGCCTCGAGAGCCTTCAACACAGCCTCCTCAAAAGACTCCGGCACACGCACCACAGCAGTCAAACCATGAACATCCGCGGCTCTGACCATGTTCTCCATGGTTTCATAATCAATTACCCCATGTTCGAGGTCGATTATCACGAAATCAAACCCCGCAACAGCCGCCAGCTCAACTATCGACGGACTCGGAATAGTAGCGAACAAGCCCACACACGGTTTCCCCATCCGCAGCTTCTCCTTCAACACATTCTTCTTCATGACAGGTCATGAAAAATAGAGCGGTAAATAAACAATAGCCACAAAACCCATTAAAGTGAGCATTTGGGCATAAATTCATGACTGTGTTAGTCACGGGAGCGACTGGGTTTATAGGAGCTTGGGTGGCCCGCAACCTGCACAAGAAAGGCGTCAAATTCATCCTATCAGACATCCGCTTCGACACCTCTCGGCTCAAATACCTCATAGACAACCCCGAGTCTCTACCCTTCATAACGCTTGACTTACGCAACGCATCAGACCTCGACAAAGTGTTGAGGGAGCATGATGTCGAGCGGATAATTCACTTGGCCGCTCTCCAGATTCCACAGTGTAGAGCTGACCCTGTCAACGGCGGTCTGGTGAACGTGGTTGGTTTTCTGAAGATTTTCGAGGCGGCGAAAAAATATGGCGGCGTAAAAAACATCGCATACGCGAGCTCGTTTGCTGTTTATGGGCCTCAAGAGCTTTATGGTGAAAAACCGTTGAACGAGGACGCGCCGCTAAAGCCTACGACTCACTACGGCGCCTTTAAGGTTTGCAACGAGTTGTCGGCGTACGCTTACTGGGTTGAGAACGGTATACCGAGCGTGGGGCTGAGACCTCATACCGTCTACGGCTTCGGACGAGATGTTGGTGTAACCTCCGACGTGACGACGGCGCTTAAAGCGGCCATTCTAAAGAAACCATTCAAGATAAGGTTCGGTGGAAAAGTCTCCATGCAATACGCGGCCGATGTTGCCGAAGCATTTGTCGCAGCAGCATTCGCCAACCCTTCTGGAGCGAAAGTCTACAACCTAGGCGGCCCCGTTGTCTCTGTATCCGAAGTAGTCGACACCATCTGCAAAATAGTTCCCGACGCATGTGAACTAATTTCACACGCCGACAGTCCGTTGCCTGTGGCTTATGCTGTAGATGATACAGCCTTTAGAAGAGAAATCAAAGACATGTCCTATACATCGGTCAAGGACGGGCTCATGGAAACCTATGAAATCTACCAACGCGTCAAAGCCGCAGGCGAACTAGTTCTTCCACAGCAGTGAATAACCATGAAAATAGCGAGGATAATGGTTCCTAGGCTTGGGAAACGTCTAGCCATAGTAGACGACGAAGAGGCCCTTGTTTTATCGAATCCACGCTACGGTGGCCCAAGAGGCTTTCTAGCACTGGTCAAAGAGGCGCAGGCCAAAAAAGTCTCCATCGAACAGCATATCCGCGACGTTGTAAAAAAAGACAGGAGAATTAAGCGGACGAGGCTTCCGCAGCAGCTTGATGAAGAGGAAAAATCTCCACGTTTATTGATACCACTTCTGCCTCCCGAGGTATGGGGCGCGGGTGTAACATATCTTCGGAGCCGCGAAGCCCGCGAATACGAGACCGTCGCCAAAGGGATTTACGACAGAGTCTATGAAGCGAAAAGGCCCGAGATATTTTTCAAGGCAACTCCTTCACGATGTGTCGGCCCCGGCGAGGACGCATTCATCCGAAGCGACACCAACTGGTCCGTGCCCGAGCCTGAACTTGCCCTAATCATAGGCCCAAGACACGAGATAATCGGATACACTATAGGCAACGACCTTTCCGCGAGAGATATAGAAGGTGAAAACCCGCTGTATCTTCCGCAGGCAAAAATCTACAGAGGAAGCTGTGCATTGGGCCCAGTCATATCTACTCAGGAAAGCGTAGGCGACGCGAAAAACCTCACCATCACCATGACCGTTTACAGAGGCGGTGAGAAAGTTTACGAAGGCTCAACTTCGACGGCAAAGCTCAAGCGCAGTTTCGAGGAGCTTATTCATTACTGGGTTTTAGACAACGTTATACCGGTAGGTGCTGTTTTGTTGACGGGGACGGGTATAGTGCCTCCTGATGATTTTTCGCTTCAGGATAACGATGTTGTGGAGATTTGGATTGAGAAAATCGGTGTCCTCAGAAACAGAATTCGGCGTCTCAGTAGCCGAGATAAACGGTCTTGAGCTTGGAGTAGAAGTCCAGCGCAGTTTCTCCCTGCTCCTTTATGTCGCCATAGCTTGACCTTTTGTATCCTCCGAAAGGCACCTGGAACTCGAGTCCAGTCGTCGGCTTGTTGACCTTCACAACACCCGCTTGGACACGTTGAATGAATTCGAAAGCACGCGGCAAACTCGTTGTAAACACCGAGGCGGACAACCCATACTCAATTTTGTTAGCAACCTCGACAGCCTCGTCAAAGTCATGCACATGTATGATGGATAAAACGGGTCCGAATATTTCTTCTTGCGCTATCTTCATGTCGGGTGTGACGTCGGTGAATATTGTCGGCTCTAGGAAGAATCCCTTCGAGTGCTCTTGCGAGGTTAGTCTCTTTCCCCCTATGAGGAGTTTTGCCCCCTCCTTAACACCGATATCCACGTAGGAGAGAATTTTCTTCATCTCTTTTTCGCCTACCACGGGGCCCATCTCCACACCATCAGCCAAGCCGTTGCCCACCCGTATCCGCTTAACACGTTCAACAAGCTTTTCCTCAAATTGTTTAGCGATTTTGTCGACAACAATTGCCCTGCTGGTGGCTGTGCATGCTTGGCCCGTCAGACCAAACGCGGCCCGTGTAACCATCTCCACAGCTTTATCCAGGTCAGCATCCTCGAGAACAACCGATGGATTTTTCCCGCCGAGCTCCAGCTGAACACGTATGTTGGACCTGCAAGCGTATTGCTTAATTTCCTCCCCAACCTCAGCCGAGCCTGTGAAAGAAATTGCGTCAACTTTATCGTTTATGATGAGTTCCGCCCCAACCTCTCCACCCGAGCCTGTGACAAAGTTCACAACGCCTGGCGGTATGCCAGCGGCGTTAAGAGCCTCGACTATCTTGTAGCCTATCAGCGGAGTGTAGCTCGCCGGTTTAAAGACCACTGTGTTGCCGCATACAAGCGCTGGAGCGATTTTCCAAGACGGTATGGCGATGGGGAAGTTCCATGGAGTTATTATCGAGACGACGCCGAGAGGTTCTCTCAGGGTGAATAGATGTGTCCGCGCGTCAGCGGAAGGCGTAAACTCTCCTCTGATACGGCTGCCCATCACGCCGTAGAACTTGAAAATATCTATGGCGCGGGCGACCTCCGCTCTGCTCTCGTTAAGGGTTTTTCCCTCTTCTCTCGTCAGTATCCTCGCAAGCTCCTCCGCCTGGCTCTCCATGATTTGCGCCGCCTTGACGAGATATTTCCCCCGTTGCACAGGTGAAAGAGCGGCCCACTTTTCAAAAGCCTCTTCCGCCGAATCTATGGCTTTTTTCACGTCTTCTCTGCTCAGAAGCGGAAAAACAGCAACAACCTCGTCCACATCCGCAGGGTTCCGATCTTCAAAAACACCGTAAACACCAGCCTGAACCCGCTCACCATTTATGATACATGGATATACGCTTGACATAAACCTCCCTACGCAGACTGACATAAAAACACTTAACAGAACTTCTAAAATTCACATAATTTCTACGATGTACGGAATAAGTTTATATCCAACATATATTGCAAGATTTGTCGATGAATCTGGAAAAATATAACGTTACGCGGAGGAAGGCGATAAGCACTGGCGCAAAAGTTGCTACCGCGGCTGTTGTGACAGGCGTTGTCGGAGGACTTGCAGGCTATTTAGCTGGGACATCTGGCCAGCAAGAATCCACCGTCACCAGAACCGTCACGGTAGGCGGAGGAGGCGGACAGACAGTCACCGTAACAAACACCGCAACTGCAACAGTCACAACCACGGCAACCAGAACTGTGACGGCCGCAACAGGCCCCGTAACACCTGAGGTCAGCATAACCTTTGCCTCACCGGAGTGGTTGCCGGGTAGGCTAACAGGCCTCATAGCGCAGGATTTCCCAGCATGGTCCAAGGCGAACATCGGAAAAGCCGTCGAAGTTAAGATGGACCTAATTCCCTGGGACGTGATATTTGAGAGGCTTTCCACAACACTGATTGCGCGGTCCAAGGAGCCCACTCTCCTTATATCAGACAGCCAGTGGCTTGGTCAGTTCTATGTCGGAGGCCACATCAGACGCCTCAACGACTACATATCGAGAGACCCTGAGCTTCAGCAGCTTCTTAACAGGTTTGACCCAGCTCTAGTGTACTTCTACATGACCTTCCCGCAGGGCAACTACGACAACATAGTAGGGTTTGCCCACGAAGGCGACACACTCTTATTTGTCTACAGACATGACCTATTCACCCACCCAACCGAGCGTGAAAACTTCAAAGCACAATACGGCTACGACCTACCAGCCAATTATGAGGACTGGTATCCCGGCCAGCTCGACTGGTACCAAATACGTGACATCGCCGAGTTCTTCACCAGAAAAGCGGGAGACGAATTAGCCGGTAAGAGGCTTGAAGAAGACTTCTACGGAATAGCCGTCCACATGTCAAGGGCATACGACGCAATAGCTTGCCCATTCGGCTCGATTCTATACTGCCACGGTGAATACTGGTGGGACCCTGAAACAGGAGAGGTTGAGGGCTACATAAACAGCGAGAGAGCTGTAAAAGCCCTTGAATTCTACGCATCTCTGGTACAGTATTCGCCTCCTAACGCTCTGGAGCTGTGGTTCGACGAAGCCAACGCGGTGATGCAGGCGGGGCGTGTTGCTATGATATACAACTGGGCTGGATTCCTGCCAAGCTTGTTCGACCCAGCCGCCTCGAAGGTCTATAATTTGATAAGGGTGGTTCCACCGCCCGGACACCGCGGCGACGACGGCATCTTCAGAAGATACAGCGGAATAGGTGGCCAGCCGATGTGCATAAACGCGTACAGCGACCGTGTTGAAGAGGCTCTGGCGTTCATCAAATACTGGTTCCAGCCGCAGAACCAGCGGAAATGGGCTGAAGGAGGAGGAGGCGTATGCATCAAAGACATCATCCAAACAGAATGGTTCAGAAACCTCACACCATACAACAGAGCGTACGCCGACTCGATACCTTTCCAGGTAGACTTCTGGAACGTGCCCTTCTTCGCAGAGATGTTGACGGCTGTGCAAGAGGAGATACACTCCGCTCTGGCTGGAGCAGTAAGCCCACGAACAGCTCTCGACAACCTCGCAAGAAGACACAAAGAGATAATCCAAAGAGAAAACTATCCACGGGCATTCGAGAGGTACGGACGACCAGCGAAAAATGTTGCGCAGCTCATCAGACGAGGTCTGCCTATCAGCTAAAAATAAATTCCACTTTCCTTTTCTTCTTTTTCAGAATGGGTCGTAGGAATTTGAGGTCTCCAATAACTTATAGAGCTTTTCCAATATTTTTGATAATTCCCGCCGTAGCTCTCGTAATTTTTCTGGTGATATTTCCACTGATATGGGCCCTCGGGCTCAGTTTCTACTCCTACAACGCTCTTCGAGGAGACTCTCCCGTTTTCGTCGGTTTAGATAACTATTCGCTGCTTCTAAACAGCGGCGAGATATGGCGCAGATTCATCACAACAGGCCAGTTTGTGTTATATGCTGTTGTTCTCGAGTTTTTGGTTGGTTTTGCTCTTGCCCATCTTTTCTTCACAAAGTTCAAGGGTCGTCGGCTTGCAATCACTCTAGTGACCACCCCGCTGCTCATAGCACCGGTTGCGGTAGGGATATTCTTCCGCTACATCTATGACGCCACCTTCGGCGTCTTCACCTACTTTGTCGAATTAGTAACGGGACAGAGAATCAGAATGCTTTCTCAGCAACCCATGCTGGCGGTCGTTTTCATGGATGTGTGGCAGTGGTCGCCTTTCATGATGCTTTTCATACTCGCAGGACTGGAGGCCATACCGAAACACATGCTAGAATCCTCCGAAATCGATAGGCTTTCATGGATAAACAAGTTCAGATACGTTGTCTGGCCCAAGATAAAGCCGTTGGTTGCGTTGGCCCTCCTGTTCAGAACCATGGACGCATTCAGAACATTCGACACAATTTTCACCCTCACGGGAGGAGGCCCTGGCACACTCACAGAGGTGCTGTCAATCACCATCTACCGCACCGCTTTCCAGTTCTTCCGAACAGGTGAGGCGACGGCGCTGGCCTTCATATTCCTAGTTATAATAATATTGTTGACCAACCTCTATCTGAGGTTAGCTCGGAGGGAGTAGCCATGGCGAACAGTAACAGACGGAGTAACCGTAGGGCTCGGAAAATCCTCAAATCAGTGGCCACCTACGTCGCCGTAGTTGTGACAGTTGGTTTCTTCATCTTTCCGCTTTTCTGGCTTATCGCAACCTCTCTCAAGACAAGAGCACAGGCCTTCAGTACGCCCCCTCTCTTCATATGGGAACCAACGTTTAGAAACTTTATTGACATATTCCTCAAACGCCAGACAGAGATAGAAGCTATTACGGGACAGGAGCTTGAACTCGCAACAGGAGCTGAAATCTTTTTCTTTAACAGCTTCGTTGTCACATCCTTCAGCATAGCGCTCGCAATCGTGATAGGCGTCCTCGCGGCATACAGTTTCTCCCGATACAAGCCACTCGGCACCAACACGCTGATGTTCTTCATCCTCTCCACGAGAATGCTTCCCGGCATAGTGGTCGCCATCCCCATCTACTTCTTTTACCGTTCCATAGGCCTCTACAACACATACCTTGGGTTAATACTGCTGTACACAATGTTCAACCTGCCCTTCGCCATCTGGATGATGAAAAGCTTCTTCGACGACATACCCAAGGACATTGAGCAGGCGGCCTTTGTAGACGGCTCGTCACCTCTAAGAGTTTTCAGAAAAATTGCGCTTCCGCAGGTTTCCGTGGGCTTGGGCGCGACAATAGGCTTCCTGATAATCAACGTCTGGAACGAGTTTCTCTTCGCATTGTTGTTGACAGAGCGGACAACACGTACAGTGCCAGTCCTGATAGCCAGCACAAGAGGCGAGGTCGGAATCAACTGGGGCCTTATAGCCGCCATCGAAACCCTCTACATACTGCCCGCACTCGTTCTAATCTTCCTGCTGCAGCGTTACCTACTCCGCGGAATGACTTTCGGCACAGTCAGAGGTGGCCAGTAAATGACCCGTGTCGAAGTCAAGTCGTTATGGAAATCCTTCGGCAAGGTCCAGGCGCTGCGGGGCCTGGATGTCACGGTTGAGTCAGGCGACATAGTTGCGTTGCTCGGGCCTACAGGAGCCGGTAAGACCACTTTGATGAAGTGTATAGCAGGTGTGGAGAGGCCGGATAAGGGTGACATATTATTCGACGGCGAAAGCGTGTTGGATACGCCGCCTTGGGAGAGAAACGTTGCTATGTTCTTCCAAACGTATGCACTTTATCCGCACATGAGTGTTTACGACAACATCGCCTACCCGCTTAGAGAGAGAAAAATGGCGGAGAACGAGATTAAAGACATAGTGCAGAGAGTTGCCGAGAAGCTGAGAATATCGCATCTACTCGGCCGGAAAGAGCCTGCTACGCTCAGCGGCGGGGAGATGCAGCGCGTGGCTCTGGCCCGCGCCCTTGTCAGAGAACCCCGTGTCCTCCTTCTAGACGAGCCCATCTCAAACCTTGACGCAAAACTTCGAGAAGAAATGCGGGCCGAGTTTAAACGATTACACCGAGAACTTAAACGAACCCTCATCTACGCTACGCCCGACTACTTAGAAGCCTTTGCTGTCGCGGAGAAAATCGCTTTGATAAACGAAGGACAGGTAATACAATATGATACGCCGATAAACATCTTAAGAAAACCCCGCAACAAGTTTGTCGCAACCTTTGTCGGCAGCCCCACAGCAAACATACTACGGGGTGTAATAAAGCTCGGCAAAGAAAACCTTCTCCTGGACACTGGAGAGTTTCAGCTGACTCTGAACAAAACCGGTCTAAGAAACATAGACGGCAGAGAGGTGGAGGTTGCAATAAGGCCCGTAGATGTGGTGCTCGAGCCTGTTTCTGGACAAAACCTGTTAAGAGCCAGAGTGGTTTCCTCTGAGAAACTCGGAACTCACACCATCGTCACGTTAAAGGTCTCCAACGTAGAGATGAAAACTGTTGTCAAAGGAATAAAGAACTACAGATACGGTGAAGAGGTGAAAATCGGTATAGAGGGTGATAAGCCGCTTTTGTTTGACGCCGCATCTGGCGAGGTGCTCGGCTGAATGAAATTGAAAAACGTTATCGAAAAGATTGGTTTGGCGCTGTGTTTTGCGGGACTGGCGCTGTTGTTCCAACCTTTCACGGATAGGCTTCTACTCTACGGCTTCATTATCATCGGAATAGGCGGCTTCATGTATGTCTATACGACATACATTCCTGACGAGGCAGATGGAAAGACCATGGTCAAATGGTTTGTGACACTGGTCGGCACAGTGGTCTTCTTCGTGGTGTTATCAATTTATTTAGTGCCGATTCTGGTGGTGTAGAGAAGTTGGTCAGTGTTGAGGCGCGAGCGGTTTCAAAATTTTTCAAGACAACAAAGGCCCTTGACAACGTGAGTTTGGTTGTTGACGACGGCAGTTTCTTCTGTCTGTTGGGGCCCAGTGGTTCGGGGAAAACCACGCTCATGCGGATTCTAGCTGGACTAGAGACGCCTAGCAGTGGTCGTGTATACTTTGGCGGAGAAGATGTCACCGACCTCTCGCCCTCGCAGCGTAACATCGCCATGGTTTTCCAGTTCCCATCCATCTACCCGAGCCTCAACATCTACGAAAACATAGCACTGGCGCTGAGGCGGGAAACCTCCGACCCTAATGAGATACGTGAAAGAGTTATGCAGGTCGCCTCACTTCTAAAAATAGAGGAGCATCTCAACAAGAAAAGCCATCAGATAGACTTCGGTATTTTGCAGAGGGTTTCGATAGCGAAGGCTATTGTGAGAAAAGCAAATGTTTACATCTTCGACGAGCCGTTAAGCAACCTCGACACAAAACTGCGAGAAACTCTGCGGTCAGAGTTTCAGAAAATACATTCCGAAGTTCGGGGCACGTTTCTCTACGTTACACATGACCAGCTCGAGGCTATGGCGATAGCGGATAAAATCGGCATACTAAACAACGGTAAACTTCTGCAGGTTGGTTCGCCAGATGAGATTTACAGCCAGCCTGCGAACAGGTTTGTCGCATACTTTATCGGCTCACCGACCATAAACCTCATCGAGAGCGAGGTCAGGTTGGTGGAGAACACAGTCTACGCCTCTGTTGGAGACGGATACATACCCCTAAACAACAAGGCCTTGAAACTTTTCCAGACATCGCGGGAGCCGAGAAAAATCATCCTCGGCATAAGGCCCCATGAAATCTCTCTAAGCAGAGAGCCTTTGCATAACGCGTTGCCAGCTGAAGTGAGCCTCATAGAGTCGCTTGGAACAGCTCAGGTCATCGAGCTACGAAATGGCTCAACCGTCTTCAGATGCTATGTGGACGGTCTCTCCGACTTTAAAGAAAAGGAGAAGGTATACGCCGTGTTCAACATCGAAGCCATCTACGCGTTCGACCCGAAAACAGATGAGAGAGTTTTCTAATTCAAGATGACTCAGGTGCCCCCGTGGTGGCGCGTCTATCTTGAGCCGAAGCCAGGCTGGGATGCTGCAGATTACGAGGAGGTTTTGAAAGAGTTTGAGAAGAAGCCTCCGAATAGGCAGCTTCTCAGCCCCATTTTAGCGGGGTTCATAGCTGGCGTGGTGCAGGCGAATGGCTCGCTAGGATATCTCAAAATTCTTCAAAACCCTGAAACATACACTCCTTTCACCGAGATAAAATGTGATGTGGAGACTTTGAATTTTATTTCGCGGCAGATTAATGATGGCTGGGGGTTTGTAAGTGAGAGAGGTGCTCGACTGATTGTCATAGGTCTTCGCTGCATTCTTTTGCTGAAGATTATCGGCCCTTATCTACGCGGCTGGAAATACAGGGCCTATGACGCGATAATAGGTAACGGCTACAAGTTGCATGGGCCGATGCTGGAGAAAATTTTTCAAACCTATGAGCTGGACTATGGGCTGAGAACAGTCTCGATAGAGGGAAAAAAATTTAGGATGTATGTTTTTAGAGGGAAATTACCTCAGCAGGGAGACCTTAAGTCTTAGGCCTTCGGGCCCCGCTTTCCCCTCGGCCACTCCAAGAGTCCAATTGAGAAACCTGTATTCGGGAATCTGTGTGTGGAAGAATATGAACAGTCTTATCGCGAGCCCGTCTTTAGATGGGACAGCATATCCCTGCCTAATCCCCGAAATAATTCCCTTGTCGGTTGTTATTGTTTCTCTGACGTATACGTGGACTACGTCGCCGACCTCGGTTTTGACAATTGTTCCATAATCTATACCTTCATAGGTGCCGTTTATCTTGCCTTTGACGGTGCCTTTCATGTGGAAGTTGGAACGGCGTCCGTATGGTGTCTCGCCTATCTCCTCGGTTCTGACAATATTTGCCTCCAGTTCATAGAAAGGCTCAAGCTCCATGCTTGTCACCTCTCGACAACCCATGAATGCTCCGTGGCGTAGCGAAGGCTTTCACCTGGGTTGAGAAACACGAGCTTTGTCGAAGGCGACATGACGGAAACAGCTTGTTTAAGCTTCTCCTTATCCAGCCTCTGCCTCGGGAAAGTGTCGTAGTGGCAGGGGATGGCCAGTTTGGGCTTGAGTATTTTACATGCATATGCGAATTCTCTCACACCCATGTTGTATTGGCCGCCAGCGGTCATAATGCATATCTCCGGGCTGTAGAGCTCCTGTATCATATGCATCTCCATGGAGACGCCTGTGTCTCCCGAGAAGTAGATGACCGGCCCGTCTTCAGGGGTAATGATGTAGCCGACCGGTGCATCGGGGTATCTTGTCTTGTTTTTGATGTAGTCGTAGTGCATGATGCTGCTTGAGTGGAAAGCGGGGACAGCGGTGTAGGTGACTTTGTTGATGGTGCAGCTTCCGCCAACGTTTATCGGATACATCCAGTATTTTCTACCAGCCTTTTCATCTGGTTCAGAGTCATAGGGGATGCCGTAGATGTCCGCATACATACCCACTTCAGGTGTGCAGACAAGGCATGCTCCTGTCTTTTTGACTATCTCGATGGCGTGGCCAAGGTGGTCGATGTGTCCATGTGAGACGAGAACCACGGTGGCATCCTTAACGTCTTCAAGCCCGATTGGGCTGACGGGACTGTTCCCCGCGCCGCTTTCGAGAGGCGTTTTGAGCCAGGGGTCGATATAGATTACCTCGTTTCTCCACTTTATGGAGAAGGATGCATGTCCGATAAAGTTGATAATGATTTCGGACATCGTGCTCTCATCCTCTGCAAGGTATTTTAACTTTTAGCGACCGCTTTTCTTCAGAGCTTTTAGAACCTTCTCAGGAGTTATCGGCAAATCTGTTATCTGTACACCAATCGCGTCATACACAGCGTTCACGATGGCGGGCGCGATGCTGTTGACAACCATCTCGCCGACGCCTTTCGCGCCGAATGGACCAGTCGGCGTCGGTGACTCAACAATCTTGGCGACTATTTCGGGGATGTCGCCGGCGGTGGGCAGGACGTAGTCTCGGAAGCTGGTTGTCTGGAAGTCGAGGACGGGATAGCGTGGATAAACTGTTTCAGTCAAGGCTGCGCCCATGCCCATCACAATGCCGCCGATTATCTGAGACTCGACGAGTTGTGGATTGATGGCCTTGCCCACTTCATACACCGTGTAGACCTTCAAGACCGTGACGAACCCTGTCTCCGTGTCCACTTCAACCTCCGCAACTGTGCATCCATGCGCCATGGTTGAGTGCGGGTCGGATGCACCGGTTTCGGGGTCTACAGAGCTTTTCGGCTTGACGTAGAACCCTTTGCCTACAACAGGGGTGTTGTAGGTGAACTGAGCCTGGCTAATAACCTGTTTAACCTCCACGCTTTTGTCAGTAACTCCCTTGACCCAGACTCTTCCTTCACGTATCTCGAGGTCGTTGGGGGAAGCCTCAAGCATCTTGGCCGCGGTGTTCAACACGATTTCACGTATCTCCTCAGAGGCTTTTATCACAGCGTTACCCATTCTATGGGTTGACCTGCTCGCGAAGGTGCCTGTGTCATGGGGCGCGGACTCTGTGTCACCGAACCTCACCTCTATGTCCTCGACCGGGACGCCAGTTATCTCTGACGCAATCTGCGCCAGCACAGTCTTTATCCCCTGCCCAAGCTCCACGCTTGCCACATTAACCACGAGCCTGCCATCAGGCTGCGCCACGATAACCACTTGGCTCGGGTCTCCGCCCAGGTTCATACCGGTCGGATAGTTTATTGCAGCTATTCCTCTTCCCCTAAGCTTCGCCATTTCATTCACCTCTAAGAAGAGAGTTGAAGAAGATGGGGTGGTAGCTTGACGCCGGCGAGGGCGGCGGCTTCCTTCATAACCTCGATGAGGTAAGCGTCGTCTATGGGTCTGCCTGTGGCGGTTACTTGGTTGTTGCGGTAAGCGTTGATGAATCGGAACTCCCACGAGTCTATACCGAGTTTGCGGGCGGCCCTCTCCATATGCAGCTCAACCGCGTAAGAGACCTCGAAAACGCCGTAGCCGCGCATCGCGCTTGACGGCTGACGATTCGTGAAAACACAGTATCCTTCGTAGCGGAGGTTCTCAATGTTGTAGGGCCCTGAAAGGTTTACCGTCGATTTTATGACACCATATGGCGATGTGCGAGCATATGCTCCCGCGTCGTGGAGTAGTTTGGCTTTTCTACCAAGTATGCGGCCCTCTCTCGACAAGGCATCTTTCAGCTCTATTTTGACAGCTGGCCTCGTCGTTGATATGGTGAACTCTTCTTCTCTTGTCCATCTCCATTTGACTGGCCTGCCGACAACCATTGCAGCCACCGCGACCTGCATCTCAAACTCTGGATCAACCTTGGCACCAAACGCTCCTCCCACATGGGGAGAAACAACTCTTATGTTTGAAGCGGGGATGTTCAGTATTGTCGCAACGTTGTCTCTCACGAAGTAGGGTGCCTGCGTCGGCGTGTAGATGGTTAATTTTCCAGATGGCTCGGGCTTGGCCACGCAGATGTGAGGCTCCAGCGGAGCATGCTCAATCGGTGGAATCAGGTAACTACCCTCCACCACCTCGTATGCATTAGCGAAAGCCTGCTCAACATTACCCCTCTTCACCAAGAAGTACGGCCGCTTAGGTGAACTTGGCGGAGTAGCACCATCCATGCCGCCGCCGAACATAAACACATTAGACCCCCATTTCTTTATAGCCGGCGCACCAGGTTTAAGCGCCTCCTCCATATCGAGAACAGGCGGCAACTCTTCGATGTCAACCTCGACAAGGTTCGCAGCCTTCGCAGCCGTTTCCTCATCTTTTGCGACCACAAGGCATATGGCTTCTCCCTTGTAGTTCACCTCATCCTCGGGTAAAACCGGCTCATCCGGCGGACCCACCCCAAGTCCCGCCAAGTTGACGTGATAATTGTTTGGCACATGTTTTGCGGTGATGATTTTGACGACACCGGGGATTTTCTCGGCTTTCGAGTAGTCGATTTTCTTGATTTTTCCACGTGGAACCGGGCTTCGGACAGCTTTAATCCACAGCATGCCAGGGAAAGTTATGCTGTCTATGTACTGTGTTGCACCCGTGACGTGATTAACGATTGAACTGTTCTGCAAACTTTTCCCGACAACAAAGTAGTTGGACATGCTCATCGCCTCGCAGCAGATTTAACAGCCTTCACAATCGGCACGTAGCCCGTGCATCTGCAGAGGTTGCCCGCGAGAGCGTCGAAAATCTCCTCATCACTTGGCGACGGGTTTTTGTCGAGGAGAGCTTTGGCAACCAGAACCATACCGGGTGTGCAGTATCCACACTGTGCTGCATTATTCTCCACAAACTTCTTCTGCAGAGGACTCAGCTCATGGTCGGACAACAAACCAGCAACTGTGGTGACTTTTTTATCATTTACCGATGCTGCGAAAGTGAGACAGGAGTACCGCAGCTTGTCGTCGACCAGAACCATGCATGCGCCACAGCTCCCCTCGCCGCAGCCATAGTGAACAGATGTTAAACCCAGTTTGTCGACCAGAACCTTCAGCAGAGTATCGGTCGGTTTTACATCGACTTCTACAAGCTGACCATCCAGATAGAACCTTATCATCATTTCTGATTCACCGAGATGATGTTAGACGGGTTAAAATTCTTTTGTACAGCACTCCGGCGAGGTGGCGTAGATATTCTCTTGAGACAAGACCTGTGTCAGATGCTTCTTCGGCTACGTTCTGGGCCGTTGTCTCAATCAGTTCCTCGGATATTTTTTGGCCTAGCAACATTTTCTCAACTCTTGATGCTCTGTAGGGATGAGGAGTTAGCCCACCTACCGCCACGCCAACTCTCTTAACTTTGTCAACAGAATCCAGCGCTACAGAAACGGATGCCAAAGTCTGGCCTCCATATTTGTAGATGCTCTGTTTCATGAACATCGAGTGTTTGGGCGGTTTTCCTATCCGAATAGCGATTAACAGCTCGTCGCTGCGAATGTTGTAGGTAAGCGGCCCTTTGTAAAACTTTGTGAGCGGAACAATTCTTCTGCCCCGTGAGCTACTCATTATGAGCTGTGCATCGAGGCTGAGCAGAGCCGTGGCCATGTCTCCACCAGGAGCCGGTGTAAAGATGTTGCCGCCGATGGTTGCGTTTTGCTTCAAAGCCAATCCATGTATCCCCTTAGCGGCTTCCAAAAGACAGTTAGGAACTCCGTCGCTCTCCAATATCTCAGCCGCGGTCGTGGTGGCGCCGATTTCAATCATGTTACCCTTCTTCTTAACATAATTTAGCGGAAGATTCTCGAGAGATATTATGGCCGCAGGCGAGATCAGCATCTTCGTGACAAGCTGAACAGACGCCGTTCCACCAGAGACGACAAGAGCCGAATCCCTGTAGAGCTTTTTTAGCTGGAGAGCCTTATTAACCGATTCAGGCATCAGAAAAGACTCATTTATCTCTTTCAAGGCGGTCACTAAACCGAAAAACACTAATATAAGTGTTATCATGTTTTTCATGTCTGAAATCTTAAATATTGGATGGATTATCCAACCAAGGCAATGAACAAAACAACCACCACCCTAACACTCCTCATAATCATAGGGCTGGTGGGCGGGTTTTTCCTCGGCCAATCCACCGCTCAGCCCGGTGTTCGTACGGTTTATGTGACGTCTGTTGATACGCGGACTGTTTCTGTGACGTTTACGGTGGCTACAACTGTGACGGAGGTTGTTGAGCGTCATGGGCCTGATGTGAGGTATGCGAAGCTGTTTGCTCTAGAGAACCGTGGAGGATATGTTTTGCTGCGTGATGGATTGAATAGAACTGTTGTGGCTGTGCCGCGTGGTGCCGCTGTGCCTGATGTGAGGGCTGATTTGGTGGTGCGTATTCCTGTGCAGCGTGCCGTGTTGATGTCGGCTACTCATGTGGCTCTTGTCGAGAGACTTCGCGAATATGACCCCGCGTTGCTCGGCCGCGTCGCGGGACTGATGTGGGGCGGCAGCTACTCATGGTTTTTCCCCGAGGTTGAGAGATTGCTGCAGAGAGGTGTGATAAAGGATGTGGGCGCGGCGTGGTCGCCTGACTATGAGCAGCTTGTCGCGCTTCAGCCCGACCTCGTCATGATATACACTTATCCAGGGGACCCTGTTGTCTCGAAGCTTGAGGAGCTTAAGCTGCCCTACGTCGTCGTCTCCGAGTATCTCGAGGATGATTTGCTTGGACGGTTTGAGTGGATAAAGTTTGTGGCGGCCTTTTTTGAGCTGGGAGATGTCGCGGATAAGGTGTTTAGCTTTGTTGAGCAGAGTGTTCTGCTCACTTCTCTCCGGGCTAAAGCTCTTGTCGCGCATGGTGTTTCCGCTCCTAAGGTTGTCTGGTTCAGCGTTTACCGTGGAACGGTGTATGTCGCGGGTGGCGGAAGCTATGTGGCCAGAGCGTTGAAAGACCTCGGCGCATCCTATGTCTTCTCCGACATCGCTTCAACTGGCTCGGCGACCGTCACACCTGAGGAACTTGTAGCACGTGCACTTGACGCCGACGTCATCATCCTCTCGACAGACCTCATCACCACCCGTGAGGACCTGTTGAAGGAGCTGCCTCAGCTCGCAGATTCGAAGGCTTTCCGCGAGAACAGAGTGTATCGCTACAGCAGCGACATCTTTCAGCTGGGCTACTATGCTTCCGAGGATTGGTTCAGGGATTTGGCTAAGATGCTTTATCCCGAGGCTTTTGACGGCGGAGGTGGGCCGAGGTTTTTCGTGGAGGTGCGTTAGATGCGGGGCTGGGCTTTTCCCCTTCTCTCAACAGCTCTTTTCGCATCGTTTCTCTCCTCTGTTTTTTTCGGCAGCGTACGTGTTCCGCCCAGCGATGTTTTGATGTATCTGCTTGGTTGGAGAAGCGGGGTCCCTGTGTTCGATGTGGTTGTTGACATGCGGCTGGTGAGAGGGGTTGCGGCTGTTTTGACCGGGGCTTCGCTCGGTGTGGCGGGCGCCGTTCTCCAGTCTCTTTTCCGCAACCCTTTGGCGGACCCGTTTGTCCTCGGCATATCCTCGGGCTCCTCCCTCGCCATCGCGCTCACACTCGTCGCAGGATTGGGCGCGGGCCTCATCCAAGCATACGACCCCTACGCGCTCTACGTGGCCGCAGCCGCGGGAGCCGTAGCCACATCACTCGCCGTCGTCATCTTCTCAACCATCGCTAAGACAGCGATTGGCCTGATACTCGCTGGAGTGATGCTCGGCTACCTAAACGCTGGCCTCACAACCCTGCTGATAACCCTCTCACCCGTGGAGACGATGCGTGCCTTCAGCTTCTGGACGCTTGGGACTTTTTCGGCTGCGAAGTGGTCTCTGGTTGAGCCTGTGCTTCCCCTGTTCGCCGTTGGTCTTGTTGCTTCTCTTCTCGTCGCCAAGCCCCTCAACGCTCTCACATTCGGTGAGGAGATGGCTGCTTCCATGGGAGCATGGGTTCGCGGGGGCCGTGTCGCAGCTGTCGCCGCCTCTTCTGCCGTGGTCGCTCTCGCAACAGTTGTCGCAGGGCCCATAGGGTTCATAGGCCTCGCCGCTCCACACGTCGCCCGTCTCCTCGCAAAATCGGTTGACAACCGCGTCGTCATCCCACTCTCAGGCCTCGCCGGAGCAACCCTCGCCACAGCATCCGACATCGCAGCACGCAACATCATGCCGCCCCTCGACCTGCCGCTCACAGCCATCACATCACTTTTCGGCGCACCCATCATTCTCATACTTCTACTCCGAGGTGGGAAATGGGTTTGATGCGGGTTTTCGGCCTATCAGCGGGCTATGGCTCTGTGCCTGTTGTCTCGGATGTGGACTTGGGGCTGTGGGCCGGCGAGTTTGTGGTGGTCATCGGCCCCAACGCCGCGGGCAAAACAACCTTCCTCAAAACCTTGGCGGGGTTGGCTAAGCCTGTCAAGGGAGTTATCTATCTATCCGGTGAGGATTTGCGGATGCATGGGCTTCGGCAGAGGGCGAGGAACATAGCCGCTGTCTTGACGGGGAGGCCCGACGTCTCGGGGATGCTTGTTGAAGAGGTTGTGGGGCTAGGACGATACGCGTGGACGGGGCCGCTTCACATGCTTGGCCCCTTGGATAAACAGGCCGTGGAGGATGCGATGAAGAAGACAGGTGTTGCGCATCTCAGGGGCCGCAGAGTCTCCGAGCTAAGCGACGGCCAGCTCCAGCGCGTGTTGATAGCGAGGGCCCTCGCCCAGCAGCCCCGCGTCCTCATCCTCGACGAACCCACCACACATCTCGACGCAAAATCAAGACTCGAAATCATCACCCTCCTACACAGCCTCGCTCACCGCGAAAACCTCACAGTCATCGCCTCAACCCACGAGCTCGAACTCGCCCTCCGCTTCGCCGACAGACTGATACTCATAGCAGAAGGAAAAGCAATAGCCGCCGACGACCCCTCAGAACTCATCAAAGACCAAAGATTCATCAAAGCCTTCGGACTAGCCGACGGCGTAACACTCTCCCACACAACCCTCTCAATAGAATACCGCCCACACAGAAACACCGGCGTAGCCCCTGTCTTCGTAATCGCTGGAGCCGGAACCGGCGCAGCTTTCTACAGGCTATTACTCAAGACAGGCTATGATGTTGTGACGGGTGTGCTTCACGAGAACGATGTCGACCACCATGTAGCTTCCAGCCTTGGCCTCGACATCGTTTCCGAGCGGCCCTACACGAGGATAAGCTGGGAAAAGCTGAGCCAAGCCGAGGAAAAAATGTGCAACGCATCCGCAGTTGTTTACACCAGTCCACCCCTCGGCGAGCAGAACATGGGGAACTACATCTTGTTAGAGAAAGCCGTTGAACACGGTCTCCCCACATACGTCGTCGGAATAATCCATAGAGGAGCCGAGACAATTCACACGCCCCGCGAACTCGTAGCCAAACTCGCCAAAACACAGAACTCAGGAAGAGAGGCCTTGAAGCCTTTTCCTCGCCCTGACAAGTAACTCACCAGTCTTACTGCCCGGCACAAAATTCACCGGATGAGGCGAAGCCGTCTCACCGCCACAGCTGGGACACCGCTCCCTCAAAGTATAGACACCGCATACAACACATCGCCTCATCCTCCCAGCCTTCAACAACCAAAACAATTTAGGGAAAACTATAAACCTGTTCACTCAAGGACGCTGTGGGATGAAACCTGTTGTTCTCTGCGGCGGCGAAGGAAGCAGGCTGAGACCCCTCACCTACTATTTTCAGAAGACCATGATCCCCATCGGACGAGGGCAAAAGCCTCTGCTCGAGTACATTCTGATGCATCTCAAGGCTCATGGGTTTGAGGAGGCGGTGCTGCTTGTAGGATACAAGGGGGAGCAGGTTGTCAACTATTTTGGCGACGGCGACAGAGTTGGAATGAGGCTCACCTATGTGTGGGATAGGGAGGATGCTAAGGGGACTTGCGGAGCATTGTTAAACGCCTTGAGAGAAAACGCCTTCGCCATGGATGACACTCTTCTCATCTATTACGGCGACATCCTCACCAACCTCAGCCTCTCAGAACTCGTCGAACAACATGCCCGAGAGAAAGCAATCGCAACCCTTGCCGTCTCACCGCGCTACCAGCTTCCCGTCGGCGTCGCCACAATCGAGAACAACCGCGTAACCGAAATGCGTGAAAAACCCTTCATCAACATCAACGTAACCATAGGACTACTCATCCTCGAGGCAAAAGCACTCGCATACGCGGAAAACGCTTCAGACATCATGTCAGACCTCATCCCTAGGCTGATAGAGAAAAAAGAAAAAGTCGCGGCATATGTCACAGAAGCTTTCTGGTATGACGTCGGCTCAACCGAGAAATACGAAAAACTCACCCACGACATCGTCGAAAAATATCTTGAAGGCCTCCATCAAACAAGTCACTAAATCCGCCGCTTTCTCCGCAACAAAGCCAATTTTCTACGCACAAAAGATGGATGAGCTCCTACATCCCTAGCTATGATGCTGGCGTCGTCAACACCTCTCCTCCAAAATTCCTCTATTCCAGCGTCGACGGCTATCCGCCTGAGCCATGAGTAAAGCTTACGGGGAATTCTCAGCCCATAGTTCATCCTTAGAACATCCAAGTTTTCCAAGATAACGAAAGCCTTACGTTTCAAAACTGTACCTGGAAGCTGCGTCGAGGATGGCTTTGCCGAGCGAGGTGTTGGATATGGTGAACACATCACCCATCCTCTCCACGTAGCCATTCTCTTTCAGAGACTTTAGAACCCTGTAAGCCTGCCGCCTGCTAACACCCAGCTCAAAAGCCAAATCCTTCACAGACATGGGGCTCCTCAACAACAGCTCCAGACATTTAGCAGCCGTGCCCATCAAAGTAAATCACGCATTCCTACGTCACAAATATATAAACCCGTGTCATTAAAATGTTAATCTCAGAGCACAAACACAACAACTAATAGAGGAGCTTATCCATATTTCACATGGTTCTGGATGAGAATGTGAAGAGAATTGTTCACGGCCGAAACTTTGGTTTCTTGGCGACGGTGAACCCTGATGGTTCTCCGCAGGTTTCGCCTGTTTGGGTTGATGAGGCGGATGGCTACCTCTTCGTCAACACGGCTGTTGGACGGGTGAAGGAGAGGAACACGCGGCGTGACCCGAGGGTTGCTTTAGCCGTGCCCGACTGGCAGAACCCATATGAATACGCCTACATCACGGGCCGCGTCGTCGAACGTATAACGGGCCCCGAGGCCGAGGAACACATCGACAAACTCGCCATCAAATACACAGGCGAGAAATTCAAGTGGCGAACACCGGGCGTAAAAAGAGTCATTCTCAAGATAAAGCCCGAAAAAGCCGGCATATACTAAACCATCCAAATCTCAGATGCATCCGAGCAGGGCGGCGACCTAGGGACATTAGCTCGTCGAATCTCCTTTCAGCAACAATCTTCTCTAACCATTAGATACTCCTCGAACAATAACATAGAAAGGCATCGACTATACAGGTTAAAGCTCGTTTAGAAAGATAAGCTGCGTCTCGAAAGGTTGTTTGTTGATTTCTTCTTCAAGCTCTTTTTCCTTTTTCGCGAACATGACTTTAAACCCATTTTTTTCTCCAGCGGCTATGGTTATACAATCGACCAGTGATAAAGCTCGTCGGCATTTTAACTGTGCCGCCCTCCGCAAGTAGGGCGTTATGTCCAGCATGTGTATGTATCCGGAATTTAGCAGTTTGTTAACTATTTCTTCGGCCTTTTCCCATCCAAGTTTTCTGCAGATGAGGTATCTGAGTTCTGTTATGTTAATCTCCGTGGTGAAGGAGTTGATCATTTCTTGCCTAATAAGTTCGGCCAGCCGTTTCCCGGCCTCTGTCCCCGCCAGCAGCTCAACAAGGACGCCTGTATCAAGTATTGTATCGCCGAGCTCTTTTCTCCTCATCCAGCCGTCTCTCCTCATAAAGCTCTTCCGTCGATATCATGGGGACGGAGCCTATTATCGAATCCAGCACCTCAGGCTTCTTCTCCTGTCTCAGAAGCAAATGCCGTATAGCTTCGTCTAGGTCTACACGGCGGCCATATCGTTTTTGAAGTGTAGCAGCGAAGCGGACAAGCATCTCCTTTGTTTGTTTTGCTACCTTTATAGTTGAAGACACCAGCTACACCAAGTATACTAAATATATCGTAAAATTTAAGCCATCAGCCAGCTACAAACCTCTCGAAAGACACAAAAATGTTATGAACCCTTCCAGGTCGAGCCGTGTGTTGGAGATGTTGTTTATCGGGGAGAACTAACCGCCTTAGGCTAACATGTCATAGGGGACCGGGGCGGGTGAAGAGGTTTGTTGTAACGTATTTTGTTTTTGTGTCGGGTTTTTATTTTGGTTGTTTTTCGATATATCGTGATGCGTAGAATTTGGCCCAGCCATGGACAGTTCTTCGCCATGAAACGTGGCGGTATTAGGCTACTCATCCTCAGGGCTCTTAGCCAGCGGCCGATGCATGGTTATGATGTTGCGAAGGAGATTTCACGGATGTTTGGTGGCTTGTATGAACCGAGCGCTGGCACAATCTATCCTACTCTTCAGTGGCTTGAGGATGAGGGGATGGTTGCTACCGAGATGGTTGATGGGAAGCGTGTTTACCGGTTGACCGAGGCGGGTGCACGGTATCTTGAAGATAACAGGGAGAGGCTAGAGGGGTTGATGAATCTTTGGAGCAGCGAATGCGGCTCCGAGAAAATGGAGCTTCTGAAGACGGGTAGAAGGCTTGCGCAGACATTCATGATGGTGATGGCGGAGAATGATGCGGAGAAGCTTCGAGCCGCGGCCGATATTTTGGAGGATGCGAGGAGAAGGCTTTCGGAGCTGGTGATGCGGTGATGGAGTCGATTGTTGTTGAGGGGCTTGTGAAGAAGTTCGGCGACTTTACGGCGGTGAACGGTGTGAGCTTCTCCGTCGGAGAGGGTGAGCTCTTCGGCTTCCTCGGCCCCAACGGCGCAGGCAAAACCACAACCATCAACATCCTCACCACACTGCTCAAGCCAACAGCGGGAAAAGCCACAGTCGCCGGCTACGACGTCTCAACACATCCACACCAGGTTAGGAAACGGGTCGGGCTTGTGCCTCAGGAGCTAACAGTCGACGATGACTTGACAGGCATGGAGAACCTGATGCTCCAAGCAGGGCTATACCACATTCCACGCAGCGAGGCTCGGCGCAGAGCACTCGAGCTTCTCGACCTCGTCGGTTTACGAGAGTTCGCGGACAAGAGGGTGGAGACCTATTCAGGCGGTATGCGGAAACGGCTTGACCTGATAGCGGGTCTGATGCATGAGCCGGAGGTGCTTTTCCTCGACGAGCCCACTCTCGGCCTCGACGTCGCCACCCGCGCAGCAATCTGGGACTACATCAGACGCCTGCGAAAAGAAACGGGAACAACAGTTTTTCTCACAACACATTACATGGACGAGGCCGACAACCTCTGCGACCGCATCGCGATAATCGACAGAGGCGTCATCAAAGCAATCGACACAGGTGAGGGGCTGAAGGCGAGGCTTGGTGGAGACATCATCGAGCTTGAGCTGGTGGAGAATGGTTTGGATGTTGTGCGTCTGCTCGAGGGTGTTGAAGGGATCAGACGCGTGTATGTCGACGGCGGTGTCTATAGGTTGACTGTAGAGAGAGGTGATAAGATGCTTCCGCATGTTCTCGAGGTGCTTATCCAACGTGGTGTAGCTGTGAAGCGTGTTAGCATGAAGAGGCCTTCGCTTGACGAGGTGTTTCTCGAGTTCACGGGCCGTAAGCTCCGTGAAGAGTCTGGCAGCTGGGAGGACACGTTTAGGAGAAGGATGGTTCTGAGGAGGATGAGAGCATGAGGGAGATACTGGGTGAGATAGGTGTGTTGACCATGCGCGAGATACGTAAATGGCTGCGGTCGCCGTTTCTGATGTTTTTCACGCTTGTCCAGCCGGTTATCTGGATGGGGCTGTTCGGCAAAGCATTCAACATCACAGGCTTCATCCGCATACCTGATGAGATGCTCCAAAACCTGCCGCCATACGTTACGTCTCAGCTGGCGGAGATATTCAACAACATGATGACAAGGCTCTTCGGGACAGCGGACATCGACTACTTCAGCTACATCGCGGTCGGTATGCTCAGCATCACTATTCTTTTTTCCTCGATGTCGAGCGGCATGGGCATCGCATGGGATAGACGACTAGGTTTTCTCAACAAGCTTCTCGCAGCACCCATTTGGCGCGGCTCCATCATCGTCTCCAAAGTGTTGTCAGGCGTGTTACGGGCGGTCATGCAGGCTGCGCTGCTTCTTCTCGTGGCCCTCGCATTCGGCGCACGGTTCCATGTATTGTTTCCGCTGGGGCCTCTTGCGGCTTTTGGGGCGCTTTTCTTCCTCGCGCTAGGGCTTACCTCGCTATTCATCGCGCTCGGGCTTCGGCTGAAGAGCTGGGAGTCGCAGGCAGCTGTCATGAACCTGCTCAACCTCCCGCTCATGTTCGCGAGCAACGCACTCTACCCCATCGCTCTCATGCCATCGTGGCTCCAAGCCGTCGCACAAGCCAACCCCATCAGCTACGCCGTAGACGCCGTCCGACAGTCGCTCATCTACGGTGCGGCCGCAGACCCTTCAAAGCTCCTCCTAGACCTAGGAGCGGTGGCCGTCTTCGCAATATCCTTCACCGCAATAGGTGTGTTGATAGCTGACAAAGGCCTCAGAGGAGGCTAGGCTTAAAGCCATCGTCAAATGACTTCCATCAACATAGATAAATGGTGTAGTTTGGCAGGCCTACAGGGTATAACGATGGCCAAGTTCAAATTATCCCATACAAATGGTATTCATTCGGCTCTGTGTCAGATTAAAACTCTTAAATAAGTCTCCGCTGAAGATATCGGTGAAGGTTAAGTGTCCAAGGAGGAGGCAAGACTTCGACTGAAGTCGATCACAATACAAAACTGGAAGGGCTTTAAGGACTGCAAATTGGAGCTATACGACGGCCTAAACGTTTTGGTTGGCCCCAACTCGTCCGGTAAGACAAGCCTCCTTGAAGCGTTCAAGTTCCTCAAGAAAGCACTTGTCGAGATGGAGTCGCCATACCTGTCGCATTTAGAGTGGTGGACCTACAGAAACATAGTCTACGGAAACGACGAAACAAAACCGATAAGATTCGAGCTTGAATTCGAGCTACCGGAGGAATATACTGCAACATACGAGGTTGTTTTTACAGGAGTTGGGGGCAACATCAAAATAGCAAAAGAGAAGATGGAGATAAAGAAGGTTGTTTCTTTCACAAAGGAAGGTGAAACGCTAACTATCGAGTATGACCGGGATTTTTTCGAAAAGAATATAAACATAGTAAATCGTAGGGCATACAAAATTGAACAAAAGAGACGAATTAAAGTAGATTTTTCATACTGGAGTTTAGTTTTTATATCCGGAATAATACCATTGATACCAATTAAAAAATATGTAGAGAATGAGGTCGAATTGCTTTCCTTCTTTTTACACATTTTCCGTCCGGTGCGTGAGGTTTTTTTATTGTCCCCAGAATTAAAAACACAAAAAAAGCCTTTAGTGTCCTATGCATTGTATAGTACAAAAGAATTTTTCGAAAAAATTTTATTCATTAGACATCCAGATTTGGTTGATATCAGGCAGCCTAAGCCTCATCAAAGCGGCTATACCTTATCTGAACGTGGTGAAAACTTGGCCGCGATACTGCATAGATGGTTTTTACAGGGCGGCGGCCGGTTACCGGATAGAATCGAAAGAGCTCTACAGAACCTTTTCCCCTACTTCACTCTGAGACCAGACATAACTGTGGATGGAAGAGTGTTTCTATCGATACAGGATGGTATGTATGGTGCTAGACTTGACCCGCCATCCATCCCCGATGGATTCTACAAACTTCTGCATGTTTTGACGGCTGTCGAGAGCGAGCCATCAATACTTTTGATTGATGAGTTGGAGAACTCTCTTCACAGTGAAATACTCGAATACATCGTAGAAGAGTTAAAAAACGCGAACATCACCTCCATAGTTGCAACTCACTCACCGATAGTGGTGGATGTTGCGGGGCTTGAGTGTCTGCAACTGCTTGAGAGAACACCTGAAGGGAATAAAGTGAGACGGGTTGAGAACTTGGAGGAGATACAGAGGTGGATGAGGGAGAAGAAGCTGACGCCCAGCGAGATGTGGCTTTACCAGCTTCAGTGAAACCGATTTACATCATCTGTGAAGACCAATACGGGAAGTTATTTTTTCAAAACCTGTGTAGGAGGATAAGTAACCGTATCAATGTCAAGGTGAAGTCAGCTAAAGGCAGAGGCCGAATACCCTATGAGGCACCCCGCATAATCAAGGCAGCCGCACAGGATTACCGTAAGTTTATAGTTGTTTTTGACTCGGATGGAGAAAACAACGCAGAACAGGAAATTCAGCAGAAACTTACGAGCGAACTTTCTCAATACAACTTACAGATAGAATTAATTGTAGTTGCATGCAATCCCTGCATCGAAGAATGGATTGTAGCAAACATGTGCCTCAACGATGCCAAACCCCTCGAATTTTTGAAACGGAACCATAAATATGAAAAAAGGCACTTGCCCGGCTACGCCGATAGACTCGACATTGATATTCTGTCGAGTAAATCACAGAGTTTCAGGAAATTCTTTGATGCCTTGCGTCGCTTTTCAGAAAGTCGTTGGGATGTTTGAATGCGACAGTGAGTATATTCAAGCGATATGTTAACGGTGTGCTGTTAGCTGACAGAGGCCTTAGAAGGGGCTAGCTCATGACCAGGCGTCGGATAGCTTCCGGTAGTCTTCTTCGGCGAGCCTCCATCCTGCTCCGCCGGCGTTTTCCTCGAGATGCTCCCGGCGGATGGCTTTGGGTATGGTTATGACGTGTGGTTTCCAGATGACCCAGTTCAACGCCACCTGTGTAGGTGTTTTGCCGTATTTTTTGGCTAATGTTGTGAGGGCCCTGCCTCTCTCCGTGTTTTTCGCGGCTTCGGCCGCTATTCTGCCTTTGCCCAGCGGCGTGTAGGCGACCACGGTGATTTTGTTTTTCTCGCAGAAGGGTATGACCTCCCGCTCGTTCTCCCTGTTCTCCAAACTATAGATAATCTGGTTGGAGACGATTTCCTCGCTTCGGCACGCCTCCATCGCCTCCTGTAAAAGCGGGACGTCAAAGTTGCTGACGCCTATGTAGCGGACCATTCCATCCTTCACAAGCTTCTCCAGAGCATGCATCGTCTCTGCGACAGGGATGCGTGGATTGGGCCAGTGAATCATGTAGAGGTCGACATATTTGAGCTGAAGCCTCTCAAGGCTTCTGCGGCAGGCTTTGATGACGTCGTCGTAGCGGAGGTTGGAGGGCCAGACCTTTGTGGCGACAAACACCTCTTCACGCGGAATTGTTTTCAACGCTTTCCCGACAAGCTCCTCGCTGTGACCTCCGCCGTATATCTCGGCGGTGTCGATGTGGTTCATGCCAAGCTCTACTGCATATCTGATGGCGTCTATGGCTTGGTCGTCTTGGCTGTAGTCAGGGGTTTCACGGCCTCCGATGCCCCATGTCCCAAGACCTATCGCCGCAACCCATTCACCCGATTTACCCAGCTGCTTCTTCTCCAAACCCTGTATGCAAATGTTTGGAACGTTTAAAGGCTTGCGCATCAAACCAGTGGACGTGGGCGAGGACAGCGACTACTGGGTCATCAAGGTGCCGAAGCCGAGGCGGCTGCTGAAAATGTTTGCAAAGCTTTCGCGAGTTGTTATAGAGGGGTTGTCCTCATCGATAAGCCTCGACACCCCTCTCATACTCATCTCAGCGGTCTCGATAGGCATCGTCACATTCCTAGTCTTCACACTCGTGTACAGAATCCCCGAAGTGGTCGCTGTCCTCTTCTCCATCCTCCTCGTCGTCCTCTACCTACTGTTTCTCCGCAGAGAGCTGCGACGCTGAGCCCCATCTCCAGAAAAGGCTGGCCTCTATTTTCTGGGCCTGAGATGTTTGAGCGGCGTAGCATGCGAGGGCTAGGGCCATGACGTAGTCGTCATGTTCTCCGGCGGGGGCTTCATATTTTAATGAGTGGCCTGTGTTTATTTCCTGGTAGAGGCGTAGCTGGTTTATCAGGGTTTTTTCGTCGGCGGGGATGATGAGTTTTTTGTTGAGGATGTTGTTGCGGAGGTTGTTGACAAGGATTTGCTTTGTTGATGACGTGATTGTTATGGGCTGGAGATGTGGTATGGTTTTTGCGAGTGTTTCGGCGAGGGGCGCGCCCATGCCTGTGCTGTCTACGGCGACGACAGCTGGTTGAAGAACCATGTTGGCCCTATTGATTGCTTCGAGCTGTGCCGCGAAAGGCTTCTGCCTCAGCTCCTCGACATAACACACTCGCAGCCTCTCTCCATCCTCGACGACGGCTATTATCACTGTCGAGTCTCGGAACCTCCCGAAATCCACGCCAACATACACACGTCCCCCGACAACACGCGCGGGCACAAAATCCTCCACACATTCCAGAATCTTCTCATAGGAGATGAAGGCATTAACTTCGTCGAGAAACTCGCACATCATCTCCTGCCTCCACTCGAGAGGTGACATGGTTTTACGCAGCTCCTCGAGGTCGTGCATGGTTATGTGGGGTGAATCGCCGAGTTTGACGAGATGTTTGGACCATGTGTTCTCTGTTATCCAGGCTTCGTGGAACCATCCTCTCTTTCCTTTCGGTGTTGAGACGAGTGTGACGCGCCCGTTGCGTGCGACGGTTGTGAACATGATAGCTGTTTTCAGGTTTGTGTCGTCTCTGAAGAACGCGGCCTCATCGACGTAAACCGCGTCTGCCCTGTATCCGCGGAGAGACTCAGGGTTATTGGGGAGCGAGATTATGCGGCTGCCGTTGCCCAGCTCCACTGTTCTCGCACCGATTTTAGCCATCAGCCTGTATATGCTGTGTCCATGTTTGAGCCGTGTGTTCTCGAGACGTGAGAAGATTGTTCTTACGTGGCGGAAAATTTCGAGGCTTTGCCTAAGCGAGTAGCTTATCAGGAGAATTGTTGAAGCTGGATGTGTCAAAGCCTCGGCACAGGCTTCTGCCGCTATCGTGAATGTTGCGCCCGCGCCGCGGTGTTTGAGGATAATTCTGAAGCGGCTGGGGTCGTCGATGAAGTTTTTCTGCCATGGATGAAGCTTCACATCAAGTCCTGCGGCATGGAGTAGAAGCTGCACCACATCACTTCGTTTCATCACCTGTCCCCAGCGCCTCGTTGAGCATCTCGTCTATGATGCGTTTGAGACGGTCTGCGTCACGCTTGGTCCGTGCACGGCCTTCGACGACAAGGTCTTCTCCGACGCTTCGCACAACACAGCTAATACCCATGACTGTCTCCGACTGTTTATCCGCTTCTACGGCTTTTTTACCCCCGGTTCTTAGAAGCCAACTCATCTACACCACCTCCGCCAAGCACAATCCTCTCCAGCGTCATCAGCTTAACAGCCAGACACACGACTAAAGCTTTGAAATCAAGTCCACCATCAGAGGCCCTTAGCTCGGGAGCAATCTCCTCAGCGAGAAAACCTATTTCCCACCGTCCCGCGCGCCGATATTTCTTCGGCTTCGGTAGCTGCAGGGCTGCGAGTTTCTGTTCATCTATTTCTGTTATGTCTGTTTTATCGGATGATGTGGAGGGTATGGTTATGTTGGCTGTGATTATTTCGGCTGCGGGGTTTTCTGCTGAGCCTATTGTGAGTGTGTAGGGCTGCTGGGCCTCTATCCGTGTCGGCGTTATCTTCACGTTTGCGACAAGGGCTCCGTCCACGGTTTTCTGCACAACAGACTCAAGCAGCTCGATTCTCATCCTCAGCCTGCTATTTTCTTCGCGGAGACGCTGGTTCTCTGACTCGAGAGTCTTGAGCTTCTCCGCCACCTTGGCTGGCAACCCCGACTCTGGGTCGAGAAACATTATCTTCATGTTCTACACCGCGATGAGGTATAGCTCAGCCCCGCTTGTTGCCGATGGCTTGATTATTGATATTTTGTTGACGGCGACCGGGGTGTCGAACGTGTCTAACAAAGCGTCTGTTGTTGATGGATTATAAAGGGTATAGAATGCATTATCGTCAAATATGAACGAGGTCTGAGGGTCGAGCTTGTAACCCGTTACAAATAGTTGTCCTATGTTAAGCTCATCAGCCGTTACAGAGGTTTTATTGTTATTTAGTAGATATACCGTCAAAGAAGGATTTGCGACATAACTTGTATTTGAAGTCGCGCGAGTATGCCATAGTTCCCATGTTACTACCCCGTTTGTCGGTGTGTTACGGTCAACTGTTGCGCTCTGTGTAACATAAGTAGTCGAAGTCGTGCGATGTGTCGTGCCAGCGACTCCAAGGATTTTCATATAAGCATCACTATAACCACTGCTACCGCTACTTACTCTATGTTGAAATGAATAAGATATTCTTACGGTGTCGTAGAAATTGGGAAGCGTGTTGACGAAATTGGCGATATTTATGCTGCCTGATGTGGCTAGAACCCATGATGATGAGTTTGTGCTCCATTCTCCAGAATAGGAGGCTGTGTTATTCCAAACCGGTATGTTCCAGTAGAGGGTAAATCTGCGGCCTACGTCGCCTATGCGGAGTGTAACGCTCACAGCTGAGTCACCTCGCTCCAGAATAGCAACGCCCGCTTAAACTTAGGCGATGTAGATGATGCGTTCGGCCTGCTCATGTTCACCTCAACCACAAGCTTCTCATATGTTATCGCCGTGAATACATGGTCAAAGTCGATGTAATATGTGCCGGCGGGGAGAATAACCTGTAACTGGTTGATGTTGCTCCAGCTCGGTGTCCCCGTGGCCACGAAGTCGGATAACTTCTTGACGTATTTTTGGAATTTTCCAGAGGAAACGGTTATCTGAGCAGAGTAATAGTTGGATGTGTTTGTCAAGGCTTTTACCGTGATGGTGGCGTTCGCGACTGGATAGACGTAGATGTTGAAGTAGCGGCATTCTGAAAGGTTCCATGCGAGCGAGCCGGTGGCGGGGTAGGTGAGCGTCATGGTGGTTGTCCCCGTGGCCTTGAGAGAGTAGCGAGAGATGACGGAGATGTTTGAGTCGCTGAGCGTGCCGCCCGATATAGACCACTTGGATGCATCTTTCTCAGCTAAGGTTTTCCGCGTCGGGATGTAGGGGAAATTGTAAGGCGAGGATATGTTGTTTTTTATCACCGAGTCGTCGCCCAGCTTCAGATTAACCGTAACGCTTCCACCGCCGACATCTCTGTCAAACTTCAGCGTCTTAGGCTCCACGTTCTCCGAAGAAGGCATAAACTCAAGCGTAAACCAACCCGATGTAAACCCGCTAGCCAACACAATCTCCCCCACATCATTATAGGTTATGTTCTGCCCCGACGTATAGGGTATCGGTGGAACATACATCGTCATGAATAATTGTGGAATCAACTGGGTGGTGAACCGTTTGGCAATCGACTGCGACAAAGCAATAGCGTTTCCCACAGCCTCTGCGACGGACATTTGTTTGCCAAACCTTGCAGCAGGGTCTCCGCCGAACTTTTCATCCAGAACATCCTCAAGCAGCTCCAGCCGTCCCCCCAGCACAACTTCGTAAAGCAGCGTATCTGTCTCGTATCTGATTTCGAGTATGTAGAGGTCTTCGTTGTCTATTCCGAGGGTTGGTAGGTTGACTGTGACGGTGTCGCCGAGGTCGAGGCCCAGGTTGGAGAAAATCTGCTGATGCATCTGGAGTCTTAGTGAGCGGCCGTATTCGCTTGCCATGTCGAGACGTGTCTGGGCCCTTCGCATGGCCTCGGAGCTGTCGGTTAGGAACGGGTCATGGACAACGAGAGGCAAATCGCCTAACCCAGTGTAAACGTCTGCAAGCACTTCACCACCTGCGCCAACATAAACAACCCTGTTACGCAGCCTCCACCTATCCTCGCTATACTCTGCAGACAGTATTTTGCCCATGTCTAGTGAGGCGGATGAGGAGGATGTTGTCTTTGGTTTGTAGACCAGCTTCTTCCCGGGCCTCATGCGTAGCCAGTGGTTGGTGGCTTTTGCGATGTCCTGCATCACTTTCAAAGCCTCGACATTTTCTAATGACCAATTGCTGGTGAGAGCAGGTCCTTCACTTACCTCGGTCACGTCGACACCCTGTTCAAGCGATGCAAGGTCTCTGATGATTGCTCCCGCTGTAGTCCCTGTTGGATATTCGCGGAAAACCACGTGACGTTCGTAGAGTATCAAGTCGCTGTGAGCTGTGAAGCTGCAGCGGGGTATGTCGCCTCTCTGATGTCTTCTGCTCACTTCGTAAACCACTCCCTCAAAAAGAATGGTTGAACCGCGGCGAAGCCTCACCCTCTCACCCACATTCACGTAGTCGAGCATCTCTGCTTCGAGAGCCTCAAGGCTACGGCTCTCAAGTCTCCATCGCAGCGACGTCACCACACCCGAGAAATCAACCCACGAATCCCCTCTGTAAACCTCGAGAATCATAGCGCAGCCCTCAGCCTCCTCACAATCTCGCGGCTAAGAACCTCGGCAGCGTCGGCGCCTCTTTCGCCGGAGAAGTTTACGCTCATGTTGACGTTCACGACTGTGGTTGCGCCGCCTCTGCGAAACCACTCAGCCACAGCGCGGGGCAGCACCATCTCACCCTCATGCAGAATCGCGGGCCCAGTCCTCGGCACATACCATGCACCACGCTGATATTCTTCAAAAAAGCGGCCGCCTGTCTCATGCACTATTCCAGAGCCGTTCGTGCCGCCTGTGGTGCTATGTATTGTGACATGTTCCTCGACGATTGTGTATCTGACCACTTGGCCGTTGAGTGTGTTGAGGTAGTTGATGAGTGACTGGACGCTGGAGACGTTGCCTTCGACGGCTTGACGCGTGGTTTCGAGTGCCTTGACAAGCATTTCGTGAAGAGAGCCGGCTACGTTGCCTGCGTTAACTCCAAGGGTCCCCAGCAACCCGATGAACTCCGCTTGTGTGACTGTTCCATCTGCGAGGGCCTGTGCTAGGCCCTGCATCATGGCTGTGAGCATGTCGCCTGCCTCGGTGGCCCCCATCATGTAGAGCTGGAGAGCTTGTTGCTGGAGGGAGAGGAGCTGGCTGGTGTAGTTGACTACCGACTGCGCCGCAGCGAGATACTCCATGCTCTTGGCCTGCTCCTCTGTCAAAGGCTCAGCGACACCAAGCGCTTCATGCACCTGTTTCAACACGTTGTAGAAATCCAGGCCAGCCGCCAAACCCTTCGAAGCCAAGCCAAGGTCTTTAACCGCCTGCTCCACCCTACCCAGAGCCAGATTCAACTCAGATATCCGTGACACAGAGTCGGAGACGGCGCTTCCCACCGCATCGGCCATTTGTCTAAAGGATTCGGGGACCTCGACACCGGCGACTCGGGCCCGCTCGACAAGGGCTTGAATGTTTTCATCGTAGATAGCCACGGCCTCAGCTATCTTCAGCCCCTCCTCAAGAGAAATGTCCCCCATCTCAACCCATGAACGGATGAATGAGCTCGCCTCTTCTTCAGATATTCTTCCTAGAATGCGGAGCTGCGTCTCGATGTATGCAAGCCGCTGGTCAAACCTGCTGTCAACAGCCGCGGCGATAATTCCCCGCCACGCCGTCGCCACGGCGTCAAAAGCCTTCAACACATAGGGCCCAACCATGTAGTATATCGCTGAGAGAGACTCGCCCACCATTCTCTGAAGCCTGTCTGTCTCAGCCCTCAGCGCCGCAGCCCTGCCCTCCGCCGTGCCGAGATACTCCTCAAACGTTCTCAAAGCAGTTCCCGCCTCGGAAACACCTGCGACAAGCTCCATGAAAGACTCGTTCATCTGCGAGAGCGTGAAAAGCGCTTTGACGGCTCTTGCGTCGACGCCGGCCAATCTGCTCTGGAGGGCTTCAAAGTCTCCGCCGAGCTCGCGGACACGCGCTATGACGTCGAGCATGATTTCGCTTGCTGTCCTTAGATGGTCTGCCGAGTCTCTGATGGGGACGCCCAGCTTGGCCGCGACCTCGTAGAGATTGATGAAGAGCCTGGACAGCTGTGTGCCAGCTTCCTCGGCTGAGCCGAGCCTTCTCTCCAAGGCAACCAGCCAAGCCGTTGTCTCCTGCAGCGACATCCCCATCGCACGCGCCGTTGAACCGACGTTGGCGAGGCCCTGTGCAAAATCTGTGGCGGTGCCTATCCCGAGCCGTGAGGCGTTAACCAAAACATCCACGGCCACAGCCGCCCGGCTCCCCTCGACACCGAACTGCGCCATCACCTGCACAAGGTTTGAAGCAGCTTTCCCATATTCCTCGCCCTCGATTCGCGCGAGAGCAAGAGAATACCGAAGAGCCTGCAACGCATCTGCGCCGGAGAGGCCGGCCTTGACCAGGGCCTCCAAAGCTCTCATGGCCTCTGCTCCCGAGACACTCATCTCCCGTGCTGCAGCCGATGCAGCTGCCCTGAAGGCTTGGGCTAGCATGTTAACCGATTCACCCGCCGATGCTGTGAGTGATGCGAGACGTGTTGCCGCGGCCTCGAACTCTGTGAACGCTTGGATGGAGCCTCTGAGAAAGTCCTGGAGATATGCTCCTGCCTGGTAGAAGGCTATGCCAAGGGCCCTACTCAACGCCGAGCCGAGAACCTCGAAGGCGGAGCCAAGCCTCCCCGCCTCCCTCACACCAGCGTCGCCGAAACTCTCCAGCTGAGCCCGTGCATAGGCAAGCGTCTTCGCCAAGTTATCCTCTGCCTCGAGCAAAACCTTCACGGAGAAATTGGGGAGCGGCACGGCGGCCCGTCGCGGAAAAAGGTTATCAAGCTCAGAAACGCAAAACTTATCTCTAAAGCACCTGAACAACCTCCGTGAAAGAGGTCAAGATAACAGTCGCATGCCCCATTTGCCGGGGAACAAACCTCATACCCGCAAAGGTGGAAGCAGGCATTCCCCAGAGCTTCGAGTGCCTGGAGTGTCAGACACAGTTCAGCATACTGCGTCCAAAAATTCTCGGCTACGAGGTTTCACGCGAAGAAAGCAGAGAAGAGATTGGGAAAAAGGCTAAGCGGCGGAGAAGATTGGCAGAGTTTCTCGACGGAGTGTTGCTGGGATGGCTTCTTCACAGATGATCAGCTGAACGGCAGGTAGAGGCTCCATGTGTATGGGTTGAATTCGTTGTTGAAGTCGCGGAACATGGCGTAGCCGTTTGTGACGAGCCAGAGGTTGACGTTGAGAACATGAGTGCTGTTGTGCTTCACATAGACTACTGCCACGAGCCTCTGATAGCTGTCCATCACGTTCACGTTATCTACGTCGAGAAAGACTTTTTTGCCTTCGACGAGGCGTCGCAGCGCCTCCTTCGCCTCGTTGTAGCCGGGCTCGTTTCTCTCCGGTGTGTTGATGTCAGCGAGCCTCACACGCCCCGAGGGAAATGCGTCGAAGGTGTCGCCGTCAACTATTCTGTAAACGGTTGCCACGAGGTCGACGGGTTTTCCGTCAACCTTGTAGCTGGATGTGATGGTTGTTGTCTGTGTTGAGAGGATTGTTGTTGTGAATGTTTGGCGGATTGTGGTGGCTGCTGTTGTTGTTTTGGTGATGGTTAGAGGTGGTGGAGCGGTGCTGCTATACACGAGGTATCCGGTGAAGAAACCTATGATGAAGACCGCGAGAATTGTTACGGGGCTTACGCGCATGTCTTCTCCTTTTTCACAGGGGTTGATATACCTTGGTTAGGGCTGGAGCTGTCTGCGGAGGGTCTGGAGTGTTTGGAGAAGGGCTGTCTGCATGTAGCGGCGTGGACGCTGCCGCGATGTTCCGAACTCCACGTAGCCCGCATAGGGTGCGGAGGCTTCGACGACGTATGCCAGCTTATCCTGTCTCGACACCGTGATGCTTTCACGCAGACGGCCTGTTCTAACGGGCGCGTTCTCCTTAGCCCTCCTCATGCACTCCTCGGCAGCCGCTGCCAAAACCTTCTCCACATGCTTCACAGCATCTTCGCCGAGTTTCTCCAAGCCCCGCGAAGCCGCCTCCACACCCAGAACCCTAATCACTTTCTCTTCCTCCTCCTTCTCTCCCTCTCATAGGCGACGGGTGCGAGAAGGTAGTAGAGGGCCTCTGTTCTCGTGAGGCTGAGGATTTGGCTGTGTGTCCAGCCGTATTTCTCGGCGAGGAGAAAATAGATGTATGCATGGTTTAGTCTCAGGCCTGCGGTGAACTGCGAAAATCCATGTTCCAGAGATGGAGCTCTGTGATAGTCTGTATGAGGCGGGCTAGCACAGGTGTGGGAAGCTCTTCAACATAGTTTTCGAGCCGCGGGCTCTCGACAACCCGCTGCAGCAGCCGCTCCCATATCTTCGCCAGCTTCTCCGCCTGCGAAACACCGTTCTCGGCAAGTATCTTATCCCTCTCGCTATACCACTCCAGCTCCTCGGCAAGCGTCATTCTCCGTATCCTGAACCTGTGTCCAAAGGCCTCAAACTCTTCAAACTTCTTGAAAAGCTGGGTGGGCGAGGTTTTCTTCTTCAGCTCATCAGGCGGCGGAACCTGTGTGGACATCTTCTCAGTAGGCCTCCACGTCGTCGACCACGAGAATGCTCATGTTAGACGGCTTGAGCGAAACCGTCTGCATCATCTCACCCTCCGCCTCCAACACCGACTCCACACCACATACACAGCCGTCAAGCCTAACCTCGAGATAATCATCAGAGCCTCTGCTAAACCTAACCTTCACATCAAACCGTGTCTTGCCAATCATCAAGTCGACGATGCTGCTGTCGAGATAGTAGAGCTCGAGCTCTGCTTCGAGCTGCGCGTTTCCCGCCACGTGTTTCTGGTGAAAGTCACCTTGCCGTGGAAAGGCGACGGTGTTGTTTGAGAGTGTGACAGAGCCTGAGACGACGTAGCCTATTTCTACGCCGTTTATCTCAACGGTTTTGGATGAGGAGCTGTAGAAACCTTTTGTCTCTTCCTCGGGTGTGGGCAGGGTTGTTGTCTTGGCTACTCGCGTGGCTTTGAAATCCATCGACGCTTTTAGAAAACTGTCCTCCTCCCAGCTGAGGCTGAGCTTGTCGACGCGGCATCCGTTGTAGACGTAGCCATGCCCCCCTACTCCGAGGCGGTGCTCCACCAACGTGATGGACGGCAGCTCATAGTCCTCCTTTATCTCGAGAAGATGCGTATAGGGTGGGGAGGAGCCTGTGTTCGTGGCCTTGCCGAATGCATACTTGATTATCCGCGGGTTCTGCACATAGAATTCTATGCTGGGTGAGACGTCGAGGCCGTGGACAAGTGTCTGAAAGACCCGTGCACCCGAGAGAGTTGGCACTTCCTCGCTTACGGGCTCCACTCCTCCGTTGAAGGAGGTGACGCCTCCAATCCACCGCGAAACATCTGCAGGGGTTTGGCCGTAGCTTGTTTCTTCGCCATATGTTACGAGTTTACGGAAAACCATGGCGTCCCTGTCTCGTCTGGTTTTATAGGGTTGAGAAGGTTTGGGCGAGCTGCTTCAGGAGAGATGCTGAGGCCGCTGCATCAACCAGCCCCATTCCCGCGAGGTTTCTGGGGTCATATATTCGTGGCCATGTGGAGACGAGCTTTCTTATTAGAGCTGCTTTGCGGAGGCCTGTGAGTGTTGTTGTAGGTGTTTGGACTAGAGTTACCGGCGCTGCTGTCAGCATCATCACTCGGGTGGCTGTGTAAGGGTTGTTGAGTTTTTTGTTTAGGTGGGCTGCGACGGCGGCTGCTATGGGTGCTGCGAAGCTTGTGCCCCAGATCTCTTCGCTTGATTTGGGTGGTTTGTAGCCTGTGGGCGCCACTATCTCGGGTTTCCATCGGCCGTCGAGCGTGGGGCCTCTGCTTGAGCGTTTCCACAGTCTACCCCTTGTATCCACCGCGCCAACAGTCAAAGCTCTCTCAGCAACCGCTGGAGACCCGATGCTCATCATCTTCGGCCCACCGTTTCCCGCCGCAATCGCTACGACGCTTCTCCGCGCCACGTGGTTTACATAGGTTGACGCGGGGTCTGTGCCGTCGCTGGGGGCCTCGCTTGTTATCGAGAGGTTGATGACATGTGGGTTGAGTCTGCTGGCTTCGTTGAGGGCTGTTATCAGGAGGTTGTCGGTGAGAGGGTCGGGGACTTTGACGAGGTAGAACTCGGCTTCGGGGAGCATGGTTGCGAGAACCGCGTGGACATAGGCGCCGTGAGACTCGGTGTCTATGCGGGATGTCTCGGTGAGGTTTACACAGTCTTTGAGTGGATGGTCTGGGCTGCAGCCGCTGTCGATGAAAACCACCCTCACACCCGCTCCCGTGAACTCGTCAGCCACCTCCGGAAACTTCACCAAGCTCAAAGCCTTTTCGAACGCGTTTCCCAAACCCTTCACCAACGCTGTAGACAATCTCCTTCACAACATACAGAGCCTCTCCCGATGCGAGGCTTCTCCAAGCCTCCTCCGCCGAATCGACCTGCGTCATCGACGGCATCACCCAGTAGCGGCTCGGCTTGTAATCTCTGTTGACAAGCCCCTGCCACAACACGTCGCCGAAGGGGCATACATTCGGCGAACATGGAAGCGGGTAACGTTTTCCACAGTAGTATTTTCTGCCGCGGCTTATCCGGAATATGCACAACTACTTCACCGTCTTCAGCCTGAGGAGAAGCATTTTCCTGAAGGCCTTCTCGTCGCCGACGTCCGCCAACCCCTCCACCCCGAGGAAAAAGATGCCGAGACTGTCGCGGGCCCGCTCGAGGGCTGCGAGAGTTTTCTCGACTGTTTCGTCGCATTCTTTCGCTGAGCTGTGCCAGAAATCGATTTGGACATCGGCTGTAATGAGGTGGATGTTCGCTGAGAGGTCGAGCGGTGTTATTTCGCAGTTTCTTATTTGGAGGATGGCCACGGGAATGATTGTGGCCGGTCTCCAGCCAACATACACCGGGATGCCTGCTTCGCCGCGGATTGTTTGGACAAGCTGTTCCACGAGGCTTGTCAACCATGTCAAGCCTTCTCAACCCTTCTCGGCAAACTGTTAACCGTCTTCTCCACCTCACTTCTGAGAAAACGCAGCCGTTTCTCCAAGTCCTCGGTGACAAAAACTGTGGAAACTCCTCCGCCATAGTCTGGGGTCAGAGCAAGCCTCTGCTGAAAACGCGTCAATAGATTGTGGCTGGCGAGTGCGAGAACCGCGTTCTTAACTGTCGCGGGCACCGATTCATGTCCACCCACGTATTCAACCTCGGCCTCGACATAGCTGGGCAGATACCACGGCGGCCTCGGCTCCTGCGAGACAAAACGTATCTTCAAAATGCCCGCCGCCCTGTCAACCAACGAAGCCTCAGCTTCTCCGAGAAAGTTTCCGAAACTGTCGTAGAGCTTGATAGACTGTATGGTTATGACGGGCTCGCTCAACGCAACTAACCCGTTTCGCTCTATGCGTCGTCTCTCGACACGTTGATGCGGAACATAAACCACGCCTGTCAGGGCCTCGACCAACCCCTCAGCCGCCTCCACCGCGAGTATGATGTCCTCGTCTCCGATGGGGTGCCAGAAATAATCCGCCTCAACCGATGCACCCGGGGATGGCGGTGGATGAATGGAGACCAGCCCTGTGGACGGGTCTATCGACTCAGGCTCAACATGTTCGCCGTCGAGGTAGATGATGACGTCGTCGTAGACTGAGCCGTCCCAGTCTGCGTCGACGAGAGGTGCATGCGGGGTTTGGAAAACTGTTTCCCCGATTTTCTTCAGCGGCTGTCTCTTCTCCTCGACGGGTAGCCAGCCGTTGTAGAGACGGACATCTTTCACAGAGACATAGCGCATGGTTTTAGAAAAAATGGTGTGGGGTTATAGGGGTCAGATTACTCGGCGAGGGCGTTTTGTATGAGGAAGATGGCGTCTGTCTTAGCTATGCGCCACGCGAACCTGATGCTCGCAGCGACCTTCGTCAACCCCGCCTCAACATCCCTGTCACGCTCGATGCGGAGAGCTCTCCTATAACCTCCGACACCCGCGTCGCGTGAGCTGCAGATTATGACGTCGCTCACCTTGGTTCCGTCGCTGCCGCTGTAACTACGTTTCTCGAGATGCGTGGTGACGTAGACTTTTTTGAGGCCGAAGATGGCGTTGACTTCTCCTGTGCGGAGGATGTCTCCGCTTATTGTTTCGAGGCCTTTTGAGGCGAGGTCGTTGCGGAGGTGGAGGGCTGTCTTTGGATGGATTATCATGACGAGGTCGTCTCTGTAGCCGAGTTCTTCGAGGGATGCGACGGCTTTGTTGATGTGCTCGACTGTGAGGGGTGCTTTTGCGATGTCGAGGGTCTGTGTCTGGCTTCCTGGTAGAGTTGTGCTTCTCTGGAGACCTGTGAAGAGGTTGTAGGCGTCTGAGCCGTCGCCTGTGCCTCGGAAAACGTTCTTGTCTACTGCGTCGGCTATGCTGCGGGCCATGTCCTCAACCGTCATGGCCACGAGGTCGACCACACTCTCCTCCTCAGCGACATCGGATATCCTGCTCACAGCACGCACCTCACGAGCCTCGAGCACAACCGGCGGCTCAAAAGTCAGCTTCGTCTCCGGAACAGGCGAAGCCTCCGTGGGCGCGTAGACGTTGAGGGCGGCTCCCTTGACATAGAACTTGACGACGTCGGAGCCCATAGTGATGAAGCGGAAAATCTTCGCGGCTATGCTCTCCTCGATGAAGGTGTCGAAGACATCGCTTGCAACGGCCGGCGGAATTTCTGGAAAGTTGCTGTCGCCGCTTAGCAGAGCTTTGCCGAACCTGAGGTATTCCTGCTGCGCTTCCCTAAAATTCATAGCATCATCCCGAAGCTACTCCCGCTTAATTCGGTGAAAACCATGTCTGCTCCAGTATTTTCGGAAATAGGGTGTGTCAAGCTCCTGTGTAGCTGGCTTGGCTATGGCTTCGTTTCCCGAGACGATGGATTTCGGCGCCGTGGGCCAGCTTTTCGAGAAGACTGTGATTATCTGTGCTCGAGGGTTTGCGGCGCGGTCGGTCAGGGAGACTTCGGTTATCTCGGCTTCCTCGATTTCGCGGTATTTGTCGTGGAATCTGACGCGTTTCACGTAGCCGCCTATGCTTAGAAACCTTAGGAAACCGTTTTTCACCATTCGCCAAACGTCTCCGAAAGCCTTGTAGATTCCAGCCTTTATCCAGAGGCCTTTTCCTGGGATGTGTTTGGCTTCGATGATTTGGCCGACTGCTTGTTCACCGACGGCCTGGCTGCGGCCGTGCTGCAGCATGATGGGTTTACCGATGAGGCTGGCGGCGTTTGCTTTGAAAACTTCTTCCGAGAAGACGTCCCCCTCGAGGTCTATGTCCGACGTTGCCGCGACACCTTCCAGATAGCCGGCGAAAACCTCGTCGTCGAGGGTCTTCTCGAGACAGGGCCTAACCTGTATGCATGTTATCCATCGCACGGCATCCAGGCAGGGGCCACGGGGCTAAAGCGTTGAAAACACCCTTCTCCACAGCGTCTTCGCCAAGTTCTCGACGAAAGTCACCTCACCCGCTGTCAGCAGAGTCTCGAGCTCCGGCGCAGGAAGCTCAACACCCAAAACCATGTTCGACACCACAGCCGCTATGCCGACAACCGCTGTGCGAAGAGCTTTCACGGGTTCGAAGGCCTCGCCGCTCTTCAGATAGCCGCTGATGATGTAGAGCAGGATGCCTGCGAAGGCGTAGACCAGCTCCATGCCATCAGCCTCGCCCTCTCAGCTTAATTCTCTGAGAGAATTAAGAAAACGAACCCAAGTCTCAGCCATGTCCTTCTTCAGGAAAATCCTCTCCAGGCCCAAGGCCTTTGCCTCTACGATGCCCGGCTTCTATGGAAGACTTGGTGAGCCGAAGCCGCTTGATCAGCTGAAGCTGCTGGAGCTGGCGGAGGGTGATACCGATGTTAGGGCTTGTCTCGACGCGGTTGTGGATGCCGTGACGGCTAACGGCTGGTATGTTGTTGGCGAGGAAAATGCGAGAAAAATCGTTGAGGAGTGGCTGCGGACACGTGAGGATGATTTCTTCTTCTTTCTCCGCAACCTTGTCCTGACCACGCTGATTTTCGACGAATCCTATATCGAGTGTGTCTCGGATTTTCCAAGGGTTATCGCGCCGTGGACGATGCAGGTTGTCAGAGACGATTATGGAGTTGTGAAGGAATATGTTCAGCAGACCACGCGTGTGGTGAGGTTCTCGCCCGACGAAATTGTCCATGTTGTTCTGCATCCGCTCGCCGACAGAACCTATGGAACACCCAAGCTCGCCTCGCTGGCCCGCATCCTCTTGGCTAAACGCGAAGCCGAGCTTTTCCTCTTCCAAGTCTTTATGCGGAAAGGTGTGTTGTCGAAAGCGATTGTGCTGAAGCATGGTGACGAAACAACTTTCAACAGGCTGAAGGCTGTTCTCGAGTCGGCGCGTCCCGGCGACAACCTTCTCCTGATGGGGGAAATCGATGTCAAGACCCTGAGCCAGCCTGTGGAAGATCTCCGCGTCGTTGAGCTGCTTGAAGAATTCAGGCAACGTATCCTCGCCGTTCTCCGTGTGCCGCCCATCGTCTACGGCGTGATCCAAGGCCTCAACCTCGAGACAAGCCGGAACCAGATGACAACTTTCGCCCAATACATCAAGTCTCTCCAGAAAATCTTCGGAGCCGCGGTGACGCTTGCGCTCAAACGCGTCATAGGTGTTGACGGTTTCTCGTTTAGGTTGGTTGAGTGGATGAACCCGGAGCAGGAGACAGCGATACATGTGGAGCGTGTGAAGGCGGGGATTGAGACGGTTGAGGAGGCGAGGCGAGCCATGGGCCTCGGCGCCATAGGTGGCGAAAAGCCATGAGAAAGCTTCTGATAGCTGCGGCGGCCGCATTACTCATCCCAGCGATTATCCACACAACATCTTCTCTGAAGCTGCTTATTCTGATAGCTTCGGCCACCGTGTTCATCATAGCGACGAGCCTGACACCCATCCATTACAGAAAAGCAGGATGGACGGAGACACGGGCCACATACCTCACCCTCGGCATCCAGACAGCTGTATCCTTCATCTCAACAGCCATCAACACAGCCAAAATCCTCGACACCTTTCAAACAATACTTCTCTTCGCAGCCAACACCTACCTCCTCATCCGCGTCATAGCAGAATCGCTCGCCGTCAACAAATCCAGCAACGCCGCCGCAACAGCCTCCACACTCCTCGGCCTCAGCTCCTACATCACATACATCATCAGCACACTCGAGGCCCTGCGAACATGAACACCGCGGAAAAACTCGACTACATCGCAAAAACACTCACCATAGCCTCAACAATCCTATACCTGCTTCACTACATAGACATCGGCTCATTCCTCGCACTTGTCGCAGCAGCCGCAGCCCTCATGTCAACAATCATCATCCACAGAATGGGCAAAACCCTGAAAAGCCTCGCCTCTGCGAGAAAAAGAGCCTCGATGTATAGGCTGATGGGGGCGGCGGTTGAGGAGACGCCTGAAACAGCCGCGGAGATGCTTGAGAAGCTGTTGAAAAGCCTGCTGAGAATACATCACGAGCTGGAGACGGTTGCGGAGGAGAAGATGAGCAGCGGGGCCTCGGCACGCGACATCCTAACACTCGCCAAAGCACGGCTCGAAGTCATAGCCAAAACCAAGGACATCATCATCGCCCTCGAGAAAATCAGCTCATCAGCCGAGGAGAAAGACCTCTCCACACTCCTCAAAGAACTCGCTGAACAGACATAGCCTCCTCCACAATTTTTCCAAATTTTTTCTCAGGATTTATCCACAGCCCATAGACTTTTGGTGCGCATGATGACTTGAGTGTCCGAAGCAGCTTGGCAGCATCTCTCTGCTTGAGAGATGCGTCTCCGTATCTGTGAAGGTTGGCGATAAGCCAGCTTCTCATCCTCTTTAGAAGACCTCTCTTCTCCGCGTAGAGAAGAACATCCACTACACCGTGCTTCATCACATCTATGCCGAATCGCTGTCTAAACTCTTCGAGCAGGGCCCTTTTCTCCCTGTTTGGCTCGACAACCGTCCATCTGGTCATGATGCCGCGTGTAAACGGTATCAGCCTCTCCATCGCGCTCAGAATCTCCACAAACGGGACGCAGAGCCGCGGCAGAGACTCTGTCAAAAGCTTGCGGGCCACACCTATTCCCCTGAAACTCGGATGCACAACAACCCGCTGAATCCGGAGAACATGATTCATCCTCTCCCGGATATACCAATCATGCTTGAAAAACCGAGTGAAACCCGCTGCCTGTAGATACGGCTTCGAATACACCACCACGCCGACGACACGTCCGTTCAAAACGGCGCGGAAGATTTTCACAGCCGCTGCTACGCGGTGGCTCCGATAGTGGAGAAAGGAGAGGAGACGCCAATCCTCCACCGACTCCTCCTCAATAACAACTTTCTCGAGAAGGCTGCAGGGCCGTGGAACAGGGTTGAGACGCTTCACCTCGAGATGAGGCCCGAGATGCTTGACTATAAGCAGGTTGGGGTTAAGGTCCTCAACCAAGTCATCCACAGCCGTCGCCGCGATGAATGTTATGCCCCGTTTCCGTGCGAGCTTCTGCATCGTGTAGGCTGTCGCCTTGGCTGTTTCCCTGTCAAGCGCCGAGCAAAACTCGTCGAGAACAACAGTCTTCGCACCAGCGTCGAGAGCCTTCGCGAAAATGAACCTCATCCTCTGGCCATCGCTTAGCTCATCAAACCGACGGAACCATGTGAAAACATCGCTCAACCCCGCGGCCGACAAAACCTCCACAGCCTCGTTGACATCTCTTCCAACACAGTCTATCAAAGGCCTCCGTCGTGGAATGTTATCCATGATTTTCCACGAGCAGGCGACGGGGGCGAACTCCTCCAAACGACTCATCTCCTCGGCGAGGTGACGCAGCAGCAGAGATTTTCCGCCGCCGCTCTCACCCGTGACATAGACAACGTCACCTTTCTCAACCTCGACCACGGCCTCGAGAAAAACAGGCATCACAACATCCTCGAGCCCAAGCCCCATCAGCGAAGCAACCTCGCCCACACGCCTTGAACGCTTCACAACACCGCCGAAAACCCGTGTAACCCGCGTCCTTAACCCCGCAAAACCAAGGCCACTGTTCTCAACATAGTCGGTGAAGACAACGGGGACACGTAAAACAGCCACACCGCCGAAAAATCATCCATGATTAAATCACTCAGTATAGGGATAGGCTGTGTCGCCGAAAAACACCACATAGCCGCCCACATCCTCATCTGTTTCAGGGGCCCTCAAACCCAGTTCAGCGAACCTCCGCCTCACACCAGGTATAGAAGCCGCAAACAAGACATGAACACACTCCCCGCTCAAGCAGTAGCGGCAAAAAAGCTGAGGAGGCTGCACAGCAACCTCGACAGAAACATTCAACAGATTATCCCGCACGAGAACAAACGACTCGTAGACGTTGACGTGCTCAAGCCTCCGCTTAACCAGGGGCCTCAGCCGTCCCTGCTCCTCCAAAAACTCGGTCAAAACCCTCACCACCACATCAGCCCTACTCCTAAACCCACGCACCTGCGCCTCATGCTCCATCAAATAACTATCGATGACCTCCGCGAGAGCCGCTGGAATCTTCACCGTGCAATATGCTCTCGACTGCTTGGCTGGCGACTCACCCGAGCTTTTTTCATGAGTCGTTTTTGAATCAATTTCCCCCATCTCTTTTATCCCTCCACCCTCGGGTTTTCTCCATGATGCCTGCATATATCGGTGTGAGGTGTCCGAAAGTGCGGATAGAGCACCTTTTTCGTACAGCAGCTGAACGTAAGAGGTGTCTCGGAGATGCCGCGTAAAAACGCTCTCGGAAATGAGGTTAAGCGGATGACGCTGAGGCTTCCCCATGATGTCTACGGCTGGCTCCGCGAAAATGCTGATAAACAGGGCATACCCGTCTCGGTTTACCTTCGTCTGCTTCTTCGAGAAGTCATGAGAGGTGGGGTTGATGCCTAAGATGTTTTCTAAGACGAGGGCGTTGGAGACTATTCTCCGTGTTGGTGAAATGTTGGCGAATGTGGCTGAGGAGAAGGGTTTGAGGGAAATGGTTGTGGGAAGAGGTGAGCTGCGGATGCTGCTCAACAGGGAGAACAGACGGGGAAAATCCCTCCTGACACTCGCGATACAAAGGTTTGCCGCCTCTCAGATGTTTACGACACCACGGTGGACGCTTGAGGTCGCCGACCCCGTCAAGCCTCTTCTCATATACCGTAAAAGGTGAAGACTGTGTCAAAGGTTGTCTACATCGAGACATCGCGTCTTCGGAAAAGCCGCTACAACCCACGCATGGTTCACGACCCAGACCGCCATAGAATCCTTGTCGAGAGCATCAGGAGAAACGGTGTCATGGAGCCTCTGCTGGTCTATCAGGTGGATGACGGATATGAGGTTTTGGATGGAAGCAGAAGGCTGGCGGCAGCTGTTGAAGCAGGCCTAGACACAGTCCCCTGCATAGTTGTCCAAGGAGAAGAGGCTCCACGCATCTCTCTCGCCATACATTTCAGCCAAGATGATTTGACAGAGTCGGAGCTGGTTCTCTATGTCGAGCGTCTTGTGGCGGAGGAGGTTTTCCAGAGTGTTGAGGAGGTTTGCAGGTTTCTCGGTGTCTCCAAGTCATGGTTCTACACTTTGCGCCGCGCCGCGAGACTGGGGCCCCTGGACAGCGGAGCACCCGCGACAACACTTGCCATGGTTGAGAAGACACGTGTAGAACCGGAAAAGAAGAGACGCATCGTCGAAGCCCTTGACAACTATCCTCTACCAAGGCCTATGCTCCGTGAAGCGTTGCGAGAAATCGAGGAGAAGCCGATGGAGGAGCCTGAGCATGTGCTGGAGAGGTTTTACTGGGCTTCGCCACGGAGAAGCGGCGAGGACGCGGTTACCGCCTCAGGTGTCTACGAGTATGTGCTGCGGCGGCTTGGCGGCGTGGTGGAGTTTTTGGCGAGAAACGGTGTCGAAACCTTGTGGCGTGTTGAGATTCCTGCACAGGACTTGATGGTTGTCAGGCTTCTGTGGCAACGGCTGTAGCGGTGAATCTTTTTTACACAGGGTTTTGCCATGTTTTGAGAGACATGGGCTACACGCTGTTTGAGAAGATTTGGAACAGTCATGCTCTTGCGGAGAGAGAGGATGGGCAGACGCTTCTCTACATCGACAGACATCTCACGCATGAGGTTACTTCGCCGCTTGCCTTTGAAGGGTTGAGAGCCGCGGGGCGTAGAGTGCGGAGGCCTGACCTTACATTCGCGGTGATGGACCACAACGTTCCAACGGGCGATAGACTGGAGCCTGTCAAGGAGCCTATGTCGGCGGCTCAGATGCAGGCCCTCAGCCGCAACGCAAAAGAATTCGGCATCACCCTCTTCGACTACTTCAGCCCGTTTCAGGGCATCGTCCACGTTATTGGGCCCGAGCTGGGCCTAACCATCCCCGGTATCACGCTTGTCTGCGGCGACAGCCACACATCCACCCATGGCGCTTTCGGGGCACTTGCCTTCGGAATTGGGACAAGCGAAGGTGAACATGTTCTCGCCACGCAGACGCTTTGGCTGAAGAAGCCGAAGCAGATGAACATAAGGCTGATGGGTAAACTCGGCGAAAACGTGACGGCGAAGGATGTTATCCTCTACATCATCAGGAAGCTCGGCACAGGTGGGTGCATAGGACACGTCGTCGAGTTCACAGGCGATTATGTCAAAAGCATCGGCGTCGAGGAGAGGATGACGTTGACCAACATGTCCATCGAGGGCGGGGCGCGGACAGCCATCATAGAGCCCGATGAAAAAGTCTTCAACTTTCTCAGGGACGCGCCGTATAGCCCGAAGGGCCGTGAATGGGATGAGGCGATGGAGTATTGGCGGACGCTGAAAACCGACCCAGACGCAAAATATGACACGGTCCACGAGTTCGACGTGTCCCGCATAGAGCCGCAGGTCACGTGGGGAACCAACCCCGCCATGACAGTCGGAATAACGGAGAACGTGCCTTCTCCCGACGACTTTGACGACCCATCCGATAGAAAAGCCGTTGAACGTGCTCTGCAGTACATGGGGCTGAAGCCGGGGATGAAGGTTTCGGACATCAAGGTTGACACGGTGTTCATCGGCTCATGCACCAACGCCAGGCTGAGTGATTTGATTGATGTGGCGAGGCTTGTGAAGGGTAGGAAGAAAGCGGACGGCGTCAGGGTTCTCGTTGTGCCTGGTTCGCAGTTGACGAAGCGGAGAGCCGAGCGGATGGGGCTGCATAGAATATTCATGGAGGCTGGGTTTGAGTGGCGGAACAGCGGATGCAGCATGTGCATCGCCATGAACGAGGATAGGCTGCGGCCCGGCGAGAGATGTCTCTCGACAAGCAACCGCAACTTCGAGAACAGGCAAGGCGTCGGAGGACGAACGCATCTAGCAAGCCCCCTCGTCGCAGCCGCTACAGCTTTGACGGGAAAAATCACAGACCCAAGACAGTTTCCACTACAGGACCTTGAATAACCTCATACAGGACAAGCCAAGCAAGCCTCACACATATCAGGAAACAATATAAGTTGACTTTGGAGTAGATGCCGGTTAGCGTTGAAGTCGATATATGTATCGCTCTGCCCAAACTGTGGCGGAGAAATAACCGATGAGGAGCTTGTTGGGCGAGGGGTTTGTAGCAGATGTGTTTTGCAGGATGGTCGGCTTAAGCCGGGAAAATACACTAAGGCTTTGGAGCTTGAGGAGGAATATAGAGCGTTCGCGGATTTTTTCAGCAGGGTCGTGGGCTCTCCTCCATGGTCTCTGCAGCGGACATGGGCTAAAAGAGCTCTCCTCGGAAGAAGCTTCTCAATAGTTTCTCCCACGGGAACGGGGAAGACAACCTTCTTCATAGCGATGGCCATTTACCAAGCATCTAAGGGGAAAAAATCCTACATAATCGTCCCCACAAGCCTCCTCGCACAACACATCCACGAAAGAACCTTATCGATGGCGGCCAAACATGGAGAAAAAGCAGCAAAAATCGCTGCATACTACTCTGGCATGAAGAAGAGCGAGGCTGAAGAGATGCTGCAGAAGATAAGGGATGGGGAGTTTGGCATCCTAGTCACCACAGACCGTTTCCTCAACACACGTTTCGAGCTTCTGAGAGGAAAAAAGTTCTTCTACATTTTTGTTGATGATGTAGACTCTTTCCTCAAGTCACCGAGAAACATCGACAAAGTTCTTCTCTTAATGGGGTTTGAGGAAAAGGAGATCGAGAGACATCTAAAACTAGTCTCGGCTAGGTCTGGAGAAAGTGAGGCGGAGGAGTATGCTTCTAAAGAGATTGCGAGGCCTGACTCTGTGTTGCTTGTAGCCGGAGCCACTATGAAGGGCCGGAGAACCAAGAGAATTCGATTGTTCAGACGTCTTCTAAACTTTGAGCCCGGAGGCTCAATAGAGTTTGTCAGAAACATCTCCAACATGTACCTGCACCAAAGCAAGAAGATGTGGGAACAGGTCGCGGAGCTGGTGAAGACACATGGAGGCGGATGTCTGATTTTTGTTCCGCAGACAGCGGGTGTCGAATCTGCTAAAGAGTTGGCAAAATTTCTGAACAGCCAGCGGATTAGTGCATATGCTTACGAGAAGATGGATACGAAGATGCTTAAGCGGTTTGAGTTGGGCGAGTATGATGTCTTGGTTGGTATCGCGAGTACGAGAAGCCCTCTAGCCAGAGGCATCGACTTGCCGGAGCGGATAAGATACGTGATTTTCGCGGGTGTTCCGAGGCGTGAGCTGAACGTGTCTTGGCGAGAGCACAGGCCCTCCATGTTGCTCAGCCTCATCCAAAATCTGTACTCGATACTTAGAGAGAAGAACGAGTCCGAACTGGTCCAGGTAATGGGTATGTTGAAGAAATGTGTCCCCACCGATAGGGAGGTGTTGGAGAGTGTTAGAGAGGGGCTTGAATCCTCGAAACAGCCCGAAGGATTCGCAGGATATGTTTACTCAGCTGTTACGAGAGCTCATCAACTCCTCAAAACATGCATCGGTGAGGAGGAGCTAAGACGTGTAGCGGAGAACCTCGACATGAAGATACGTGTGGACGAGAACGGTGTCTCCATAATTCTCCCCGACATCGATGGATATGTGCAGGCGTCGGGCCGCTCCTCGAGGATGTTCGCGGGAGGCATAACCCGTGGAATATCCATCCTCATAGTCGATGACGAGAAAGCTTTTAGAGGCATCATGAGGGCCCTCGAAACCATTTACGAAGAAACCTTCCAAGAATATAGTTTGGAGCATGCTAGAGAGGAGTTTAAGCAATGCGATAGGGATAGACAGTTCCTGCGTGAGATCAGAACAGGGTCGGCGAGCGTAGAGTCCCTAGATATTTTGAGGTCGTCGCTGATTATAGTTGAGTCGCCGACGAAGGCCCGCACGTTGGCCTATTTTTTCGGAAAGCCTGCTAGACGAGTTGTCGATGGACTGACTGTTTACGAGTCGGTTGGAGAAGGCTATGTCGCATGTCTCACCGCTTGTCAGGGACATTTGGTGGACATTACGACGAGCCACGGTTTCCATGGTGTCTGGATTCACGATGGAGAGTTTGTGCCGATGTATGTGGATATTAGGAGATGTTCGAAGTGTGGGGAGCAGTTCACGGATAGCGAAGTGTGTCCCAACTGCGGCTCCGACAAATACTTCAGCAAGCTATCCATAGTTGATTCTCTGCGTAAACTTGCGCTCGAGTTTGACCATGTCTTCATCGCAACTGACCCTGATACGGAGGGTGAGAAGATTGGCTATGACCTCTATGTGAGTATTTGGCCGTTTAACAAGCGGATTGAGAGGCTTGAGCTTCATGAGATTACGAGGAAGGCTTTACGGGATGCGTTTAAGTCTCCGCGTAGTGTTTCGCTGCCGCTTGTCGAGGCACAGGTTGTGAGAAGAATCGAGGACAGATGGGTTGGCTTTGAGCTGAGCAGACGCCTCTGGGAGTTTTTCGGGGAAAAACATCTCTCGGCAGGCCGTGTCCAAACCCCTGTCCTCGGCTGGATAATCCAAAGGATGGAAGAGGCTAGGAAGAAGAAACTAGTCGCAAACATGACGTTTGAAGACGGCTCCGAACTCATGCTAGAAAATATCGAGGATGTTGACATGGTCAAGAAACTCTATGCCGAAGGCGCGTTGAACGTGGAGGTGGCTGATGTGAAGTATGTTGAGACGGTTGCCACAGCTGTCAAGCCCTATACAACCGATTCTCTTCTAAGAGATGCATCGATTTTTCTCAGGATGAGTGCTGCGGATGCGATGGATGCTGCCCAAACCCTTTTCGAGTCGGGTCTTATAACTTATCATAGAACGGGGGCGACATATGTCTCGTCGACGGGGTTATCGGTGGCTAGGAGTTATCTTGAGGAGAACTTTCCAGGGCTTTTTGTGGCGAGGCATCATGGCGAACCCGGTGCACATGAATGCATCAGGCCGACGAAACCGCTCTCGAGGAAGCAGCTCGAGCTTTATCTTCAGTCGGGTTTGATTAGAGTGCCGATGCGAATAGGTGATAGGGAGCTTATGCTCTACGACCTTGTGTTTAGACGTTTTATGGCTAGTCAGATGAAGGATGCGCTTGTGCGGAGACAGATGTGTAATTTGATGGTTCTAGGGAAAACCTATCGTGTAGAGAGGGTTGTTGAGGTTCTTGAGCCAGGGTTCCTCAACCTCTACCAAACCATCAAGACTGTGAAGGCGCTTGAACCAGGTGTCCACAAGGTGCTGAACCTCCAGATCAAGAGTGTGCAGGCGGCGCCGTTTTTCCGCGAAGGCGACATCATCGCCTTGATGAGGGAGAGAGGCATAGGTAGGCCTAGCACATATGCACAGGTCCTCAACCTCCTCTACAAGAGGAGATACATTTTCAACGACGGTGGAAGAGTGTTGGCGACGAAGCTGGGGAAGACAGTCTATAACTATCTCGTGTCGAATTTTGGCTCTTTTGTCTCCGAGACGTTGACGAAAAGGTTGGAGGAGCTGATGGAGAGCATAGAGTCTGGCAAAGTCAGTTATCAAGAAGTCCTAAAAGAACTCTACGGAGAAACTTCACAAATCTCGAAAACATCTGCAAAAGCTGCATAAACTTGTTTGAAACAAACAAGGCGCCGGGTAGAAAGATATCTCGCAACCCCCTAATCGCAGTGGCCACAGCTTTGACGGGAAAAATCACAGACCCACGGCAACACACTCTACAAGAACTCTTCTAACCCAATCTTTTTTCACCACATGGTTGTCTTCGGAGCAAAGCCACCGGACTCGAACCATTCTCCTCCACAGAGCGGACACTTCTTTGACCCGTGAGAGGTCTTGATGGGCTGAACCCTGTTACCTCAGAAAGGACATGGCTCAGAAGTTCTCCAGCTCACGAAAACAAGAGAAAAATCCACCAATAAGCTTTATCCATGCCCGGTCTGGATGTTTTCGATGGATGGTCCATGGTTAAATAAATGGTGAGGTGCAGGACCCGTGGCCGTGTTCCTTGATGTTGTTGCAGTTTTTGTGCTCTCCTGTCTAGGGTTGGCTGTGACGGGTTATCTTCTCGTGAGAGGCGCTGAGCTTCTCTCGGAGAAACGTGGAATCAGCCGGTTTCTCGTAGGCTTCATATTGCTCTCCGTCATCACCTCGTTGCCAGAGCTTTCCGTGGCTACTTTTTCGTCGCTGGCAGGAGTTGTCTACCTCTCGGTCGGAGATATTCTAGGCTCCAACGTGGTGAATGTAGCATTGGTCGCTGCTCTCTCCACCTTCTTTGTAACGGGCGTTGTATATGTGGGTCTGGATGTGCTCCGGGACTTGGCGGGCATTCTCTATTTTTCCTCCATCATACCTATTTTGATGATTTTTATTCCTGAGGTGGCTGTGGAGCTTGGAGTATTGTTGCTGGCTTTTTTCATGGTGTATATTTATCTCTCGTTTCGGTCGGCGCCTGCTAACGCTCGGGTTGCTGAGAAGGTTGGCGTCGGATATAATGTGATTGTTTCAATGGTTGTTGTCGGAGGGGTGGGTGTGGTGGTCTCTGCCTATTTCTTGGTGGAGAGTGTGGAGGGCCTTGTGTTGTTGACGGGGTTGTCTGAGCTGGAGGTGGGTGCGAAGATTGTCTCTATATCGACGTCGGCGCCGGAGATTGCGACGACTCTTCTTCTCTCAAAGCGAGGTGTTTATGACATGGCTCTCGGAAACGCTGTCGGCTCCAACCTCACAAACGTAACTTTGATACTTGGAGCTCTTCTCATAATCTCGGGGCAGTCGCTTGTTTTCAGCCAGCATGTTTCCGTTGTTCTTTTCGTTCTGCTGGCGAGCTCGACTTTCTGGTTCTTTATCAGCAGAGGTGCTTTGAATAGGATGAGCGGTGTGCTTCTTTTACTGATTTACCTGTTTTTCCTGACGGTGGCCAAGTAGCTCAGCATCGAGGATTTTGTTGTCTGATGTGACGACTTGCTCGAGTTTCTCCAGCAGGGTTTCCATGTATATGAGGTATGCAAAGACTGTGGTGAACATCAACATTCAACTCAGCATCACACCCATCGCGTTCAATTTTCATTTGGGGCATCAGTGTGTGGTTTTCCCGTGCTTTTTGTGTTTTTATGTTGTTTTGTCGCCGAGTGTGTAATCGTCGCCATCTCTTCTTAATAGGCGTGTCCAAGTTCCATAACACTTTTTATGATGAGATAAATGTTGGTGTTTGGCTGTTGGTTTATGCTGCAGATTGGTGTGGGTTGTTCGAGTGACCGTGAGCCGTTGCCGGGTGCTGTTGAGAAGGCGCGGAGGTTTGCCGCGAGGTTGGGTGTTTACAGGGATGAGGTTGTTTTGCTGACGGGTGGCGACGGCGGCTTGATGCGTGTGGTGTGTGAAGAGTTTGTGCGGAGAGGTGGGATAACGGTGGGCGTCATCCCATACGAGGACGAGTTCATCGACAAAACTCATCCACGATACAATCCCTACAACACAATCGTCTTCCGCAGCGGACAAACCTACCAAGCAAGAAGCATAGGCCTCGTCAGAAGCAGCGACAGCTTCGTCATCCTCGGCGGCGGCTCGGGAACAATCATCGAAGCACATCTCGCATACATCTACCGCATCCCACTCATCATCCTCACCGAAACAGGCTATCCATCAGACATCCTCGCACAAATGCATCCCGACGGACACCTCGACCACCGAAAAATCAACGCAGCCCACTACATCAACGACCCCGAAGAAGCAGCGGACAAAGCAGTCGCACTAGCACGACAAAAAACACAAAAGCTTTAACAAACCAAATAACAAAACAAACATGCAACATGAAACACAGATAGAGCAGCTGCTACACACTCCGCTCCAAGCAATCGAGGTCGGCGAAAAAACCATCGCCCAGCTCCTCGACCAAATGAAGCTAACAGGATTCCAGGGAAGAAACCTTGCACTCGCAGCCGAAACATGGGCGAAAGCCGCTCAAGCAAAAGACACAGTCATCATGCTCGGATACGCAGGCTCACTCAGCACAACTGGCCAGTGGAAAATCGTCAAATGGCTCGTCGAGAAAAGGTTTGTGGACGTTGTTGTGTCAACAGGGGCCAACATCTCAGAGGACCTCATAGCCGCCATGGGCTACAACTACTACATAGGCACATCATACATCGACGACGACCTTCTCCGCCGCCTCCGCATCTACAGGTTCCACGACGTCTTCGTCAAGGAAGAAGACTACATCAAGATGGAGGAAATGATAGCCGACTTCATGCTGACACTCGACAACATGGAACCCATGTCCTCAGCCGAGTTCCTCCACCTCTTCGGCAAATGGCTAGACCAACGCAACATCCATGGAATAGTCCAAGCCGCATACAGAGCAGGAGTGCCCGTCTTCAGCCCAGCCATCGAAGACAGCGGATACGGCGTCGCCTACATCATCAACAGACACCGCAAACCCGGCTACAAACTAATCCTCGACCACTTCAGAGACTATGAACAGCTCATCCGCATACGAGGCAGACATCGAGACAGCGCAGCAGTCTTCATCGGCGGAGGAGTTCCCAAAGACTTTATCCAATTATCAGCCGTCGCTGTCGACATTCTCGAGAAAGGAGACCCGCTCACCACTAGGCCCCATCGCTACGCCGTCCAGATAACCACCGACAACCCACACTGGGGAGGCTTATCTGGCGCAACACTCGAGGAGGGCAAGAGCTGGGGAAAGGAGACATCCGAGGGAGTAGGTGTCCAGTGCTTCTGCGACGCAACAATCGCACTACCGCTCATAGCCCACTACCTGCGCGAAAAAGTCGGCGAAAGAAAAAACAAGCCAGACCTCTCATGGGTCTTCTCTACCTGATGGCGAGAATCATCAAATCACCCACGTTCGTACCAGTTGGCCCCGTCAAAACCAGTCCACCAACCCTGCTGAAAAACGTGTAGGAGTCATTGTCCTCGAGAAACTGCAGAGGGTCAATCCCCTCCCTTGCCGCGTTTCTGAGAGTCTGAGGAGCCGCGACCGCCCCCGCCGCATCGGTTACACCGTCAACCCCATCCGTGCCAATCGATGCGAAAACAAACCTCGGAACATCACGTAAAAGATGCAGAGTGGCCAGCACCAGCTCTTGGTTGCGGCCTCCTCTACCACGGCCTCGCACCGTCACGGTTGTCTCGCCCCCAGCCACCAGAGCGAAAGGCGGAGCATGTGGAACACCATGTTTCACCACATCACGGGCCACTGCGGCGAAAAGGCTCGCCACATTCCTCGCCTCCCCCACAACACCGCTCGTCAACGCAACAACACTGTAACCCCTTCGCCGCATCTCCACAGCGGCGGCCTTCACCGCATCAACACAGCCGCCGACAACCACGTTCACAACACGTCTAAAACACGGGTCCCCATGCTTAGGCGTCTCAGGATACACCCCCTCAGCACCCCGACGCAGCCTTCTCCAAACATTCTCCGACACATCCACACCCCGTCTCCTCAAAACATCAAGAGCATCTCGAAAGGTTGTGGGATCCGGCGCAGTTGGCCCCGAGCCAATCACGTCGACACGGTCGCCGACAACGTCGGAGAGTATGAGGGAGAAGGCCCTGCAGCGGAGGTTTTTCGCAAGCCATCCACCCTTTAAAGCTGAGAGATGCTTCCGCACAGTGTTCAACTCATCTATAGAGGCACCGGCCTTCAGCAATGCAGAGGTTGTCTCAACTTTGTCCTGCAGCGAAACACCTTCCGCGGGCACAGCGGCCAATGCTGAAAAACCACCCGAGACAAGAACAAAGGCAAGCGAGTCTCCGCTGCATGATGAAGCCGTCTCGAGTATCCGCCGCCCCGCCTCCTCGCTCGAACTGTCTGGCAGCGGATGGCCTCCTTGTAGAACCTCGAGAGGTTTGAGACGCCGCTTCAGCCTGTATCCACGTGGAACAACAACCACACCCCTCACATCAAAGCCGTCGAGAAACCGCAGCATCTCAGCAGCCATCCCCTCCGCAGCCTTTCCGCCGCCAACTATGACGAGGTCGCTGAACCGTCTCAGCTCAACCATCTTCCCACCTATTTGCAGACAATCACCACGACGCTTTATCACGCGACGAATCAAAGCACCCGGCTCAACAGCGGCCAACCCGCTCCTCAGCCCTGCCGCAACATCCTCTACACCACGCAGCCCCACTACACGCAACAACAAACATCCACCAAACATCCCTACAAGCTTAACGGCGGGAAAAAGGGTTAAAGCAAACCCAAAAAAGAAAACGGTGATGGATATTTTCTCGCAGGCTTTCTGGGAGGGGTTAACGGCGTATGGCTATTTCGGTGTCTTAGCGGCCAGTTTCCTCGGAAGCCTCCTCCCATTTGTCTCAGGCCCCTACATCCCTCCCATCATCATCGCCGTGATGGCTGGAAGGCTTGACCCTCTTCCAACGGCGTTGGCAAGCGCTACGGGAGCGGCGTCGGCGAAGCTTATTCTCTTCAGGTTCTTCAAAGGCGGCCGAGTACTGATAAGCGACGAGACAAGGAGAAGAATCGAGCCTCTCGAACGGCTTGTGGCACGGCATGGCTGGTTCGCCGTCCTCGCCGCAGCCGCCACACCCCTCCCCGACGACATCATCTACATCCTCCTCGCCGTAGCCAACTACAGCAGCAAACTCTTCCTCCCCACAGTCTTCGCAGGCAAACTCCTCATCACAACCATCGCAGCCTACACAGCCCTCTACTGGAGCACACTCGCATGCACAATAATCGAATGCACAGCAGGCCAGCTCAACCCTCTCCAAACAATCCTCCTCGCAGCAGCATCAGCCGCAGCAGCCATGACACTCATCTACATAATAACAAGACTCGACTGGCAAAAAATCCTCACAAAACTAGGAGAACATACGCAACGCTAAAATCTCGCAACAAATACTTCCTCCGTGCCTCACAGGCTTGAGCTTTTCATCTCAGACTGTCCTCTCTGCCGAAAGACACGCGCCATGATTGAGCTGGGAAAATGCGCCGGCTGCAGCTTCACCGTTCACGACCTCTCCAAAAACTTCAACGCCGTTGAAGAGCTTGTGAAAAAGTATCAAATACGCTCCGTTCCCACGCTCATCATAGACGGGAAAATAAAAATCGAGGGCGTTCCAACATTCACCTTCATATGCGACGAAAACCTCTATCGCATCCTTGAGGAGAAATATGCCTCCAAACCATAAGCCGCATGTTCAAAACATCTTACGAGGTTAGCCATTTTTCGGTAAAGGCTTAAGAGGTTGATGTGAGCAGGGTGTTTGGGACGCTGTTGGACACGGGTTCTTCACAGTTTGTGCTGAGTAGCATGAGGCCGGTCACTTGGGAGGATTATCGCCGCTATGTGGCTGAGAAAGGCTATGTCGAGGTGGAGGATGTCAGGATAGAGATAGGTAAACCACATAAAATCACTTCCTACAGCCCACCCGCATCATACAGTCTCGAGACCACAACGGTGTGGAGTTTTCCAGACCGCGGCGACTGGGCCACACACTCCGGCGACTACAGGGGAAACTGGAGCCCCTATGTCCCAAGAAACCTCATTCTAAAATACACTAAGCCCGGGGAGCTTGTGCTTGACCAGATGTGCGGCTCGGGAACCACGCTGGTTGAGGCAAAACTATTGGGAAGAAACGCGATAGGCGTCGACATCAACTATGAAGCATGCATACTCACGCTGGACAGGCTCAATTTCGAATTCCATCCACTGGATGAACAGCGGGAACCGGTGATAAAGGTGTATCACGGCGATGCGGCAAAACTCAACGTCATAGAAGATGAGAGTGTAGACTTGATCGCCACACATCCACCCTATTGGAACATCATCCCATATTCCCAGAAAAGACCCGAAGGCGACCTTTCAGCATACAGAAAACTCGAAGATTATCTGGGAAAAATGATGCAGATAGCCCGTGAATCCTACCGTGTTCTGAAACCGGGGCGATACTGTGCAATACTCATCGGAGACACGCGAAAACACAAACACTACGTGCCTATCTCCACTTACGTGATGCTGAAATTCTTGCAAACGGGATTTGTTCTGGCGGAGGATATAATCAAGCTGCAGCACAAAATGAAGACTACGCGTGAAAAATGGGGTGGAAAAAATTTTGAACAGTATGGTTTCCATAAAATAGCCCATGAACATCTTTACGTTTTCAGAAAGCCGGGAAACGAGGAAGAACGCGGCAGATTGTCGTTGAGCAGCTGGTTGACGAAGATTTGACCGAGCTGTCGACCGGCGAATATTTTGGCAGAGGTAGGAATAGAAGGAGAATACTCGAGGTAATCAGGCTCAGCAACGGATGGATACTGCTCAAAACCGAAAACAGCAAATCTAAACATGATTTCAAGGTGAGAACGGTTTACCAGCTCAGGCCTCGAATAAGGTCATATACACCTAAGCATGCACACTTCGCCATAGATTTCTACGGCAAGTTATGCGCTGACAAGGCGAAAGCCATGCAGGTCCTAAAAGCTATTGTGGAGGTTTGGCAAGGGGCGGACATCGCAACCGTTGTCGAAAGGTTTAGACATGCCGTTAAAGATCTTCCAGGATATGATTTGGAGTATATTCTCTATGCTTTGGCATGGATTTTCCGGCAAGAAGATGTCAATTTCGCTGGAAGGCCTGAGAGCAGGCAGCGTGAGCTAGATGAGACGCTAAACCGTCTAGGCTTCAAGGTGCCTAAAGACAGGTTGGGAAGCCAACTCGCCCTAGCGCTTCTCTGCAACATAGCAAATGGAATGCATCCCGTAGACGCGCTCCTAAGAGCCAACCTCGACGTTCTACCCATCAAAAGAGGAAAAGGGAAGGTGTGAAAATGCTTTGGAATTGAGAGTGTTGCTTCAGTTGCTGCACACGTGTCAGTGGAAAAGGTTTCGACATCATTCTACCCGAAACCGGCATCCTCTTCAAGCCTTTCAAAGCAGCATCAAACATGCGGGGGGTGGGATTTGAACCCACGAACCCCTGCGGGAGCAGGTCTTGAGCCTGCCGCCGTTGACCAGGCTTGGCTACCCCCGCCTAGACTGTTTTAAGGTGTTGTTTGTTTTTAGGCTTTTTCGCGTGGTCAGCGACGTAGAATAGCATATTGATGGTGTGGAAAAGCATAGAGTTTTTCGCTGTGTGGTTGGAATGTTCGCTGCATTCTTTTGCTGTAATTAGTTAAGGCTTATATCCTGCATATAATTTGTTTAGACGGTGGCTTGAATGGAGATGGCTAAACCTGTTTTGACGGTCGATGTTAGGGGGGCGATGTGCCCGTGGCCTGTGCTCAAGACCCGTGAAGCGGTTCAGCGGATAAACGTGGGCGAGGTGGTGGAGGTGTTGGCCACTGACCCTGCTTCGAAACCCGACCTCGAGGCATGGGCCCGCAAAACAGGAAACCGCATCCTCTCAGTGGAAGAAACCGGCACAGACCCCGTTGTCTACAGGTTTTTGATTGAGAGGGTGAAGTAGATGAGTGAGGAGAAGACGCGGCTAGTTATTGTGGCGAGCCGGGGAACCGCTGACGGGCTGTATCCCGCGTTGATACTTGCGACAACCGCTGTCGCACAGGGTAAGGAGGCCGCGGTCTACTTCACGTTCGGCGGCATGAAGCTTTTGACCAAACAGATGGCTGAGACGATCAAGCCGTCGGTCGACTTGGGCGTCAGCAAAGAGCAGCTGGAGCAGCTTCTCGCAAAAGGCGGAATGCCCAGCCTCCTCGACATGCTGAAGATGGCGAAGCAGAGCGGTGTAAAGGTTTATGCATGCTCGCCAACCATGAACCTCTTCGGACTTAAGAAGGAAGATTTGGTTGATGTGGTCGACGACATCATAGGCGCGTCAACCTTCCTCGAGATAGCGTCGGACCCGAAGACGCTCGCACTCTTCATCTAGCTACTCCAACACCGTGAACGTCGCGGTCAACACACGCTTCTCACCGCCAACATCCACCTCTTTCACAAGCCTGTAGTCACCAGCCTCAACATCCATCGGTAACTCAACCTTTTTGCTGAATGATTCGCCAGGCTCCAGGCTGTAGTAGATGAGTATCCACACCCGGTCTTTCATCCACTCAACCGACACCCATTCGCCGTCTTGTTTTTTCTGGATGTCGTAGGGTTCGCCGAAGCCGATGGTCTCCGGTGTCTTGTTTATGACGGTGTATGTAAGGGTTCGCTGACCCCTGTAAAGCTCTGTTTTATCCAAGACGAGAAAAACCTCCTTGACAGGTGGAGCGGGGCCAATAGGCTGTGGCTCCATATTCATAGCCAGTATCACCAGAGCAGAGACCGCAAAAGCCGCCGCCAAAGCCAACACAATCAACGCCGTCCTCATGGCTTTTACTTGTCTCCCGATGCTTTATTTCTAATGTCTAGAACATTATTTCGGAGGGCTTTGCGGGCTTTTGCTATGCATCCTGCTTTGGGGCTGAATATGGATGTGAATATTATGTTTGCTATTGCGATGAGTAGGAGTATTTGGGCTGCGAGGCTGTTGGGGTTGCTGCTGAGCATTATGATTGGGACTGTGAGGGGGAAGAGCATGGACGCGATGGGGCCTGCGGCATACATGGCTGCGTAGCCGCGTGGCGATGCTCGGGTGTTGGCGCGGTCTATTTTGATGCCGAGGGCTACTGGAAGTGTTTTGAATGGTTTTGGCAGTATGTTGAGGCGGACGATGTTGCTGAGGCCGATGTAGTAGTTGCTGAACCTTATGCCTGCGAGTTTTCCGACAACGTAGTGGGCTAGGTCGTGTGTGAAGAACCATAGGAGAAGAAATGAGATGAGGCCCGTGACGAGTCTGCCTCCCGGTATCTGGAGGGGCTGGAGCCATAGCAGTATGTAGGCGGCTGCTGTGCCGAGGACGGATATCAGGTTTCCTGCTGCGAGGCTGATTTTGAAGGGGTCTTTGTAATCTGGTTTTTCACCTGCTCCGAGGCTGTGTTTGATAGCTTCATGTCGGTAGGTGAGTATTTTTTTGAAGAACCTTCCCGCGAAGGGATTGCTTGACTCGAGAACCATGTCCTCGACTATTTTTGTGCCGCCGTCGGCTGGTGTGGTGATGATGGTGTGGTAGAGTTTTCCGAATGGGAAGTCGAGTGTTTCGTGGTATTGCTCAGTGGTGGAGCGTTCGATGATGCGGAAACGTGTCTGATAGCGTTGGCCGAGGAGACGGAATGAGACCGTGTAAACATCCTTATCCCATGAGACAAGCTTCATCCCAAGCTCCATGGGCCAAACCTTTCCCATGTTCTCGACAGTGCGGAAAAAACCGTAAACCTCCTCAACCGGCCGAGGCACAACATACTCAAAACGAAAAACCCACTTCACAACCCGCCAAACACCACCTCACCACATAAACTTACCCCCTTAACAAACAGTCGTAAAACAGAAGCCACCTCCAACAAATCCAAATAAAAAAGATATTAACAATCCATGCATTCACGACAGTGTGGCCTCATCCGCAGTATTGCAGGTTATCGGAGAGCCGAAAAATTATAAAAAAACACGCTACGTTTATGAAAATGAGCCGTGTGAGGCCCTGCTCGCCGCGACCGCGGTAGCCGACATCACAGGCGGCGAAGTCATCCTGCTTGCGCCCGAAAGCCTCGTGACATCTCTTGAACCCGACATAGATGAGGCATGCAAACTCCTCGAAAACCCTAAGATGTTTGAGCAGAAAGTTCTTGAACAACTGGACAACGGTAGTGAAAACCATCCGAAAACCACGGTGGAAATTTTACCCAGCGTAGGCAGCTTCCGCCAGCGGGAAAAAGATTGGAGAATAAATGCACAGGGAACCTTCGCCGCCATAGAGGCCGCATTATTTCTCATCATGAAAAAACTCGTCAAAGAAGGCAGGAACATCACCATGGTTGTCACGAGCGGGCTTAACATCTACCCCGCACTAGCTCTTCGCACTCTCTACAACATCCTCACATACCAGCTTCTCGCCGCCTATCCTCATGAACCTAACCCAAGGCCATGCCACAAAATCGTATACCACACCATACCCACACAAGAAAACGAGGAAATACAGATAGAGACACAAGCCGTCGAAACAACAATTTATAACGCCTTCCCCCTTACCAATGAAGAAATCAACGACCTAGGAACAGTTTACAGAGGAGATTTACGGGGAAATCTTGTGAGATGTTTAAAAAATGGCTTGAAAACGTTTATCTGTATAAACCGTAACACACCTCTACCGCTTTACCATGGGAAAATAATCGAGGAAATTTCCCAAGAATGTGTAGAGAAACTGGAGCAACAAGTTGCAGATGACCTCAGAAAAAGAATAGAACACACCGTCGAGAAGGAAAAAGTCCAAATAACCATCAAACGCTCCACCGAAAATCTTCCCATATCCTTTATCCGCAGAACGATGATGGCGTTAGCCATGACAAAGTCGCTGATGAAACTAGTCAAAGAAGCGCGGAAAAACATGGTGAACGGGTTTGTCCCCCTCGATGCCATAAAAACTCTCTTCATAGAAGAAATCTATCAAAACAGGCCACATTTCACGCATAATAGACATCTTCTGGAGAGTGAGGTGGAGAATATTGAGAAGCTGAGGGATAGGTTGGGTGAAACTGAGCAGTATTTGATGAATTTTCTCTCTGGTGGGAAAGGCTCCAGCGACATGGTGCGCAACTTCTTCGCACACAGCGGGTTCCTTGGAGACATAACCTACGTCAAGAAAGACTCGTCAAGCAGAATTCTCCTCAGATACGATTCAGAACGGGCTAAGGATGTTGGTGAATGGCTTTTGGGTAGATAGTTTGTGGATGGTCTATGTTTTTCATGGGCGTGGATTTGGCTGGTGTTGAGACGAGGCCCTCGGGGATGGCTGTTCTGGATGAGGAGCTTCGTGTGCGGACTTGGGTGCGTTTTCTCGATGCGGAGATTCTCGCCGACGTTGATGAGCTAAGGCCTGTCGCCGTGGGAATTGATGCTCCTCTTGGACTGCCACGTGGAAGGACAAGCCTCGAGACACGTGGACCCCCACATTTCAGGATATGTGACAACGAGCTGCGGCGACGCGGTATCAGGTTCTTTCCCATCACGATAGGGGCGATGCGTAAACTGACAGCCCGTGGAATAAGACTCGCCGAGGAAATCCGCCGCAGAAACATCCCCGTCTATGAGACCTTTCCCGGCGGGGTGCAGGACCTTCTCGGCCTCCCACGCAAACACCACAGCCTCAAGGGCCTCGTCAAAGGCCTCCGAAAACTCGGCGTCAAAAACCTGTCCCCGAAAAATTCGGGCGATGAAGCGGACGCTGTCACATGCGCCTACGCGGTCTACCTCTGGTGGAGAGGGTTGTGCGAGGAGGTTGGTGTGCCTGATGAGGGTGTGATGATTCTTCCCAAGCGAAGGCCTTGAACTATTGTGCGAGGGGTTCGGGGGGTTCAGGCGGCTCCTCGAAGACCGTGGGCCACTCCGCGGCGTTGCCTGCGTCTCTCTCAGCCAGCTTTTTCTCTATCTGTTGACGGAGCGGCTCGAGCCATGGGGGTAGAACAAGGCGGGAGCCGAGTGTTTCACGTGGCTCGTCTACGTCGTAGCCGGGGCCTTCTGTCGCCAGCTCAAACAGGTTTCCATCGGGGTCTCTGAAGTAGAGCGACTTGAACCAGAACCTGTCGACGATGCCCGAGTTTCTCCAGCCAACCGAGTTAAGCCTCCGCATCACAAGCCGCTGCATCTCCTCCGACTCTACACACAAGGCTATGTGGTGAACCGAGCCACGGGCCACGTATCCATCCACGTTCACGGGGTCGACTATGCAGCGGAGATAAACGTCACCATCCATGTTTAAAACACGCAGCACACCACCTGCATCATCCACTTTCACTATGTCGAGAAACTTCTCCAGAAACCTGCTGGTCAACTTGGGGTCGGATATGATGGGTGACGCGTGGTCAAACGCTGTGAGCCTCATGTCTTGAGAGATTGCCGTGGGCGTCGATGTTTGTGTGAAGAGTTCCTTGAGGTAGCCTATGTCTGCATCGGGGTAGGGTGTTGTCAGCTCGAGGAGGACGCCGTCGGGGTCGCGGAGATAGATGGATGCGAGGCCGCCGTAGACATATGGGCCCCTGGCGGCTATGTTTCCTTCCCTGAGAAAATGGAACCACTTGGCTAAAGCCTCTGGGGAACCGACCCTGTATGCAAGATGATGCGGTGAACCATATCCGGGATAGCCGCGCGGCAGCTCAGGCCACTCGAAGAATGTGATGGCGCTTCCTGTCGGCTTGTCGAAATTGGCGTAGAAGAGGTGGCGGTGATATATGTCGTCTTGGTTTACGGAGAGCTTGACGCGGCGGAGGCCCAGCACCTCTGTGTAGAAACGGTTGTTGACAACATAGTTTCCGGTAACGAGAGTGATGTGGTGCAGGCCCTTGACGATGCTTTCCACGCAGCGGTTAAATCTGTTGCCTGATTTTAACGTGTCTCCTTCTCCAAAGGCCGTTTAAGCAACTGGGCCTGCAGCACAGAGACAGATACGGCTGTGAGGAAGGAGGGTAGAGATGCGCCTATGTCGGGGGCCAGCTGTATGATGGCGACGTAAACAAGTATTCCGGCTATCCATGAGACGAAGCCACGGATTTTGACACCGCTCGACTGATAAAACTCATCCAAGACGGGTGGGTTGTTTCTCCTGTTGATGAAGAACTCCGCTGTCATGGCTCCGAGAAGCGGCACAAACAGCGAGCCGATGAGAAGAAGGAACCATTCATACTGCAGCAGCGGAACCGTGAGGGCGAGGAGAGCACCCGCGGCTGTTGTAAAGGCTGCGAAAACCCACTGAGGCGTTTTGGGGAAAATGTTTTGGAAGGAGACTGCTGAGGAGTAGATGTCGGCGAAGCCGTTGTCTGTTTCATCGACCAGTATGAGGATGAGCGCCGCGTTGCCGAGGAAAAGTGTTCCAATCGCTGAGATGATGTCGTTGATGCCGAGGACCGCGACGAGGGCTGCTCCGAGAAGGTAGAACCATGTGTTAGAGAGTGTGTAGCCCGACAACGTGCCCCAGAAGCTTGAGGAGGACTTGGCTGCGAACCGGTTATAGTCGGAGACAAGAGGCCACCACGACACCGGCATCGCAACCACAATGTCAAGGGCCAGCAGCAGAGGTATCGCATCGGGCTTGCCGCCGGTTAGCCACTGGCCTACTCCCGGCGATGTGGCGACGAGATATGTTATCCAGATGGATGAGATGTAGACCAGCCAGATAGCGTATCTTTCGAGCCATTTGCGGACAACTGCGAGAGGCCCGCCCAGCGCCAGCAGCAGACACCATAGGCTGAAGACAACCACCCACAGGGGAAAACTCAGCTCACCGAAAAGCCAGCCCGTCAAAACACCCGCCGCCTGCGCCATAATCATAATCTCGAAACCTGTCCAGCCTATGAGCTGAACAATGTTTAGAACGGTGGGAACGTAGCTGCCGCGGAGACCGAGAACGGGACGCAGGCTCACCATCGTCGGCACACCATACCTGCTTCCGACAACACCCGCCGACGCGAGCATCAGGCTACCTATAACCGAGCCGGCGAGAGAAACAGCCAAAACCTCGAAGAAACTCAGCGAAGAAAGAAACGAACCCGCAACCATCACCAACAGCCCTACACCCAAGCTCGACCAGAGAACAAAGTAGTCAAAGAAACGGAGGATTCTGCTGTTTTCTGGAACAGGGTCAGTGCCCCATTCAGGCGGAAGCCGTATCTTCATGGCTCAGCGGCTATGGTGAGACAATATAAACCACTAAATAAGCCAGTTATAGCTTGGACTTTACCGCCGCCAACCCCTTCTCCGTCAACATGTAGCGGAAGGGCTTACCCTCCCGTTTAACATATCCTCTGTCGTGGAGGCTCTTGAGCAGGCGGGCGGTATGCTCGCGGCTAAGGTTGAGGGCCTTGCTGACGTCACTTGACATCACGTTCCCCCGCTCTTCAATAAGCCGCAGGGCAGCCAAAGCAGAGGGGTGCAGCTCCTCCACACCACCGCCTTCCTCCCGCAACGTTTCCTGGCGGGGCCTCTCCTGCGTGATTTCCTGCGACTTCTGCTGTGTGACGCCGTGATGTGTCACAGCCCTGCGGTAAACATATAGAAAAATAAGCGTCTGAGCAACAAACAAAGCCGAAAAAACAAGGGTAACTGTATCCAAGCCGTCTACACCTCCAGCCGCCCCAGAAACTCCCTAACAGTCTCCCAATCTTTCTCCTCAAATGCTTCGCTTAGGCGGAAAAACCACTGGTATTGTGGGAGTTTGATTAGCCCGAGGTAGCTGAGCAAAATTAGTGTGTAGAAGGATTTTTGGATGTTTGTGATGGCTTGTTTGCGGGTTCTGATGTAGGAGCCTTTTGTGACGCCGCGTAGCGCGGCCCGTTGATTTGACGTCAACGTCACGCCGTCACGCTGTGATATCACGTCAAAAATAAGGGTTTCCACCTGCTTTTGCGTTAGATGACTCCGCTTGAGCAGCTCCCTGAAAACCGTGTCTCCGGTCATTTTTCGCATGAATTCGGCAATTTCTCGGCTTTCCTTCCTCTCCTCCCCTTCCCCCATACCTGGAATACATTTTTGTAAACCGCATTATTTTTGCATCACGCCACGTCACACCATGAAACATTACTCACGTATCCCTCCGGTAATACTGTTAAAATCAACCCATTCATGGTTGTTCATCGATGACCGCGGTGAAGAACGTGGCTGATTTAGCGGCCAAGCCTGTTGATAAAAGCAGGGACGCGTTTATTCAGGTGCTGGTTGACTCGCGAGACGGCTCGGCTAACATTTTTCTCCGCAGGTTTGTGATTAAGCCCGGCGGCGAGATCCCTGCTCACAGCCATCCCGACATGGAGCATGTCCAGTATGTTTTGAGGGGTGAGTATGAGGTTGTTCTCGACGGTGTGGTGCATAGGGTGAAGGCGGGAGATGTCTTGTTTATTCCCGCGAAGACTGTTCACAGCTACCGGAATACGGGGAAAGAGGATGCAGAGTTTCTCTGCGTGATAAGGGGAGGGCCCTACGAGACCAAGTGGGTGGATGAAGGGGCTTCACGCTGCTGAGACAGGGCCTCGAGCCTTTTCCACCTCTCCTCAACCTCTTGTTTAAGCCTCTGCAGCAGCTCCGCGTTCTCGGGCCTCAGCAACGTTCTGTACCTGTTCTGAATCTTGAGAAATTCTTCAAGCGGCTTGGGACGTGCCACGAAATAGTTGATTTTGTAACGGCCGTTCTCCACCTCGTAGAGAGGGAAATAACGGGTTTCGACGGCGAGTTTCGAGAGCTGGATGGTTTTGTCGGATTCGGTGTACCAGCCGCGTGGGCATGGTGCGTATACGTGGAGGAAGGTGGGGCCGTCAAAGGTGAATGCTTTGGCGACTTTGTTGACCAGGTCCTTCCAGAAAAAAGGTGTCGCGGTGGCCGCGTACTTGACGCCATGTGCGACGACGATGGACATGATGTCTTTCTTGGTCTCCTGTTTTCCGGCTGGCGTGGTCGAAGACCATGCTCCTGGAGGCGTTGCCGCCGACCGCTGTACGCCCGTGTTCATGTAGGCCTCGTTATCATAGCAGACGAAGAGGAGCCTGTGCCCCCGTTCAAGGGCGCCTGAGAGTGATTGAAGCCCGATGTCGAAGGTTCCGCCGTCTCCTGCGAAAACTATGATGTTATGCCGTCTTCCTAGGCCCTTTCTCTCCAAAACCTTGAGCGCAGCTTCTACACCCGAAGCCGCCGCAGCAGCGTTCTCAAAAGCGACATGCAGCCACGGTACGTTCCAAGCGGTGTATGGATAAGGTGTTGTAACTACCTCGAGGCAGCCTGTTGCGTTGACAACTATGAGTGGACGGGGTGCGGCTAGGAGGATTTGGCGAACAGCTATCAGTGCTCCGCATCCTGCGCACGCGTTGTGTCCGGGGCTGATGGCTTCTTTAGCCGGCAGCTGGTCTAGACGCGTTATCATGGCCTGTTCACCTCCTCGCCCAGGTAGAAGCTGATGTTTGCTCCTGCGCCTTCTCTGGCTGCTTCGAGTGCTTTTTGGAGAAGTTTCTCAGCCATGCTTAGCCGGATTTCGTGGCCGCCTAATCCGCAGACAACGCTCCAAACTGGTGTTTGGAGACCTGCTGTGTGGAGAAGTGTTTTGATGTCTGTCGCAAGGGGTGGTGCTGGTGCGCCTGGAGAATATGCCCTGTCAAGGACGACGATGAGCTCGGCTTCTCTGAGGCTGGGTAGGAGGTCTGCGGCTGGGAAAGGCCTGTAGAGACGGAGACTCGCCACACCCACGTTCATTCGACGGCCTAGATGTCTAAAGGTTCCCATCACTCCTCCGAGGCCCACCACCATAACAGGCGAACTCCTGTTAACCACGTGCACAACATCATAGCCTTCCTCCCGCAGGGGATAAGACCTGAAAACTTCCTTGACAACGTTGAGAGAGCTCTCCAACGCCTTAGCCTGCTCAGTTTTAACAACATGGTAGTGCGTGGGCGAGAACATGGCTCCAACGGTGATAGGGGTATCGTATTCAAGCCGAGGTCTCGGGGTTCTTGGGAGAAAGGCTTGGGCATCCTCTTTTCCGAGAACTCTTACACCCTCGTAGCAGTGTGAGACGGTGAAGCCGTCGACGTTTACGGCGACGGGGAGCATGACTCTGTTGTCCTCTGCGACGCGGTACGCCATCAGGGTGAAGTCATAGGCTTGCTGCGGGTTTTCCGCGAAGAGCTGTATCCATCCAGCATCCCGTGAACCCATGACGTCGCTGTGGTCGCCGTGTATGTTGATGGGGGCTGAGAGCGCTCTGTTGGCGATGGCCATCACGATGGGGGCGCGGAGGCCCGAGGCGATGTAGAGTATTTCATGCATCAGGGCGAGACCTTGGCTCGAGGTTGCGGTGAAGACCCTTGCACCCGTGAGAGAAGCGCCCACACAGACGGAGAGAGCAGAGTGCTCCGACTCGACAGGAACAAACTCTGCATCAAGCATCCCCGAAGACGTGTATTCGCTGAGCTTTTCGACAATCGTTGTCTGAGGCGTAATCGGGTAAGCGGCCACAACATCCACGTCAGCGTCCATCACAGCATGCGCAATCGCCTCGTTGCCCGACATCAAATAAAGCAAAGCTTGGCGCAACATCACTCACTCACCATCTCTATACATTTGCGGGGACATTCGGCGGCGCAGATGCCGCATCCCTTGCAGTGCATGTAGTCGATGACAATTTTGCCGCTGTGGTCTCGGATGATGGCTGGCTCGGGGCAGTAAATCCAGCATATGAGGCAGTTGGTGCATTTGTCGTAGTGGACCAGGGGTTTTCTGTTTCTCCATCCGCTCATATCCCTCTCTGCGGACGAGCCTGGCTTCGTTATGTAGACCGTGATGTTAGATGAGCTCAACTCTTGCCGCCACCTCCTCAAAACCGTTCTCGAGAGCTTTCACATCGGCTGGGCTGAACTTTTTCGCCACCAAGCTTTTGAGCGTCTCGAGTGAAACAATCCTCGTCGCCGCCACAGTGGCCCCCAGCATCACCATGTTAAGTGAAAGCGGTCTGTTGAGAGATTCTACAACACGCTGCCCATCCACCGTGAAAACATGAAGACCATCCATCCTGGGTAGAGCGGATGGTTCTCTGCACGATACCACAACAACACCGTTTGGACGGGTTAAAGTTGTTGGCTCATATACGTGGATTAGCTTGCTTTCAAAGTAGACGACCGTTTCGGCTTTCTCCACCGGGGCCCTTATCTCGATGGGGGTGTTGGAGACGCGGGTGTAGGCTTTTACCGGCGCCCCAGACCTCTCGGGACCAAACTCCGGAAAAGACTGCACAAACTTGCCTTCAAGCAGGGCCGCCTCCGCTAGCAACCTGCTCGCGGTCACGACACCCTGCCCTCCACGACCCACGAAGATAAACTCGTGAGTAAAGTTTTCAAGCCCCTTCATCCATTTAATATATTTCATGCTTTACTATTAGGGTTTGCGTAAATATTTTGAATCCTAAATAAATTTGTAGACAATGGTGATGGGGTTGGCCGTTGTTGCGTGAGGGGGCTTATCTAGTCGATGTGTATGGAGATGTTTACGCTGTTAAGGGCCTTGTTCATCCGCCGGGCCGTGTATACGCGGTTCCTCGTCTGCTTAAACGGGAGGAGACAAAAAATCTCCAAGAAGCTCTACAACTCATAGAGTCGGAGAGAAGCGGCTACCTGTTTCAGGACCCTTACACGGGGCGGCGGGTGATAGCTGTTCCCCGCAGAAACATCAAGCAAGTCATCAAACCCTCCAAAAACATCAAGGGCCCTCCGCGGCTCGTCGAAGCTGCGGAAAAGCTTTCACGGGTTCTCAGCCAAGCCGGTGTAGAGCACGGGTTCACAGGCTCCCTCCTCCTCGGAACAGCGGACAACGAATCCGACATCGACGTAGTCATCTACGGCGGCTCAAGAGAATACAGGAAACTAAAAACACTTAGGCTCAAGAACATTCTACAACCCGTCGACGAAACCGTGCTGCACATGCTTGCCAAAAGCCGTCTCGACACACCAATGTCCCAGCCAACCCTCGCCGCGGAGCAGCGTAAAATCCTCACCGGCAAGTTTGAACACATTCTCTACACGATGAAGATTGTCCCCAAAGTTTTTTGGGAAAGCTGGAGCACCACACGAGTTTATCCACAGAAATTTGTTGAGGCTGTTGTGGAGATAACCGATGCACGCCAAGGCTTCACCACTCCTTCACGCTACCGTGTGAAACCACTTGATACCGAGGCTGGTTTCTCTGAAGTGATTAGTTTTCGAAGCAGGTTCGCGGAGATGGGTGACAATGGCGAGAGGCTGCGTGTCCGCGGGTTGTTAGAGAAGGTGGCTAAGCCGGGGAAAATATATCACAGGCTTAACGTTGGAATAGACGCGGGAGACTACATGATGGTGATGGGCTGACGATGCTGCGAGACTCCAAACATCTCTACCTCGACCACGACTTTGTCGAGACAGGTGATGGATGGATATTCGGCGTGGTCTCCAACACTCATCCACCCGGCCGCATCCTCGCCTACCTCAAATATATCCCGGGAAACGGTGTCTGGACACGCGACGGCATAGCCTACAAACGCGTCCTCACAACATATTCCATGCGAGAGGTTGCGCAGATGGTTGAGAACGTGCGGCGCAGCAGGCCCGAGTACATATACATGGACCCCGCGAATGGTGAGGAGTTTGTGTACGTCCCTGTTGAGCGGGTTATGAAGCATTACAGGTGTGAGGAGGGGCTTGCGCGGATTCTGGAGAGGCCTCTGAACAGGGTTGAGGCTGTTTGCGCGGAGCTTGTTAACCAGCTTTCCAGCCGCTCAGGCGTCTCCATAGGCTTTTTCGGCGTCTCAGGCTCTCTTTTGCTCAGGCTCTACAACCCCGCGGCGGACATAGACCTCGTCGTCTACGGCGGCGAAAACTTTCGCAAAGTAATCGAAGCCTCATACAGGCTCCAGACAGAGACGACTCTCGCCGAAAACCACGCCATCCTCGTCAAAAACTACATGACGAAATACCCCATAACACAGGAGGATGCCGAGGAGCTTGCCAAAAGATGCCGCACACGAGGCATCTACAACGGCACCCCCTACTCGCTCCACGCCGTCAAAACCCTCCGAGAAAACAAGAGAAACTATGGAGAAGTCGTCAGCAGATACATCGGTGTGGAGAAAACCATCCTCAGGATTACGGATGCGTCGGAGAGCATGTTCACCCCCGCTGTCTACGGCGTCGAAGACATCGGCGGAAAAAACGTTGAGCAGCTCATCTGCTACGACACAACCTTCGCAGCCCTGTTCACCGAAGGCGATGTTGTCGAAGCCCTTGGAAAGCTCGAGAAAACAAACGACATCATAGAGAACCGTGTTTACCGAAGCCTCGTCATAGGCACCACGAGAACAGCCGACATAGAATATGTCAAGCCTTTAAGAAGTGTTTAACCCTGTCAGAAATCTCTTTGACAACCCACGGGGGTGTCCAGAGAGACATCGTCCTCACATAGCTTGTTTTCAAACATCTTGCTATGACTCCGGTGTCGCCTACGTTGGCGTAGCCTTTGACCACATGCTCCGCTAATGAGGCTGCTTCATCGGCTTCGAGATAGTGGCCCGGGTAGAAGATGAGCTCCATCAAGTCCCATGCGGGGTCGCCGTCGAAAGACGCCTGCTCAACATCCGTTATGAAAATCTTCCCATCGCTTGTTTTGATGAATGACTCGGGCTTGCAGTCTCCCAGCCGGCCTCCGACACGGTGCACAGAAGCGAGCACATGGCCCACCTCTTCAGCGAAAACATCTCTCTCAGGGTTTTTCTCAAGCCACGCGTCGAGAAGCGTCTCGCCCTCGACATAGGTGGTGTAGAGAATCTTGTCCCTCCAGTTGACGTGAATGATTTCAGGTGTGTAGAAGCCGTGGCCACGGAGAAAATCGAGAAAATATATCTCCTTGGCGAGACGGGTTGACGGGTTTATCGAGAAATCCTTTATCCAAGCCGTCCATATGCGGGCGGCAACCCATTTCACATCCGTCCAGCTCATGTAGCGTTTCGCGAAAAGCTTCTCGGAGCCGACCTCGATGACATAGGTTGAGTTGAACAGGCCTCCGACCCGTTTTACATGGCCCTCTTCCCCAAAGTATTCGCGGACAAACTCCATGATGTCGAGTTGTTTTGAGAGGGGTTGGAGGCCGCGGGATGTGCGGAGATGGATGTGCTGCTCAGGGTCGGGTAAAGTCGGTGACTGTGAGGAGAGGTTTGAAGCAGCTTCGAAGACGAGGAGGGAGAAAAGCTTCGAGAGCTTGATGAGGTTGATGCGTCGGAGCGGCTCCAAGCCGCTGAGAACCGAGAGTTTCTCAAACTTTTTCACAGCCTCGAGGGTGGGTGAGTAGCCGCCGTCAACCCTGTTCAAAAGACCCTCCGAAACCAGCTCAGACGCAGCATCCTCAAACCCTCTCTCATCCAACAGGATGTTGGAGAAATCACTTCTCAGCAGCGGAAACGTCTCCACAATCCTCCTCACCTTCTCGAGAAGAAAATACCTCGGCTCGACGACAAGATTGACGGCCGCATACTTGTGGGCGGCTACAAGGTCTTTCAACAGCTGGCGAACCGTTTCACGTCTGTAGGTTTTCTCAAGGATTTGCATAAGCTCCTCGCCTTTAACCACTGTGTGTGGTAGGAGAAGCCTGTGGGCGAAAACCTCCGCATACGACGAGTTGTAAACATCGTCAACAAAATCAGACTTGTCAACGAGATAGACATGTAGACCGGGTTCACGCAACACTTTCACACCCTGCCGCAGCCTCGACACCAACACCACATACTCAGGCCTCCTAACCGGAAAGTAAACAACCGCCTCAACACCCGCTTCAACACCCTTCTCCGCAAGCAACCGCTCCACAGAAGACAACATCCCAACAACAACCATACACAACAAAATAATAGGGCTTCTGCCGCCGTCTAAACAGCAGACATTCTGGCGAGTGATAAATTAATTTACTGCTTTAATGAGGATTATACGGTTTGAAACTGGATTTTGCTGTTCATCGCAGGTTTGTGAGGTTGGCTCAGAGGCTGGGCGCTTCGGATGTTGTCTTCACCTCGCATCAAACGCTGTGGCAGATGATTCGCTTCTCCAACAACAAGATAACTGTCTCCAAAAACGGCTCCACCGTCTCTGTCGATGTGTATGTTAGTGTGAAGGGGAGACGGGCTGTGCAGTCGACGACCGATGTCTCACCCAAGTCTATTGAGGAGCTTGTGAGGAAAACCGTGGCCGCTGCCAAGTCTTCTCCCGAGACGGATGTCTACGCATCTCTGCCAAAAGGACCCTTCAAATATGACAAGAAGCTTCTCAAGCCCGTTTCCGCCGAGGTTTCTCCCGAGCAGCTTGTTGAGTATGTGGGGGAGGCTGTGAACGGCGGCTTAGACAATGGCGGGAAACGGGTGGCTGGAAGCCTTGTCTACACCCGTGGAAAAATGCTGTTGACGACGACGGGGGGTGTGGAGGCGTCGGCCTCGAGCATGGGTATTGAGATATCGGTCAGGGCCTTTGCGGCTGATGATGCCACGGGCCACTTCGTATCTGTTGCGGCTGACCCTAAACAGTTCACACCATATCAAGCGGGTGCGAGGGCTGGTGAGATTGCGAAGATGGCTCTCAACCCTGTTGACGGAGAAGCAGGCGTCTACGAAGGGCTTCTCGGCCCCATGACGTTTGCACACATTCTCGAGCAGGTTGGCTCATGGGCCTCGGCATTCTACGTCGACGGTGAGATGTCTTTCTTGACGGGTTTATTGGGCCAGAAAGCGGGCTCGGATGTTTTCAGCCTCTACGACGACCCCACACTCGCCGGCACATACGGCGCGACACCCTTCGACGACGAGGGCCTTCCCACGAGGCGGAACATCTTATTCGAGAACGGTGTTCTCAAAACATATCTCCACAACAGCACCACCGCCAAGAAGTTCAACACAAGCTCCACAGCCAACGCGGGCCTCATAGTCCCCCATCCCTACAACCTCGTCTGCAGCACAGGAGGCAAATCACTCGACAAGCTCATCTCATCCATCGACAACGGCATCTGGGTAACCAACGACTGGTACCTCCGCTACCAAAACTATCGGACAGGCGAGTTCTCAACCATTCCACGCGACGGCCTCTTCCTGATAAGGAAAGGCTCGGTTGAGAAGCCTTTGAAGGGCCTTAGGCTGAGCGACAACATGCTCAACATTCTGAAGGGGATAAGACAGGTGGGGAATGAGGGCTACTGGATAAAGTGGTGGGAGGTCGAGATACCCACCTACGCACCCCACGCCGTCGTCGAGAAACTAAACTTCACACGTTCAGCCCTCTAACAAGTTCACGAATTCTCTCAACAAGCATAACCGCCTTCTCGAAACCCGCCTCAACATATCTCGCAACCGCTGCTTCATCAACTATGCTGGAGTCAAGCCCTCTCGCAGACAAGGTTTCACGCAACCAGTCGAGTCCCTTCTCCGCCGCTTGTGCCGCGAGGCTGTAGCCGTCTTCGACCCCGTGTTTGCGGAGAATTAGCTGTAGAATCTCGGCCGAGGCTTCGGGTGTTTTCTCGACTTCTTCACGCATCTTGTCTGCTTTGACATGTGTTTGACCGAGGGCTTGGATGAGGTTTTTGACGCCGAGAAGTGTTAGGGCGAAGGCTGTGCCGTAGAAGCGTTTGATGACGGAGTCGCTGAGGTCTCTGTGAAGCCGTGATGAGAGGAGGCGTGTCGCCATGTAGCTGAGCATTTCTGCGGCGAGGTCGAAACAGCCCTCCGCGTTCTCGTAAAGCAGCGGGTTATGTTTCTGCGGCATAGTTGATGAATGACGTTGTTCAAATGGTTTGCTGAACTCCACAAGCCCAAGGGCCCCGAGCAGCCAGAAATCTCTGCATAAGTTGGCCAAAACCGAGGCTATGACGGCGACTGTCTGCAGTATCTCAGAGAACCTCTCATGCGGAACCACCTGCGTCGCGGCCGATGTGCATTCGAGGCCCATTTGCTCGACAAATTTCTCGGCGAAGCTAATCCAATCCACCTGTGGATAAGCTGTTTTATGGGCTGAGAGGTCGCCTACCGCTCCTCCCAGCTTGGCCTGTGGTTTGAGGTTTTTGAGCTTGGTTGTTAGTTTGGCGAGCCTGTATCCGTAGTTGGCGAGGAAGCTTCCAAATGTTGTGGGCACTGCGGGTTGTCCATGTGTCCGTGCGAGATATGGCGTGGCTGCGTGTGTTTCGGCGAGTGCGGTGATTTCTTTAACAAGGTTTGTGAGAGCGGGGGTGAGGATGGTTTGGATGAAGTCGTGGAGGGCCATGCCATAAGCGATGTTGTTTATGTCCTCGCTTGTGAGGCCGAAGTGGATGAAGGGCTTTAAAGCCGCATAGCCTCTTTCCTCCAGCTTCTTCTCGAGAAACATGGTTACCGCGACGACGTCATGCCCCACCCGCCGCTCGATGTTCTTCACCTCAACAGCCTCCTTAACAGAGAGCTCCGACACCTCTTTCTCGAGGCCCTCTACCGCATGGGCCTCAGAGACCTTGCCAATCGCTATGAGAAACGCTCTAAGATAACATGCTTCGACAACCAGCCTGTAGCGGATGAGCGCGTATTCGCTGAAGAACCTGCTGCATTCCTCGAGCTTTTCTCTGTAGCGTCCGTCTAATGGAGTGATTGCTCCGAGCCTTATCTCCTCGTTACCGTGAGTGAAGCCTCCTCACCCACCGACGCGATGGAGATGTTTACGCGGAGCTGTTTCTCCAGCCACTCTAGATATTCGCGGAGGTTTGGCGGAAGCTCATCCCAGCCCTTCTCAACTGCTCTGCGGAGACCATCTTCATCCACACTCCAGCCGCGGAACTCCTCGTAAACAGGCTGAACCTCGTCGAGGCGATGCAGAAAATCACCGAAACAATTTGTCTCCACACCATCCACCACGTATCTGACACAGGCCTTGACCGTCGGAAGACCCGACAACACATCGCTCTTGGTGACCGCCACTGTGTCGACACCGTTAACCATGCATGCGTATCGCAGAGCCGGTATGTCGAGCCAGCCTATGCGACGGGGTCTTCCCGTGGTTGTTCCATATTCTCCGCCTTTTTCGCGGATGGTTTCCGCTGTGGGGCCTGTTATTTCTGTGGGGAAGGGGCCTGCGCCGACGCGTGTGGTGTATGCTTTGGTTACACCGATGATTTGGCCTTTTCTCGATATGGGCAACCCTGTTGAGACGAAGCCGTTTGCGGATATGGTGTTGGACGAGGTTACGTAGGGGTAGGTGCCATGGTCTATGTCAAGCAAAGTGCCCTGCGCCCCCTCGAGCAACACACGGCCTCCCGACTCAACCACCTCATTCAAAAACCCCTGGACATTCCCCGCAAAAGGCCTCAAAAGCTTCTCCAGCTTCTCGAAATCGACACCCGGCTCAACACCGTGCAGCCTCCGCAGAAACTCCACCTTCTCCCCGAGAGACCTCCGAGACAACAAGTCACCAACCCTTATCCCCACACGGAGCATTTTATCGGCGTAGGCGGGGCCTATTCCTCGCCTTGTTGTCCCAACCGCAGAGGAGCCGCGGAGAGACTCGAGTCTGCCGTCCAGTTCACGGTGCATGGGGAGGACGATGTGGGCGCCCATGCTCACAAGCGGTTGATGACGATGGCCACTTGTTTGGAGGAGCTGCAGCTCTTTCTCGAATGCTTCGGGGTCGAGGAGGCATCCCGACGCTATGACGGGCCGGGGCCCTGCGAGACAGCCTGCGGGAAGCATGTTGAATTTGTAGCGTGTCTCGCCGATTTTGACTGTGTGTCCCGCGTTTGCACCGCCCTGAAACCTCGCAACAGCCTCCGCACCCCTCGACAACACATAGCTAATCTTACCCTTCCCCTCGTCACCCCACTGAAGCCCAACAACCACGTCAACACTCATATCGTTTCTACGTCGTGTGGATAGCTCTCCTTCAGCCCCGCCTCGGTCATGCGGATGAAGACAGCGTTTCGCTGCAGCTCCTTGATGTTTGATGCGCCGAGGTAGCTGAGGCCCGAACGAAGCCCTGCTACCAGCTGCTTCACCACATCAGAGGCAGAGCCCTTGTAGGGAACATACGCCTCAACACCCTCGGCTATGAAGCTGTACTCAGAGGCATCCTGCAGAAAATCCTCGTCACCTGTTCTACTCTCTTTGGCGAGCATCGCATAGAAAGAGGCCATGCCTCGGTAAACCTTCATCTTCCGCCCGTTCTTGACAACCACGGCTCCAGGACTCTCATCTGTCCCAGCCAACAATCTCCCAATCATAACCGTGGAGGCGCCCGCTGCAAGCGCCTTGACGAGGTCTGCGCTCGACCTTATCCCACCATCAGCGATAATGGGTGCATCCATCGCCTCAGCAGCCTCCGCACAATCCATAATAGCCGTCAACTGAGGCACACCGACGCCCGCGACAACGCGTGTGGTGCAAACCGAGCCAGGCCCCACGCCCACCTTCACAGCCGAGGCCCCGGCAGCCACAAGGTCCTCCACACCCTCCGCCGTGGCCACGTTGCCGGCCACAAGCTCAAAATCCTCGCCGAAAGAGCGGCGGAGCTTTTTGATGAGGTTGATGACCATGTCCGTGTGTCCATGGGCTACGTCTATCACGAGGCAGTCGGCTCCAGCTGCGAGAAGGGCCTCCGCGCGGTCCATCGCCTCCTCCCTCACACCAATAGCGGCCGCAACCATCAATCTTCCACGCGAATCCCTCGACGCGTTGGGGTGCATCAGCTTCTTGACTATGTCCGCGCTCGTGATGAGGCCTTTGATGTTCCACTCCGAGTCGACGAGCGGCAGCTTCTCCACCTTATGCCTCATGAAAATCTGTTTCGCTTCCTCGAGGGGGATGTCGGGCGGTGCCGTGACGAGTTTTTCACGTGGAGTCATGTATTCCGAGACCTTTGCTTCGCGGGGTGCGAAGAGTATGTCGCGTCTCGAGAGTATGCCGACCAGTTTCCGCGACGATGTCGCCACAAGCAATCCGCTGACGTTTTTTCTCCGCATCAGGGCCTCTGCCTCGGCTACAGTGGCGTCGGGGTCGATGGTGTATGGCTCTTCGACGGCGATGTTTTCGGCGCGTTTCACGAGCTTCACCTGCTCAACCTGCTGCTCGACGGTGTTGAAACGATGTATGACCCCTATGCCGCCTTCACGGGCCATCGCAACAGCCATCTCAGCCTCCGTCACCGTATCCATCGCAGCCGAGACAATAGGCACCTCCAGCTCAATCCTCCGCGTAAACCGACTCCTCGTAGAAACCTCCCTACGCGACCTTATCGAGGAGCGGCGGGGCAGAAGCAACACGTCGTCAAACGTTAAACCAACCCTCTCCAAAACTTTTGCCAATAAATCCCTTGGAAAACACTTAGACAACAGCTATTTAGATGTTAATGTTTTCTACGGCTTTTCTGCATCATTTTCTCGAAGGCTTCCTCGAAGCTCATGCCCTCATGCAGCACTATGTGCTGGTAAACCCCTGTGTGGCCTTTTTCTCTTCTTTTCAGCAGAACCTTCATGCGTGAGTTGAGGATGTCGGGGCTGATGTCGAGGGTTTTGACGGCTTCTTCGAAGCTATGTTTCAAGGGTTTTTCGACGTGGCCCTCGGCTGTGGGGATGATGAGCTGGAGGGCCTTGTTTATGCCGGGTTTTCTCACATCTCGCCGCAGCTCCTCAAGAGTCAGGTATCCCGCCAGCTTGTAGAAGCCTTCTTCATCGCGGTTGAGGGGAACCATGGGCGCCGACACAGTGTCTTTCTCGTTGAGGTAGAGATAGGCTTTGGGAGCGTAGTAGGGCGTTGCTTGGACAAGCTCCCGCTTATGGATAGGCTGGAGAAGCGACAGCGCATACTCAAGCTTATACATGGGAACGGGGAAGGGGATGAAGATGTCGAGGTCGCTTGACGGTGACACGTCGCCGCGTGCAACGCTGCCGTAGACGATAGAGTCGAAACCATGCTGCTTCAGATGAGACATCACCATGAGGGCCCTTTCCCTTAAGCGGCGGAGAAGACTCCACACCTCGTCGCCGTATACGACAACCCTCAACCCATCGCCGTAAAAGGTGTTGCAGCTTTTTATTCTTGCGAAAAATAGGTGAGTAACGTGGCTTACCTCGACTACGACATGCTCAGCGAAGGCTATGACGAGCTCTACGGCGGTGAGCAGCGGGCCAAGCATCATCACGCGGTTGACAGGGTTAGAGAGGCTGTTTCAAGGGTTTGCGACGCGGGATGTGGCACGGCCCTGCTTCTCGAAACCATCCGCGCACGGCTGGGGCCCGTTGAGTATGTTGGGTTTGACACGGCGGCCAACATGCTCGCAAAAGCACTCTTGAGAGCCGACGCCTTCACACATCTGGTTCAAGCCGATGCGAACCACATGCCTTTCCGCGGCAAAGTCTTCAGCCACCTCTTCTGCCTAACCGTCATCCACCACCTCAAACCCCAACAATTCATCCAAGAAGCACAGCGCACCACAACAACAAAAATAATCATCAGCCAACACAAACGCTTAACCCCACGTCTAACAGACTACCCCGTTGAAGAAAACGAAACAGTCGACGAAATCATCACCATAAGCATCCATCTGTAGAAAATTGAAAAGCTTAAGCCCGCTACGCTGTTTTTCAGTATATCAGCAAGAATTCGCTGAAACTTCAGCTTAACGGCTAAAAGCTTCATCTATCACCTTTACCGTTTTCAATATAGCCTTTTTTGGAAAATGTTTAAACATAAACACAGTTCTGTGATGGATGATTGCAGCCGTCACCACATCTCTATTTCTTCGGGAAGATTCAGGAGGCGTTGGCGAGGATAGCTTATCCCGTTGAGGATAGGCTGAGAGTTGTGGAACGTGTCTGCGGTGTTGACGCGGCTTATCGCCGTGGACGTGTCGCGGCTGCGGCTGTTGTCTATGATGTTGGTGAGAAACGTGTGGTTGAGGATGTTGTGGAGGTTGTCTCGGGTAGAACAACTCCCTATATTCCCGGGTTTCTGGTGCTGCGTGAAGGCCCCGCCATGTTGCAGGCCCTGCTGCGGTTAACAGTGGGTTATGATTTGTTGGTTGTGGATGGACATGGACGTGCTCATCCACGTCGCTGTGGCCTCGCCACGTTGCTCGGGTTCGCTGCAGACAAGCCATCCATCGGAGTAGCGAAATCCATCCTGACAGGCACACGGCAGCCATCAAACAGCCACGACAAAATAGTTGAGGGTGATGAGGTAATCGGCCTCGCGAAAGGAAAAATAGTCTACAGTCAAGGATACGGTGTATCCTTCAACGACCTCTTGAAGGTTTTCAACTTGTTCGGCGGAGCTTATCCCGAGCCGCTGCGGGTTGCCGACAGGCTTTCACGAGAGGCCGTCAAGAAACTGTGAAAGGGCCTCGTCTTTTCCAAGGATTTCCGCCACTTCGTCGAAGGGGATGGTGGGCTTTATGCGACGTGTTCTACCGTGTCTACCGTAGCTGATGAGGTCGCATGCAACTATTCCGAGCATGTCAAGCTCTGAGACAAGTGTGCTGACACGTCTATCGGTGAGAGGGTCGAGGCCGAGCGAGACACAGTATTCGCGGTATGTGTTGTAGAGTGTTCCAGATGTTGTTTCAGAGCCTTTGCGCGAAACCGTGTAGACGGCGAGTAGGACGAGACGGCTGTGTAGAGGAAGCGATGATATCACTTCTTTGACACGGCCCTTCTCAATCAAGCTCTGGGCCCTTCTGACATGTTGCTCCTCAACCTTCTCAGCACCCTCTCTCTCCGCAACCTCAGCCGAGACACGGAGCAGGTCAATAGCCCTCCGCGCATCCCCATGCTCAGCAGCGGCCAAAGCAGCGCAGAGCCTGATAACATCTTCACCGACGGCCCCGGGCCTCAGCGCGGCACGGGCCCTTTCACGGAGAATGTCGGCCAGCTCGGTGGCTGTGTATGGCTGGAAAACAACCTCCTCCTCGCTGAGGCTGCTCAAAACACGTGGGTCAAGCTGCTCCTTGAACAACAGGTCGTTGGAGATGCCGACGAGTGAGACCCAGCCCAAGCCTATGTTTGCGCGTGTCAACTCATAGAGAAGATCATCTCCGAAGGCCTTGACCAATGCGTCGACCTCGTCGAGGCAAACCACGAAAGAGCTGTTCAGCCTATTGGCGGCTGTCTGAAAACGGCGGAAAAGCTCTCCCTTGGAGACGCCTGTAAACGGGACAGAGACACCGGCTGCTGCACATAGCTCCGACAAAACCCTATACTCTGTGCCCGCGAGACGGCAGTTGATGTAGACAAACCTGATGTCAAACCCTTTTTCAGAGACAGCGTCGGATAACCTGTTGAAAACATATCGGCAGACGGCTGTTTTGCCTGTGCCTGTTTTTCCGTAGATGAAGAGGTTGGAGGGTTTGACGGGCCTCAGCACGGTGGCCAAAACGTTGCCGACCGCTTTGATGTGTTCTGTCCTGTGGGGAAGAGCGGTGGGCACGTAGTCTGACCTAAGGTATTCATGTTTGAGGATGAGAGGTGGTCTGTCGCTGGTATACCGGGTTATGATGTCTTCGAGAGGGTCTCCACCCCTTTGCTTCTCATGAATGGCTATGCTGTTTAGAAAGGGTTTTTCTTCTTGAGTGCCCATGGCTATGCTCCGTTTGTTTGTGGCTTGTTGGTGATTTAGATGAAATGGTAAAACTTTTTGTATCTTTTACATCAACTTTCTTCAACAAACAATCAAAACAGCCATTTAACATTCGACACTCCCTTCCACAGGAAAAGAAGGGGTCTCCCCCACACATCAGCCTCCACATAACCATCTCTCCTCTTCACAAATGCAAAAAATCTGTGAAAAGAGACCGTGAAAACCTCTTTAAACAAATTCTCCAGCCAACGCTCAGTTTTTCGAAGCTCTTCACATGTGGTGATGCGGTTGAACCCCTTCATTTCCTGTGGAAACCGCAAACCCAATCCATCAAAAACCACCATCTCTTCACAACCCCACATAGATATGTGAAACAGGTGAACAGGAGAATGAACCCCTCGGCTACCGAAAAATGCTATAATCTTTCTCATCATACGACAATCAATTTGCCTTTACAAAGATGTTTGCTCATTTCTTGATTATCTTAAAAGGCCAACAAACTCTCTTAAGCATTTCACATATTCTTCAGGTAATATTGTGGAACATGTGGTGGTTTTATCTATGGATGTTTGGGGTAGTTGTTTGAGGGCTATTGTTTGCGAAATGTTTCACCGAGTTTTCGGCTTTCGTGAAACAGTTTCACAAGGCTTGACAATGTTTCTGAGAGCTGTTTTATTTCCTCGGGTTCCGTTGTCTGCTGCAGCAAAGCCGTCAAGGCGTCGAGCTTGGCTACGATGGCGTTCTCCAGCTGCGTGAGGACAAGGGGAGTAGAAGCCACATAGACCTCCGATTCCTCACGAACCCTGACTACAGGCTTGTCACACCGCAGACACCGCATTTCCCCACCTATCTCGAAAAGCGGGCTACTGCAAACGGGACAAACCTCCGAAAGCATCTTAGCACCAGAGCGGAGAGCGTCAGACATTCGCTTGATATAGTCGGAGGACATCTGCATATGCTGAGGCGAGAGGGCTTAAAAGGGTTTACGGCCTTGCTTAACAATTTTGCTGATGCTCCGTGTTTCCCTGTCAAAATCAAATTTTCCATGTGGCAATAGACCTCCGCTGAAGGATTTGGGGATGTGGAGAAGCTCGTGGATAATCACCTCATCCTGCGCCTCCTTAGGCAGCTTGTCGAAAACCTCCGCGATAAACTCGATGACGTAGCATGGCTTCATACCGTAGCCGGTGAGAAACGCTTTGCTGACAGAATGTATCCTCGCCGCCGTAGCCCTCGAAACCGAGCCATAGCTCCTCACACACCTAACCCTCTCCACATCAACATGATGCAGCCCCGCACGCTCAACCAAACTCCTCACACGCTCCTCCAAGTCAGGAGCCCTTCGATAGCTAATCAACCAACGAAAAAGAAAACAGCCGGCTAATATAAACAACGTCGAAGCTAAGCATGTGAGGGACAGGAGCATAAGCAAAAGAATTCAGGGTTAAATAATGCACTGGACATCGCAAAACGAAGCACCTATGATGAGGAATGGTTTACTGGCACTGCCGCTGGCGCTGCTTCTCGGTCTTCTCGCTCTTGGCTCTGCGTCTGCAGTTGAAGCAGGCGCGGCCTTGAGCGACATCGGGCAAAAGACCTTCGCCGCAGCCATAGCGTTCGCAGCCGCCGTAGCTTCTTCAGGTTTCGGTTTGGCTCGAGCCGGTTCAGCGGGCTTAGCCGCCACTGCTGAGAGACCTGAGGTGAGGACGACGGCCATCATCATCTCCGCTTTCGCAGAAGCTCTCGGCATCTACGGCATCGTCGTCGCCTTCTTCATACTTGGGGCAGGCTGACATAGCTAATTAAATGGGATAGATAGAAGTAGGCCAGCGCAACCCCCATAGAGGTCTGCCACCTCATTTTTTTCGCATAAGCAACGGCAGCGCTAATTAGGAATATCGACATCGTCTGAGAGAGAACGACAAGCGTATCCCGCACAAATATGTTGCTGAGAATCGATGTCTGGAAAACTCTGTCAACCATCGAGAGGCCTGGGACAAGCCCCATCGGCAGCAGGGCCACTGAGAAGGATGAGAGAAGCTTTCCCGCTTCTACAAGAGCTGTTCTCACCCGTGAGTTCTGAATCTGTCTAAGCGCAGACGAGGCTGAGCGGAATCTTCCCGAAAACAGGTAGCTGAAAAATGTGAGAACGAGGAATCCGGAGAGATAGGTGAAGCCGAGAGACAACGCGAAGCTGAAATGGTTCACAGGAACCGCTTGTCTAATGTTTAGCATGAACAGCTCATGTCTTCCAGCGAGCGCCACGAAGACGAGAACAAAGAGAGACAGGGGGCCCAGCACCGAGGCCACTACTCTGCTCTCATAAATCGGTGAGAAAAGCCACATGGGAAAGAACACGGAGGAGACGAGTTCAGCCGTCTTAGACAGTTTCGGAGCCGCTTCCGAGTCGTTTTTCGCGGTGAGGACCCTGTATATCCTTAGCCCATCCTCGGTGAGAATATAGTTTTTCTTATCATCCTGTGTGATGAGTTGACTCATCTGCCGCAGGTTGTAGTAGAGCGAGCCCGTGCTTATCCCGAGCTTCTGCTTCAAAGCCGTCGCACCAATCCGGCCCTCCTCACCGACCGCGAGGATAATCGCCTTCCGCACCTTGTGACGCACCAGCCACAGGAGCTCCTCATCCGACATCTTCGACGGCTGACCCTCGAAATCGCTCATATCGATCAGACCCAGAGCCCCAAACAAACAATTCCCAACGGTATATATAGCTAAAGGGCGCCGGCTATCCGCCCTTTGGACTCCACCTTTGTTGAAACATGTTTCGAGATGTGTATGAGTTGTCGATGGAAATCGAGCCGGCTGTCTATTCAACCAGCTCGGGAGTGTTCTACGACATCATCCAGACAACGATGTTGCCATCGGGTTTTAACGCGTATATTTTCAAGGGCTCTGTCTTGACGCCTCCCATTCCAGGCGAACCCGGAGGCATCCCCGGAACAGCTATGCCTTTCAGCGACGGCTTCTCCTCGAGCAGCTTTTTCAGGGCTTCGACAGGTGTGTGGCCCTCTACGAAGTATTGCATGGCCGATGCTGTGTGACAGCTGTAAAGCTCCCGGGGGACGCCTAGCTTTTTCCTGACGTTCTCCAGCTCGACGCCGCTAACAACCACGCTGCGGAAGTGTATCCCACTATTTCTGAGGTATGCTTCGTATTCTTTGCAGCATGGACACTGCTCGGTCCTGTAGATTGTCAGCTGGACAGCCGCCTCAGATGTGGATGTGTTCACGGTCCAGCTGTTGACAGCCATCGTCACCAAGACTGCAGACACCGCGAAAACCAATAACCCGATGATTTTTCCCCTCATTTTAGACACTCTTCCATGTCAGAGCTAGTATTCCGCCGATTATGCCGAGTATGGCTCCTATGATGAACCCTCCCATTCCAAACAGGCTGACCACTGAGAAGACCAGTATGAGGGTGCCCCATGTCTTTGCCTCCGATGGACGGTTTTGAAGCATCAACGCGCTGGCAACTATGACTATTCCTGAGACGAGTCCGAGGACTGAGAAGGTTGACAGCCACATGGGTATCCACCACCCCATCATGGGGCCCATCATCCTCCATCCTCCGCCCCACACCCATCCCCAAGCCATCCACCCAACAACACCGAACAACCCTCCAACCAGAATCAGGACACCTGCCACCAGCGAGACAACAAACGCAGCCACAGGTTTCGCAGTCTCTGACACGCTACTCCTCCTCCATCTCGGTTTCTTGAATAAACTGGCCATGCCAGCCATGGTACCAGACCTGTCCGGTGAACCCGTTGACGCTCAGCATGCCGTCGACTTTTCCATCGACTTTATAGTCCATGGTGTAGTAGCCGTAGAACTTTGTCGGATGCTCTACCTCGACGGCTCCCCGGAAAATGTTTCTCAAATAGTTGAGGGCAATCTCCTCAGCCTGCTCAGGGGTTATGGGCATGTCCGCGGTTGGCTGGATGTAGGGCCCCATCATGCCCTGATGCATTCCGTATTTTGTGTTCCACATCATGTTGGGCCCCGGCTCCGGATAGACTGCACCTGTGTAGGGGTTCACGAGTAGCTCGAAGGCACCTATCCCCGTGTCCGTCTCGACGACGATGGCGTAGAAGTTTCGCTGAAACTCCATCACCTCTTTCAGCTTGAAGCCCTGTCCAAGGCCCGTTACATACCTCTCAAATATCTCGACAGCCTGTTGCATAGATATTCTTTGACCCGATGGAGGAGCTGGCCCACCATAGCCGCCTGTGCATGGACATCCACCCATCATGCCGCCATGCATCCCTACACCATACCAGTAGCTAGGTGGGGACCGTTGGAGAAACATGGCTGGAGGCTGCTGCATCCATGCATAGGCAGCCACTAAGGCGGCCAACATGGCTGAAGCCAGCAAAACAACCGTCAAAACAACGCTTCTCATGTCTACAGTATTTTCTGAGCGTTTTTAAAATCATCTTGAAACGGTCCTGAAACGCTTTGAAACACTTAAAACGTGGAGCCTATTTTTCTCGGGATAGGTTGGTTTCCAACCGTTTTCTGTGGGTTTTCTCGATAGTGGCTGGGGCCCTGCTCCTGTCCGTTGTGTTGGTGAGTGTTTGGCAGCATGATGTCGCGATGGGTGGGATGATGCGGGAGATGATGGGGATGTCTATGTGGGGTATGATGTGGTGGGTTTATCTGCCTCTGTTGGTTGCAGCACTGCTCCTCATAATGTTGCCTATAGTGCTGTATTTGTCGGCAAGAGACGTGCCCGTGTTGGCTGGTCTCACAGCAGAGGAGAGGGCTGTGGTTGATTTGCTGAGGCGCAGCAACGGTGTCGTCGAGCAGAGAGATATATCACGTGTTCTTGGAATTTCACGTATCAAGACGCATCGTTTAGTTGCTTCGCTCCGCCGGAGAGAAGTTGTCGAGGTCACTCGCCGCGGTCGAACAAACCTCGTCAAGCTGAAAGCTTCTCAACGACACTGAGCCAGTCATCTTCTGTCAAGGTTCCGAACCGCTTCTCATAGACTATCTCCCCATTTGGTGTGATGGCGAAGATTGTCTCCTGAGTGATTACGCGGAGGGAGACGAGGAAGTCGAGGTTTGGCTGCGTCACTATCCATTCTTCGCTGGCTCCATGGATTTTGAGGAATTGGTTTATTTTTTCAGAGGTGTCTCGTGGGTCGAAGCTGGAGAGAAGGACAAGGGCTTTGCCGCGGAATTTTCTGTATGCTGCTGAGAGGGTGGATGTGTTTTTGCTGCATGTGGGGCACCATGTTGCGAAGAAGACGAGGAGAACGGGTTTGCCCTGCCTAAGTATTTCCGAGACAGTCACCGTTTTTCCGTCGACTGTTGTGAGCGGGATGTGGAAAGCATGCGAGTAGTCATGACCCTCATGCTCCATGTCCGTGTGCATGTCCCCGCCGAGGAAGGTTTGCAGGGCCCCATCCCATCCAACAACTTCTCCGCCTTCGCGTCTCGTAAACTCCACTGCATCCGAGAAAGATTTGAAAGCGATTACACCGTGTCTCATAGGCGTCTCGACACGCGACCCCAAAACATACCATGCAGCAAATCCGTCAACCTCCTCAGATGTGACAAAGTCGTAGACATGGATTTTTTCCACCTTTCCCAGCACAGGCGTGTTGCTGACAGGCGGGATAATCCCCTCGACTGAGAGATAATGTATCATCATGCATCCAACATCGTCGTAGAACAGTTTCTCACCGTTGACGACAAGCACAGCCGCAAACCTCCTATCCCTTATCTCCATGCCGCAGTAGCTACAACGCCGCCCAACAACGTCATCACCGCTGCCTACAAACCTGTTGCCTAACATGAGGAAGCCGAAGGCCCCTGCAGACAACGCGACTGCACCCAGCAGGAAAACCCTTCGCCTCAACGCAGCACCTCAACCACTCCATTCATCCACGGATGAAGCATGCAAAAATACTGATATGTTTCCAGCAGTGGACGAGGGCCTTGCATCTATTCGAGAGAAAAGAGGTATTGTTATTACTGCAAAAAACGCTAAGGCTGCGGCAGCTATGGCTATTTTCTTCATTATTCTTCTATGATGATTAGGCCTATCATGCCTGCGTCGGCGTGGCTGACGACGTGGCAGTGGAAGAGAAAGACACCTGGCTTGTTGTAGACGAGGATTATGGTGTCTGCCGCCCCTGGGACAAGTGGAACAACTTGCGCGGGCCAGCTTCTTCCGCCTAGCACGTATTGGCTGCGATGGTCCCCCACATGGGCGTGGAAGCTGTGGTAGAGGTCGCCGATGTTGATGATGTGGAACCTAAGTCTTTCGCCTAGCTTTGCTTTGAAGACCGGCATCGACTTGTTGAAAAGCTGCGCTACGCCTTCAAGACCCTTCAGCCCCGGATATACCGTGCTCTTGCCGGCAAAGACTTTCTCAAGCTCCGGCTCACCGCCCGGTACACCCATGCCATTCATGATGTAGAAGGGCCTCTGCCCCGAGCCCACTATGGCGCCTCTCACAGCGGGGGTCTCCGCCATGAAGACGATGAAGTTCCGCGAAGGCGGCTCATCTATCTCGTCGACTATAATAGCGCCGTAGAGCCCCATCAGCATGTGGTCCACGATTCTCAGCCCACCGTCCGCCGAGTGGCAGTGATAATACCAGATGCCTGCCTTGGTCGCGGGCCATTCATACACCCATTCTCCTCCCGGTGGAATCATGGAGCCTTTGCCAACGCCTGTGATTATGTTGATTTGACTGCCGTCGTGCTGGAGGTCGTAGTAGGGCAGGTGTGGATGCAGGCTGTGGGTTAGGTTGAGCCTGTTGATGGCCCTTACCCTAATCAGGTCACCTACCTTGGCGTATAGCGTCGGCCCGGGAATGGTTCCGTTATAGGTCCAAGCATGCCAGACAACTCCCGGCGCAAGCTCAATGTCCGCGGGCTCGATGACTATGGTGTATTCTCTCACATTGGCTTGCTGTGCAGCGCCGAAGATGTTGGGAAAAACAGTCGGAGTCCAGAAGAGGGCTGTGACAAACCCAAGCAAAAACCCTGAAACAATGAGTCCTACAACGATGTAAGTGGTTTTCATTGATTGATTTTTTCGGCTACCGGAATTTTAGTCTACGGCGTTGCGGCGGGGTTTCAGTTAATTAATCACCTAATACATTAGGTGGTTGAGTTGTTTGAGGCGCTTTTACGCGTCCATGTCATCTGTCCCTGGATTTCTGAGTTGGTGAAAGAGAGTTCGGATGTGGAGATTGTGAGCTGCAGGCCTGTTTTCAAAGGCTCTGGAGCCAGCGCCTTTGTGAGGTTTAGGTCACTTGTTGATGCGAAGATATTGTCAACCCGTGTCTCTTCTCATCCCTATGTGGTTAAGGCCCGTTTCCGAGCCATGGGTAAAAACTCTGGAGTCGGCTTGGTTGAGTCTATCCAATGTCCATGCAGCAGTCTTGGGCTTTCCTATATGCATGTGCTTGGGATACGTGTGGAGAAGGGTTCGCTGGTTTTTCGGCTGCTTGTGCAGGATGAGAAAGAGGTTCAGGAGATTGTCGACGGTTTGAGGAGCAGAGGTGTCCGCTTCAGGGTTGAAGACATTCGGAGAATTCATGCAAAACGTTTTCTCACGCCGAGACAGGAGCAGGTGCTTCTCCACTCATACCTCAACGGATACTTCGATAACCCACGGCCCGTAACCCTCAGCAAGCTCGCGAAAGACTTGGAGATAACACCGCCATCCTACATGGAGCTTCTCAGAAAAGCTTTGAAAAAGGTTGTCTCAGCCTCTTTTACTTGATGATGGTTGGAAGAGTTTTTTATCGAGGAGGGTTTTGAACGGCTGGATGCACTCTGTTGTCTGTGAGGGCTTGGTCAAGACTTATGAGACGAGGGGAGGGTTTTTCTCCCAACGTAAACAGGTTGTCAAAGCTGTTGACGGTGTTTCGCTGAGGGTTCGCCGAGGCTCTGTTTTCGGGCTTGTAGGGCCTAACGGCGCCGGCAAAACAACCACCATCAAGATTTTGACAACTCTACTCATTCCTGACGCTGGGCAGGCGTGGGTCAACGGCTTCGACGTGGTCAAGGAGGCTGACAGGGTTCGTGAAGTTATTGGGCTCGTGCTGGCCCCTGACAAGGGTTTCTACCCGCGCTTAACAGGGTTTGAGAACCTTGTCTACTATGGGCGTCTCTATGGGTTTAGCAAAGGTGAAGCGGGGCGGCGTGCGGCGGAGCTTCTCGAAACCGTTGGCCTCGGCGGAGATGGCTACAGGTTTTACGAGGAATACAGCCTCGGGATGAAAGCCAAGCTCAGCATAGCGAAAGCGCTCATCAACGACCCGGAAACCGTTTTCCTCGATGAGCCAACCATCGGACTCGACCCGCTCTCAGCCAAGAAAATCAGGGCACTCATATCAGACCTCGCCCGCCAAGGCAAAACAGTTCTCCTGACAAGCCACAACATGTGGGAAGTTGAGACACTCTCCGAAGAAGTGGCGTTGATAAACAAGGGAAAGGTAGCGGCGTTTGGCACACCGAGAGAGCTGAAGGAGAGACTCAACCTCTCATACATCGTAGAGGTCGAGATAATCGGCAACAGCCCCCTAGACATCAGCTACCCCGTCGAAAACGGCGAAAGAGGAAACAAGGTGATAAAGATGCTATCATACTCACCCAGCGACACACTAGTCGAAATACTTGACGAGCTCAGGTCACGGGACATCCGCATAGGCTACGTCAAAGTGCATGAGCCGAGCCTCGAGGAAGTGTTTGCGCAGGTGGTCACGGGATGAAGACATTCAGCCAATTCACGGCGGTATTCGAGGCCGAGCTCAAATCCTATTTGCGAGAAGTGGGGGCCCTTGTTTTTGTCGCCGTTTTCCCGCTGTTCTTCTCGACGCTGACATATGGCATGGGAACTGTTCTCACCGGTGAGGCGGCGCCGGAGAGGTGGCTCTACCAAGTGATAGGCTTCGGCGTGATGACTGTTTCAATCGTCTTAACCTCTTCGACGGCATGGTATTTTAGGAGAGGTATGTCCAGCGGCAGGCTTGAATACGTGATGGCCGCGCCCGTAAGCCCGGTTGCTATTCTGGCGGCTCATTCTCTCGCAAACGTTCTAACCTCTCTGCTGGCGTTTCTTTTCGCAGGCTTTGTCGGAACATACATCGTCTACGGCCTCTCTAAATTACCGGGTTTTCTTCTCGCGGCTGCTGTGACTTTTTTCGCCCTGCTACCTGTTGTCGGTGTAAACCTTGTGGTGGGTGTGGTGACTATTGTGGCGAAAGAACCTGAGCCTGTGGCTAACACTGTTGCGGCTGTGGTGGCCGCTACCTCGGGCTTCGCATATCCGATAACTCTTCTTCCACCTGTTCTACAGCTCATAGGCATGGTTCTCCCATTCCACCACGTAGTCGAAACAGCACGCGCAGCTGTGATGACCAGCCTTTCACCCACACAGCTCCCAATACTCCTGCTGATGATGCTCTACCTCGTCGCGGGGCTCGCGGTCTACCGCTACGGTGAAAACCACTATGCGAGAAAAGTCGGGGTTAGCTGGTAAAATAGCTGCGGAGCTGGCCCGTGGGCTAACCATCTACAGCCGCCAGAGAACATGGATTCTCGCCGACTTGCTGCAGTGGCCTTTCTGGATAATTTTCTTTTTTCTCGCCATATTGATGTATGCACCCTCTTTTCTGAACGACCCGGCTGTGATGAAAACAATTTCCTACGGCTTCTTCGTCTTCATCTTCGTCTCCTCGTTTATGTGGAACGCGACCTCGCTTCCTCTCGAGGCCCAGATGGGTGTGGTTGAGCAGCTTGTCCTAACCAAGACACCCATCAGCATACATCTGGTCAGCAGAACGATAATTACAGCGGCGGACATAGCCTTGGGTGGATTGGCCCTTCTCCTTCTCTCGTCGCTTTTCTTCGGAGCCGATGTCTCCATCGCAAAACCCCTGCACTTCGCAGCCTACCTCGCCATCGCATTCATCTTCTTCCTCTTCTTCTCATCAATAGTCTCCACCCTCCTCCTCTCCGTAAAATCACCGTGGATAGTGACGAACATCCTGCAGTTTGTCGTGCCTTTCAGCAGCGGAGCAATCCCGGTTCATCTGCTTCCCCCTGAAGCGGCCGCCGTTGTCTCGGCTTCACCTTTCTTCTACATCCTCCACCCCATAGTGGCGTCGGCCACAGGCCTCTTCTACCTACCTGAGACGCAGATGTTAGTGGGCGCCGTGGCCGCGACCATCGTCGCCGCCGTGTTGTCAGTTTTCGCAGAAAAACGTCTAATGAGGAGAGCCTTGAAGACCGGAAGGTTCGCGGTCCTCTAAAAAAGAGGTAAAACCTACCCAATCACAGCCAGAATCTTGTGAATTGGATATAACCTAGGCTTTTATGTCAAACCTACTCTTATTGGTAACAAGCTAGACTGCGACACACGTAGACAAGAATACTCCCAAAGATTTGGAGGAGATAAAGAAAACTCATCGGTCGAAACTTGCACAAAACATATTTCTAACACCGTGGTGACTGTAACTATAGTTGTGAGTTCAAGGCCTATGGTGGTGGATAAGGTGAGGAGGTACACTATACCTCTAGTATTGGCCGCGTTTCTACTATTATCAACAACGTTATCACAATTTTTCCTGTCAACAAATAATGGAGGGGAAAAAGCACGTTTTGAACCGCCTCTCTATGAAGCGTTTATGTCACAAGCAAAGGAGGTGTCGTTAGATGAGTTTATCCAAGTAATGAAGTCACATGGTTATGAGGTTGTGCTACCTGCTCGTCTTCCCAAAAACTTGACCCTGAGCGCAATTTACTATAAGTGTTGCCCATTAGTTGCCATGGTTCTCTACAGTGCTAAAGGTGAGAAAGACTACAGATACTCAGAGCTAGCGATTGAGATATCACCTAATCCATTCCCACTAAGCGAAGAATATCTACAACAGTCGAACAACACAGCCGTCAACGAATACGTGATTAAAGTCGGAAATGGATATGCACGAATAATTCCCAAAGCACCTTTTGGTGACGAAGAAAGAAACCGTATCTTTGGCCCGCAACCCATGGCGATTTACTGGGATGGAGGGCTGGAATACCTCATAGGTGTGCTGCCGCCAATCTCACTAGAGGACTTAGAATATGTTGTCAGAGGGTTAGAAAAAGCCTCATAGCATCATGAGAAGACAGGGCCGCATCTTAATCGGTGGGAAAGAACAAATTAGATAAGAAGAACTTTGAAGATAGTTAAGCTCGTTGTTCTCTAGAGTAGTGGTAGAATCTGCTCCAGCATGTCTTCAGCGGGCATCTCTGGTGTGAGGATTTTTCGGAGCACGAGGTTTCTGTCTCCGATGTATATGAGGGCGGAATGGGCTATGAAAGCGGCTTGCTCTTCTTTTTCGAGAGGCCTGATGTGATATTTTTGCCACACCTCGGCCAACTCATCCCAGTCACCGGTCAAAGCAACTATCCTGCTGCTGTATTTCTCGACGAGGCGTGCGAGGGTTTCGGGCGAGTCGCGGAAAGGGTCGGTGGTGATGAAGATCAAGGCTACGTCTGATGCTTTTGGGCCGAGAAGCTGCTCAAGCTCCGCATATTTTCTCAAAACCTGTGGACAGACATCGGGACAGTTGGCGTATCCGAAGAAAATCAACACAACCTTCCCTTGGAAAGATTCGAGAGCTACTCTTTCCCCGTATATGTTTGTTAATGTGAAGCGTGGTAGGGCCCTGCCGCTCATCAAGACATCTGGCTGCATATTAGGCGTCTCCCGCTGAGAGATAAAGAAGGAGAGAAGAAAGGCTGTCGCGATGACTAACAAATAGAGGGGAATTAGCTTGGCGGTTTTCATGTTTTCTTGGATGTTTTTTCGCCGACGTAGACCAGTAGGCTAAGTGCGCCGAGGCCTCCGAAGAAGACGATGAACGCGGTGAGGTCGAAGGTGAAGCCGATTCCCTGGCCCGCCGAGGAAGGCAGCCCGGCGGCCGCGTAGGCGACCAACGTGCCTTTCATGTATGGATGAATTCCGCAGATGTAGTTGTATTCGCCTTCTTTCTCGATTTTGAAGCTGAACTGCTCCGCGTTTTTCAGAAGCTGTGAGGCGAAGGAGACAGGGCCCTTGACGGCGGCTACGTTGTGCTGCCCAGTTATCTCACCGGAGCCGATGCTGAGAACATCCTCGTTAACCCAAGTTATCGTTGAGCCTACGGGGACACGGGCTATCTTGGGGTAGAAGCTGTTACCCACAATCTGTATCATCACTTTTTCACCGGGCAGGAAGGTCTTGGACTCGTCTGGGGATGTTGGCTCAAAGGGTGCGACAACCCTCTTCGGATTCGCTGGAGGCTGTGCAACGGGGCCGTTGGGGAGGATGACGGGCGCAGGCGTCGCGTTTGCTGATGCCGCGACTATGCCCACAGCTCCCTTGATGGCCTGTGTGCCGAAGGCATGTGACACGATGAGGAAATTACCCTCAGCGGGGACACGCCATTCAATCACGTAGGACTCTGTCGGAGCTGCGTTGACTGTCTGCAGCCCAACCTCGACGTTGTCAGGGTTACCTCCCTTGTAAACATACTCCCAAATGCCTCCGACAGCGTGGAAGCTGGAGACGAGGCTGGGCCCCACGTTGAGGAAGTAGAAGCGGATGTAGTCGCCGGGCCTCGCCTGTATAGGCTCGGTTACGTAGCGGAAAACACGGCCGTTGAACATCACGTAGACGGGTTTTCCGTCGTAGAAGTCGCGTCCATTCATGTAGACCTCGTGCTGTATAAGGTAGACTTTGATGTCGGGCTCGCGGCCCAGCTGCTTCTCCAGCAGATAGCTACCCTTCTTCGGTTCAACAACAACCATGCCATACATGCCGGCGAGCGTGTGCGTCAATATTCCATGCCCTCCGGGTGCGCAGTGATACATGTAGACACCTGGGAAATCGGCTTTGAAGACCAGCCTACCTTCTCCGCCCGGCGCTATGTTGCCGACAAACTTCGAGGTCTGTGTGTTGGCCGCGTGGAACGATAAGCCATGAGTATACTGGCCAACGTTCTTGACAACAATCTCGACAACATCTCCCTCATCAACAACTATCAAGGGCCCCGGCGAGGTGCCGTTGAAAACAAACGCCCGAAACACCACTCCATCATCTATAACCACATCAGCCTCTGACGCGATGAGAGTAAACGACTTGTTGGGCACAGCGTTCGGCGGAGGATTGCCTGGAACACCGGGAGCGTAGACGATAGCCGAAGCAGGAGCCGCCAACGCGAACAAAGTGGCGATAACTGCTAAAAGCAACATCCTGTTCATGTCTTATAATAGGTGGCTACGTGTAAAAAGTTCATTATGCAACACCGTTGCATAACAATCAAACTTAATTTATAGATTAGTGTTAGACTGTCTGTGAAAGCTTCGCCTCATCAGCTGACGGTCGTTGTCCGAAACAGCACCTGTAGAGTGGTGCAGACCCTTTTTCAGAGGGGTGTTGAAGGCTCTTTCAGGAGCATCAGGGTCGGGGACAGGCTGTCAAGTCATCTTATACAGCTCTCCAAACCCGTTTCCCAGGAGCTTCTCCACATACCCGACTCAATAGTCTATACGATGGGCCGCAGGTTCGTCTGGGTCGATTCCCCCAGTTGCATAGCGTGCCAAACCCTCTCAAACAACTCAGCCATCCCCCTAAACATCATGTTCATCAGAGGCGTCGGCGTAGTCTTCACATTCCTTACACCGGGCCGCCTCGTCTCCCGGAAAATCCTCGACCAGATGCGTGAGAGAGGACTTGATGTCGAGGTTTTGAACAGGAAAGTCTTCAACCTCCGAGCGGTCTTGACGCCGAAGCAGCAGCAGGTTCTCTACACCGCCTTCATGATGGGGTATTTTTCACCATCCCGTGAAACAAGCCTCGGAGAAATAGCCACAAGGCTCGGCGTCTCCAAGTCAACTGTCTCACGTCATCTGAGAACCGCTATGAGAAAGCTTGCGGTAACGACTCCTCAGGCGGCTGTTTAAGTTTTAAATGCTACTAAGTATATGATAATAACGCAATAAGTGGTAGCCCATGGTCAAGCACATACTGGTAACGTTGTCTGACGAGCAGTACAAATGCGTAAGCTTCCTGCGGAATAAGATGGGGAGCAGCGACGCCGAGGTTCTCCGCAACATTTTCCTCTCATGGCTGGCTGAGAAGGCGATGATCGGGTGTTGGGAGACGGATAGGGCTGTGGAGGAGTTTCAGAAGAAGTGGATGGAGAAGAAGGAGAAGACGACGGTTTAGGCGGCAAAATATGACGGTGGTCGGCGCGGAGCTTCTCCGAACAGAGTCAGAGGGTCTGTGGCAGCTGGTGGGCAAAACCCCTCTCCTCAGGCTCAGGTCTTTCGAGAAACCCGGCGTCAAGCTATACGCCAAATGTGAGATGTTCAACCCCGGGGGCTCGGTGAAGGATAGGCCCGCGCTCAGCATCCTCTTAGACGGCATAAGGTCCGGACATCTCTCACCGGGTAAAAGCATCCTCGACGCGACATCGGGCAACATGGGAGTGTCCTACAGCATGCTCGCCGCCTCGCTCGGCTACCGTGCCGTCATGGTCTCACCCGCAAACATCTCACCCATCAAACTCCGCAAAATGAAGGCCTTCGGCGCACAGGTCATCTTGACCGACGCGTTGGAAGGCATCGACGGAGCCATCCAAAAAGTCAGGGAAATGTATGAACAGGAGCCCGAGAAATATTTCTACGCAGACCAGTACAGCAACCCCGCCAACCCCCGTGCACACTATGAATCAACGGGGCCCGAGGTCTGGATGCAGACAGGAGGAAAAATCACTCACTTTGTTGCAGGCGTCGGCACCTCGGGAACTCTACAAGGCACTGCGAGGTTCCTCAAAGAGAAAAACCCGCGGATAAAAGTGGTTGAGGTGCAGCCGGAGGACGAGTTCCACGGAATAGAGGGCCTCAAACACATGGCTTCAGCCCTGAGACCCAGCCTATACCGCGAAGACATAGCCGACAACAGATACTTCATCCGCACCGAGGACGCGGCGGAAACCAGCCGAAGACTCGCCAGGTCCGAGGGCCTTCTCTCAGGATACTCCGGCGGAGCAGCTTTAAGGGCTGCTGTTGAGCTGATTGAGGAGCTGGATGAAGGAGTCGTGGTGGTGGTTCTGCCCGACGGCTACGGTGACTCGGAGAGATGAAGCTGGTGGTTAAGCGGCGGGTCTTCGAGGAGATAGCCAAGAGATGCATAGAAGGCTATCCCTATGAAACCGCGGGCCTCATGTTCGGCGACCTCGGCAGCCGGCTTGTCCTCGACATCTACCCCGTCCAAAACATCCACGAACACGACAGAAGAGTAAGATACCGGATAGACCCCATGGAATACTACCGCGCAGAGAAGACAGCCGAGGAAAAAGGGATGACTATCGTGGGCGTCTACCACTCCCATCCCAACGTAGCCGCCCGCCCCTCAGCCTACGACCTCGAATACGCACTCCCCCCATGGTCATACCTCATACTCTCCGTAAACCATGAAAAAGTCCTCGAATACGCCAGCTGGAGAGCCGTCCAAAACAACGGCGAGAAAAAATTCCTCCAAGAAGAAGTCGTCATCGAGTAAAGATGAGACGATATGTATATTAATGGAACAGCAGTAAAAAGATGAGATAGACACATGGCTGTTAAGGTGTATCTTCCGACGCCGCTTCGCCAGTATGCTGATGGCCGGGATATGGTTGAGCTGGACGGCTCGACTGTTGGAGAGGTTCTAAACAAGCTTGTAAGCCGCTACACCGCGCTTCAGAAGCATTTGTTCAACGAAAACGGGGCGATAAGAAGCTTTGTGAACGTTTTCGTCAACAACGAGGACATACGGTTTCTCGAAGGCGTCAACACCAAGTTAAAGGACGGAGACGTCGTCTACATCATCCCCTCTATAGCGGGCGGGTTGAGCATCGCGGCCCCGGCCGCCATCTCGAAAAAGCTGGGCAGAACGGTTAAGCAGCACGGCAGAATAACCGTCCCCGCGAAGCTTCTCAAAAAGGCGAAGAAAAACGAGGTAACCGTCATCATAGACGACGTCAAATACCTCTTCGAACCCGATAGATACAACCGCATCTATTTGCCGCCCGCTCTCCGGGAAAAAATAGCACACCTATCCTCTTTCGAGTTCACCCTGTCCGACGGCGAGCTCATCCTCAGGTTCAGAAGGTTTTAAGAGCAGGCGCAATCAACAGCTTCTATGGTCAAGTTTGTTGTTACGGTTGAGACGGAGGATGATGTAGAGGTTTCTCTCGAGGCTTCTTCTAAGGAGGAGGCTTTGGCCAACCTCGACGAGCTTCTTGCACTGACACGGGCTGTTGCGGAGAGGCTGAAAACCAAGCCGCAGCCCAAGGCTCCGAAAAGAAGGGGAAAATCTGAGGCGGTTAAAGCGCTCGAGATAATCGAGCAGAAACTCATTCCATCATCCTTCTTCAGCACCGCGAGAACAACAGCGGAGGTTAGACAAAAAATCATCGAGCAATTCGGCCTACCGTTTCAGAGCCGCAAAGTTAGCCAAGCGCTGGGCATACTGTATGACAAAGGTGTTTTAACGCGTGTCGGGCAAAAAGGCAACTATAGATGGATTCTTCCCAAACAGCCGTGAAATAGATGAAGCCATAAATAAAGACCAAGGAGTAAACAAGCCGGATGAATGTCGCGGAAACCGTTAGGATTTATTTTTCGCTGACGAAGCCTAATGTCTGGTGGCTTCTGGCTTTCACCGGGGCGGCTGGAATCATCGCCGCCTCCAACGGGTTACCCGACCCCTATCTCTTCACTGTCGCGATTCTTTCAATAACGTTTGGTGTCGCTGGGACGGAGGCTGCTTCAAACTATCTCGAGATGTCGCTGGACTCTGTGATGAAACGGACTTCGAAGCGTGTTCTTCCGAGGGGGTTGATTAACCCGCCTTGGAAAGCGCTTGTGTTTGGCCTCGTTTTGATGACAGTTTCCCTTATTCTCGCTTACCTCATCAACCCGGTTATGTTATTCTTCATGGCGACGGGGATGTTTGACTACCTGGTTATTTATGTGATGTGGAGCAAACGACGGACACCTTTGAACATCATTCTCGGAAGCTACGCGGGCGGCGCTCCTCTGATGGCGGGATACACAGCTGTGAGTTATTGGCCGACCGCCGAGGCCTTCATACTCGCGGCCCTGATAGTGCTCTGGATTCCGCCCCACATCTGGAGCCTCGCACTTATCTACAAGGAGGACTACATGAGAGCACATGTACCCATGCTGCCCGTCGTCACCTCGGAGGCAACAGCCATCCGCTGCATCTCATCAACAACCATCATATCAGTCCTCTTCACATTCCTACTCTACATCCTCTATCCCGGGAAATATGGCCTCATCTACCTCATAGCCGCTGCGGTAAGCGGGTTGATGATTGTTCTTCCGGCAACTGCGTTGATGATTAGTCCAAACCGTAAAACAGCCTACCTACTTTTCAAAACCACGAGCCCACAGCTATTCATCATCATGCTCGCCGTCATGCTGGACACCCTTTTCTAACCAGGCTTAATCCACTGGCCCGTGGCTGACCCGCTGGGTTCTCCGTCCACTGCTATTATTTTTCCGCGGAGAATTGTGTAGCGGTGTTTGGCGAGGATTTCTCTGCCGTCGAAGGGTGTGAATCGGTGTTTGCTGTGCAGCTTGTCAGCCTGTATCTTCGAGGGTGTTCTTGGGTCGAAGATGGCGAAGTCGGCGTCCGAGCCTATCAGCAGCCCTCCTTTCCGCGGATACAGTCCAAAGGTCTTCGCCGGGTTTGTTGAGAGAACTTCAGCCACTTTCTCGAGTGGAAAATGTCCACGCAACGCCATGTCAACCATCAGGGGCCCCAGTAGCTCGACTCCAAACATGCCCGCGGGAGCCTCGAAAACATTTCTGCTCTTCTCCTCCAAGGTGTGTGGAGCATGGTCGGAGCCGATGTTGGTTATCACATTTGTCCGCAGACCTTGTAGAAGCTTCTCCCTGTCTTCTGGAAAACGTATGGGCGGGTTTACCTTCATCAGGTTACCGAAGCGTGGGTAGTCGTTGCTGTCAAGCAATAGATACTGTGGACAGGTTTCCACATACACTGATGAAGCCCTGTTCCAGCGAAGATAGTCAACTGCTTCGCCGCTGCTGAGATGCACAATCAGCGCACGGCCCCCTGTCTTGGCTGCGTAGTAGTTGATTTTGATGACAGAGTCGACCTCGCATATCGCAGGTCTTGAGTATAGATGCGATAAGGGGGATACTGGTTCCCGCCGTGTTTTCTGCTCGTAGTGGTGGACGAGGTGGCGATTTTCGCAGTGGAAAGCTATTGTGAAGCCTTTTTCACGGGAGAGTGTGAGCGCCTCGATGATTGTTGGGTCGCTGGGCTGCTCTATGTCTCCCGTGGTGGGTCCGAGAAAAGCCTTGAAACCAACTGCGCCAGCCTCAAGCATCTCCTCCAAGCTGTTTAGGCTCTGGTCGGTCAACACACCGTAGAGCCCATAATCCACCCATGATTTGCCGCGCACAAGCTCCGCCTTCTTTCTCAGCGTCGATGCATCGGCTACGGGTGGAGCTGTGTTGGGCATCTCGAGAACAGTGGTCACGCCACCAGCAGCTGCTGCGGCCGAGCCTGTCGAGAAATCCTCTTTCCACTCATAGCCCGGCTCCCTGAAGTGAACATGCTCGTCAACAAATCCGGGAAACACATACATCCCCGATGCGTCAACCACCTCCACACCCCGTATGTCAAACTTTTCACCAAACGCCGCTATCTTCCCATCAGAGACATAGATGCTGGCCCGCGTTACACCCTGCGGTGAAACTATGTATCCATCCTTGACTACAAGGTCTGACACATGTCTTCACCGGTTGTGAAGCATTTTAAGCTTAAAAGGTGTCATGGTTCTCGTGGCTCGTGAACATTGACGAAGAGGCTTACAGCGTTATTCGGGAGTGGCTTTCGCGTGACAGGTTCATAGTTGTGAAAAAAGACGTCATCAGATACGAGTCTGTAGCAGGTGTCAGGGGGATGCTTCGCTATGTGGAGGACTATGTCGACGGCCGCTGTCTTCATGCACGCATCGTTCGGAGCGTGGTTCCCCATGGGCTGCTCAAGTCAATCAAGTTAAATGATTCACGTGGACACTTGGTTACGGCCCGTGACGTGCCGGGTGAAAATCAGGTCGGCTACACCGTCGCTGACCAGCCTGTTCTCGCCGAGAAGAAGGTGAGGTTCTACGGCGAGCCCGTGGCTCTCGTGGTCTCGGACAACGGCTACTCTGCAGAGGATTTGCTTGAGAAGGTTGAGGTGGATGTTGAGCCTCTGCCGGCTGTTTACGATGTTTTCGAGGCATTGCAGAACAGGGTTTTGATACATGAGGAGAAGGGCTCCAACATAGCGGCGACGGCGCAGGTGAGGAAGGGAGATGTGAAGGTGGGCGAGCGTGAGTCTGATGAAGTTGTCGAGAAGACCTATGTTCTCTCGCCGCAGGACCATGTATACATGGAGACTGAGGCTGCGCTGGCCATTCCCAGCATCGACGGCGTAACCGTCATAAGCCAAGCACAGTATCCACACCTCGCCCAGAAAACCGTCGCAAGAGTCCTCGGCATCCCCTACAGCAAAGTCTCCATCATCCAGCCCGCCATAGGAGGAGCCTTCGGCGGAAAAGACGACATGGGCCCAATAGTCTCAGCCCAAGCAGCTCTCGCATGCTGGAAACTCGGTAAACCAGTCTACCTACAGTACAGCCGTGAAGAAAGTTTCACGAGCCACTGCAAACGCGACCCAGCCGTCATCAAGTGTAGAACAGGGGCCTCCCGAGACGGCTTGCTCAAGTTCCTTGATGCGGAGGTTATTTTCGACAGCGGAGCTTACGCCAACCGAGGCCCCTACACACTCTGGCGAGCATGTGTCCATGTCTCCGGGCCCTACCGGATACCGCATGTAAACGTCGTCGGCAAACTTGTCTACACAAACAAGGTTTACCAGGGGAGCTTTAGAGGGTTCGGCAACCCGCAGGCGGAGTTCGCGGCGGAGAGGCAGATGGATGAGCTGGCCCGCCGCCTCGGCATAGACCCGATAGAGTTCCGGCTCAAAAACCTCCTAAGACCCGGAGACCTCTCAGCCACTTCTCAGCCCATGCCCGAGGACACAGGCATCGCGCCGCTCGTCGAAAAAATGAGAAACCAGCTACACATCTCCAAGAAGAGGAGAGAAAATGGCTACCAGTATGGATATGGCTTCGCAGTCGCCTGGCACGGTATAAGCACAAGCCGCGGCGTACCTGACTGGGGGTCCGCGACCCTGACTGTGCTGAGGGATGGAAGCGTAGTGGTGTCGAGCGGCATAGTGGAGTTTGGTCAGGGAACACATACCGCGATTAAGCAGGTTGTGGCGGAGGTTTTGGGCATACCTTATGAATGGGTTAAGCTCGAGGGCGGAACAAGCTATGCACCCGACACAGGTGCGACGCATGGCTCCCGTGGATTGACTCTCGGCGGCTCGGCCGCTCTTGTCGCAGCGGGCCGTGTAAGAAGAAGGATTGTGAAGATGGCTGCGGAGATGCTGGAGGCCAATCCCGGCGACATCGAGATAGCCGACGGCAAAGTGTTTGTGAAAGGAGCTGAGAACAAGATGCTCGACTGGCGCGACGTTGTAGCCGCATGCTACTCCAAGGGTGTGGACCTCACCTCGAGCGGCTACTTCTTCCTGAAGAAAGACAAGTTTGACGAGTCGCGGGGACAGGGCCACGCCTACACCGTCTACTCATTCTCCGCCGTCTTGGTTGAGGTTAGGGTGGACACGGAGACGGGCAAGGTTGAGGTCACGAACGTTTGGCCCGGAGCAGCGTGCGGCAGAATAATCAATCCCGGCATAGCTCTGGGACAGATACATGGCTCGGTTGTCCAGTCTCTCGGATACTCGTTGACCGAGCGGATGGTGTTCGAGGAGGGGAGGCTTCTTACGGCGAGCTTGATGGATTACCTCATCCCCTCGGCTTCGGAGACACCGCGGATACACGACCCCGTTTACTATGAAGACATCTGCCCACATGGGCCTCTCGGAGCCAAGGGCTTGGCTGAGCTGGCTCTAATACCAATTCCCGCGGCCGTGGCCAACGCCATCAAAGACGCCGTCGGAGTAGATGTCGACGAAATCCCCGTAGTCCCCGAGAAACTAATCAAGCAGCTACGCAAACAGTGAGGCAGCCATGCTGAAGTATGTCGCGAAAGATAGACCACGCCGAGACGCTGTATATCGTGTAACAGGCCGCATAAAATACACTGCAGACATACAGCCCGCCAAACCACTTCACGCAGCGCTTCTCCACTCACCCTACCCACACGCGGTCGTGAAGCAAATAGATGTCTCAAAAGCCTTGAAGACACCGGGTGTCGCAACAGTTCTGACACCGTTCAACGTCCCCCAGCACAGGTTCGGCAGAACATTCTCGCCAGTGCCGTGGAAAGTCATATGTGATAGGAAAATCATAGACAGGGTTCAGCGATTCGCGGGCGACATAGTCGCAGCTGTTGCAGCGGATTCTCCTGAAACAGCCTACGACGCCGTGGAGAAGATTGAGGTGGATTACGAGGTTCTCGACTACGTGGACTCTGCCGAGAAAGCTCTGCAACCAGATGCGCCGCTTGTTCACGACGAGATAGAGGTCGGCGGTGCTGTGAAGAAGCTGGAGAGCAACATCGGGTTCATGGACACCGTGGAGATAGGAAGCAGAGAAGAAGCCTATTCGCGTGTGGTCAAAACCTATGAAGACAGCTTCCGGACACAGATTCTCTACAACGCCGCAATAGAGCCGCGGGCGATGATTGTTTCACCAAGGCCAGATGGGACGCTTGACGTATACTGCACCACGCAATCTATCCACGGAACACGTTACTGGCTTGCCAAAGCTCTTCAACTGCCCATGAACAAGGTCGTGGTCCACGGCATGACACTCGGCGGCGGATTCGGCGCCAAATACAACCTCGCCATACATGAACCCGTCATCGCCTATCTGGCCCAAGTCACAGGCCGCACAGTCAAATTCGTCTCAACACGCCAACAGGATTTCTACACGACGGCGCGGAGAGCCGCATACATGGATGTAAGACTGGGTGTGAGCCGTGAGGGCCGGATTGAGGCTATGGAGATGAGAGCTGTTCTCCAGAGTGGTGCCTACGCGGACCACATGTTGGAAGCGGTTACGTGCACGGGTGGCTGGTTCATCTCCAGCTACGCAGCTGGCTACCGATACTTTGAGGGCAAGGGTGTCTACACCAACCTGCCTGTGTGTGGGGCGATGCGTGGCTTCGGCAACCCGCAGCAAAACTTTGCCCTCGAATCGCTTGTCGACGAGATAGCGGAGGACCTCGGCATGGACCCTCTCGAGTTTCGTCTAAAGAATCTGCCACGGGTTGGCGACATCTACTATGGTCAGGGGCCCACGGTCACCACTGTTATACGGTCGATGGCTCTTGAGCAGGTTGCTCGGAAAACGGCTGCAGCGTTTGGTTGGACAACGGAGCGTAGAGTGGTTGATGGCGTGGTACGCGCCTGCGGAGTCGCTGTCGGCCATCACACATCGGGAACGGGTGGAGAAATGTCTGAGCAGCAAGACAGGCAGGAGGGCGCGGGTGTTGTGCTAAAGCTCAACGAAGACGGAACAGTTTCGCTGAACACCGCCATGGTCGAGATGGGCCCCGGTGAACATGAAACACTCGCTGCGATATGCGCCGAGGCGCTGGGAACAAGGCCTGAAGACGTCTACGTCGAGATAGGCAACACCCAGTACACGCCTTTTGACATGGGCACCCATGCCAGCCGCGGAACATATGTTGGAGGACTCGCCGTTGTCTCCGCAGCCGAGAAGCTGCGGGAACAAATCTTGACGCAGGCCGCTGAGATGCTTGAATGCTCGCCGAAAGACCTACAGATAGAGGATGGATGGGTGAGACATGTGGAGGACGCGGATAAGCGGCTCAGCCTCTCGGATGTGGCTATGCGGTTCAAGACACGGAAAGGGTTTCTGCCGATAGCGGTCAGCGGCCTCAGGCCCAACGCAGCGCCGCCGAGCTGGGCTGTTATCTTCGCGCAGGTGGCTGTCGACCTCGAGACAGGCGCTGTGAAGGTGGAGAAAATCGCCGGCGGATACGATATAGGAACGGTCATCAACCCTTCAGAGGCAGCGGGCCAAGCACATGGAGGAATAGCGACGGGAATAGGCTACGCGTTGCTGGAGGAAGTGGTTGTGCAGGACGGGAAATACATCAACCCAAGCTTCATGGATTACCTGCTCCCCAGCGCCACCGACATCGCCGAGACACTGGTTTTCTTCGCCGACTCCACCGACCCCTACGGCCCATTCGGAGCCAAAAGCATAGGCGAGCTGGCCACAAACCCCGTCGCATCAGCCATCGCCAACGCCGTCTCCCGAGCCATAGGCAAACGGGTGAAAAAGCTCCCCCTAAGCCCTGAAACAGTCCTCAAAACAGTCAAACTTTTTTAGATAACTCTCCGAAGGTTTTTCGTGAATTTTCATGCGTAAAGTGGTGTTGATAAAAGGAGATGGAACGGGTCCTGAGCTTGCGGCTGCGTTGAAGAAGGTTTTGGACGCCGTTTCCCCACCTCTCGAGGTTATTGAGTGTGAAGCTGGCTCGGAGTGGTGGATGAAGCATGGCGGTAACAGTATGATACCTGCTGAAACATGGGAGGCCATCAGGTCAAGTGATGCATGCTTCAAATCACCGACAACCACTCCACCCGACCCCAACGCACCAAGAAGCGTCGCCGTCTCAATCAGGCAGGCCATGGACCTCTACGCAAACATAAGACCCATCAAAACCTTCAAAGGAGCCGAAAGCCCGCTGTCAAGCATTTTCGGGCCCTTCGACTTCGTCTGTGTCAGGGAGGCGACGGAGGGGCTTTACTCAGGGCTTGAGCACAGGCTGAGCGACGACGTCTCCATAGCCATAAGGAAAATAACGCGGCGGGGAAGCGAGCGGATTGCGCGCTGGGCCTTCAAAATAGCGGCGGAGAGAAACTGGAGCAAAGTCATCGTCATAACCAAGCGCAACATCCTCCGCATAACCGATGGTGTGTTCTGGGAAGCGGTTGAAACAGTTGCCAAAGAGTTTCCCGGCATAAGCTACGAAGAATACTACATCGACAACATGTCTCAGCAGCTGATTAAAAACCCCGACAGGTTTAACCAAAACGTCCTTCTAAGCACAAACCTTTTCATGGATGTTTTGTCAGAGGCCGCTGCGGGGCTTGTGGGCAACATCGGCATGGTTTATGCAGCCAACATCGGCGACCGCTACGCCATGTTTGAGCCGGCGCATGGAAGCGCCCCCAAATACAAGGGCATGGATAGAGTGAACCCGACGGCGACAATCCTGGCCGGCGCATGGATGCTGAAATACCTCGGGCTCACGAAATACGGTGAAGCAATCGAGAAAGCAACCGAGCAAGTCATAGCCGAGCACAAGGTCGTGACAGTCGACCTCGGAGGAACCGCTAAGACATCCGAGATGGCCGCGGAAATAGCTAAAAAAGCTGCTCAAATAATTTCCTAAAAATTTTATCCATAACTGTTATAAATCATCATATCCCTAATTTTTATGCAAAATGCCTCTTGAGGCAACCGTCTACATCAGGAAGAAACGTCACGCAAGCGGGAAAACCTATCTCTACATACACATCCCCTCAAAGATAGCGTCCGACAGCATGTTCAAGTTCCGCGAAGGCGATAAGCTGAAAATGGTTGTCGACCCACGGAGAGGACGCATAATCTTGGTCAAGCAGATGAAAAAGTGATGAAGAATAATTAGCATTAAATTGTGGGCCACGTACCTATTTGATGTATGGGCGCCGATTTGGATGTTGATGTCGCGGTTATCGGCTCGGGGCTTGCGGGCTTGCGGGCCGCGATAGAGGCGGCTCGTGTGGGCCGTGAAAAGATTGTTGTCGGTGTTTTCACAAAAACGCAGGTGATGCGTTCACATTCGGTTTCCGCGGAGGGTGGCACGGCTGCTGTTCTCTATCCCGAGGAGGGTGACAGCCTCCAGTCTCACATGTATGACACGGTCAAGGGCTCGGATTTTCTCGCCGACCAGGATGCTGTTGAGCTGTTTGTGAAAAAAGCGCCAGAAGAGATTCTGCAGCTTGAGCGTTGGGGGATGCCGTGGGCGAGACGAGATGATGGAAAGATTGCGCAGCGTTTCTTCGGTGGGCAGAGTTTTCCACGGGCCTGTTATGCGGAGGACAAGGTTGGGTTCTTTGAGATGAGCACTCTCTATGACACCGCTCTCAAATACGATAACATCCATTTCTATCCCGAGTGGGCGGCTGTAAGCCTCTTGGTGGAGAACGGTAAGTTCAAGGGGCTTGTGGCCCTCGAGCTAAAGACTGGAAAAATACACACCGTCTCGGCTAAGGCGGGTGTTCTCGCAACAGGAGGCGCGGGCAGGCTCTACTCTTTCGCAACCTTCGGATACTCCTCAACACCCGACGGCCTCTACATAGCCTACCGAGCGGGCGCACCGCTCAAAGACATGGAGTTTGTCCAGTTCCATCCCACAGGCCTCGTCCCATCAGGCATCCTGATAACAGAGGCAGCGCGCGGAGAAGGAGGCATACTCACCAACGCCAACGGAGAAAGGTTCATGAAGAGATACGCTCCCGAGAAGATGGAGCTCGCACCACGCGACATCGTCTCACGCGCCATGTATAACGAGATTGCCGAGGGCCGTGGAGTAGAAGGCCCCGGCGGCGTTAAATGTCTACATCTTGACCTCACCGTGCTTGGTGCGGAAAAAATCAAGAAAAAGCTGGCGGGCATACGTGAATACTGTATGCGTCTCGCCGGCATAGACCCCATCGACGAACCCATCCCCGTTAGGCCGGTGGCTCACTACTATATGGGAGGTGTGGACACGAACATCGGTGGGGCAACAGCCGTCAAGGGCCTCTGGGCGGCGGGCGAGGTTGCCTGTGTCTCCATCAACGGGGCTAACAGGCTTGGCTCAAACTCCACAACCGAGTGCCTCGTATGGGGCGCTATCACAGGAAAAGCAGCCGCTGAACATGTCCTCGCCAACCACAACCAAACAACAGTCAACAAATCCGACGCAGCAGCCATCGAGAAACACATCTACGACGAGCTACTGGGGAAAGCACCAAAAGAAAACCCCTACGACATCAGACAAGAGCTGCAGACAACGATGGAGCAAACATGCCACATCTACCGCGAGGAAAAAAGCCTCCTACAAGGCATTGACGCGGTCAGAAAAATCAGGCAAAAACTATTCAGAGGAGTGGTTGACAGCAGCCGCTACTACAACACCAACCTCATGAACGTGCTCGAAATAGAGATGATGATTGAGGTCGCCGAGGTTATTCTCATCTCGGCTCTGAACAGGAAAGAGTCGCGTGGAGCACATGCACGCCTCGACTACCCCAAACGAGACGACGTCAACTTCCTCAAACACACCCTCGCATACTACACCGAGGACGGGCCGCGGATAGAGTACATAAGCCCCGTCATCACAGAATATGCGCCCACGGAGAGGAGGTATTGAGGAGATGAGCAGGCTATCCATAGCACTAAAAACATGGCTGATACCCGTCCGCTATGGGCTGGAGCGCTGGAGCTACACTCTTCAACGCGTCTCAGGTGTTGCGATTATACTTTTCTTCGTGATGCACATCGCCGAAACAGGAAATGTTGTAGGAGGCCCAACAGTCTGGACTATTCCGCCCTACGAGTATGCGCGGCAGGTGTGGAACGAGACCAAAGAGTTTCTCGCCAACCCGATATTCGACATAGGCCTTGTCCTCCTCGCCTTTATGATATTCTTCCACACGTTCAACGGAATACGTCTAACTCTCGTGCATTTCGGCGTGTTGCTGGAGAAGCCGAAACGCCCAGAATACCCCTATCACCCCGGCTCGATGTCAAAAGCCCAGCGCGCCCTTTTCTGGCTGAGCATCGTGTTAGCTACCGCGGCAATCATCTACTCTCTTGACGTGTTCTTCAAGGTGCTTCAGATATGAGAGAGAAAACGATTCACCTACTTCATTACATAACGGGGATAGGGATACTGGTGACTGGAGCCATTCATCTAGCCACCGTGTTTCTCCTCAGCCCCTACGAAGCGAGCATGTCCTTCGACGGACATCCCTTCTCCGTCATCTCGGTCTACCGCAACATACTGCTGGCCGCGTCTCTTCAGGCTCTGCTTATCTTCGTCGCTTTCCACGGCTTCAACGGCGTCCGAACAATCCTCTCTGAGCTGTATCAGGGGAAAACATATCTCCGCATCGTGAACATAGCCGTCACGGTCGCCGCCCTGGCCGTGGTGATATACGGCACACGCACCATAGTGATAGCTCATTTGTTGTAGAGGTGGATGCTATGCAGGAGGTTAGGTTTAGGGTTTTCCGCTACGACCCCGACAAAGACGGGCGCAGAAGCTACCAGACATACACCGTGCCAACGTTCAAGGGGATGACAGTTCTACAAGGCCTCCTCCACATCAAGGAAAAGATAGACCCAACACTCTCGATAAGATTCTCATGCAGAATGGCGACATGCGGCTCCTGCGGCATGATGATAAACGGGCTGCCACGACTCGCCTGCTACACCTTGATAGAGGAGCTGAAGACACGCACAATCACCGTCGAGCCTCTACGCAACTTCCCCATAATCAAAGACCTTGTAACAGATTTCGAGGAATTCTTCACCAAACACCGATGGGTCAAACCCTACCTCATAAGACTCGACACATATGAACAGGAGAAGAGCAACGTCTCCTATCGGCAGAGCGATGAAGAGCTTGAACACTACATCCAGTTCGCATACTGTATCAAATGCGGCCTCTGCTACGCCGCCTGCCCCGTGACAGCAACGGACAAGGAATTCCTCGGGCCACAGGCCCTGGCGCAGGCATACCGCTACTACGCCGACTCACGTGACGAAGGCGGAGTGGATAGGCTGAGACCTCTCGCCGAAGGAAGCCGGCTGCTGCGATGCCATTTCGCAGGCTCATGCAGCAAAGTCTGTCCAAAAGGCGTCGACCCCGCTCTCGCAATCCAGCTGCTCCGCCGCGAAGTTCTCCTGAGAACATAACACTTGAACCCGCTGACGCTGCTGATACATCCGTCAAAAGCCAAAACAGTAGAGGGTTCACGGGAAATCAGGAAAGCACTCATAGTTTTCACCTTGGCGGCACTCAGCCAAGCCGCTGTCACCATCTACATTTACCGCTTCAAAACCGTTTACGAGATAGCTCTGGGGCCCTACTCGATTGTTGAGCTGGAGCTTTTTCAGCTAGATTATTTGATGATGGCTAGCCTGACAACGGTCTTCACCGCGCTCGTCATCATCGTGGGTGTGGGCCGAATACTTGGCAGGCTTCTCGGCAGAAACCATGCATCGATGCGTGATTTCCTCACCGTTTTCCTCTACCTCTTCACAGTCTTCGCCATAGTTAACGTGTTCATATTCACGGCAACAATCCCCTCAGCACCCGAGAAATACTACGTCTTCGGCGCACAATTCTCGGACGTGATATTCAGAAACGCGACGTTGACATGGGTTGACGGAGACATAGCGAGAACCATCGAGACAGAGCTGCTCTACGCCAAGAAAGCCAACGTGACACGGGTGCTCAGCGACGGGAAAATGGTTGAAACAGGCGGATACACCGCGGATGAGATACAGAGAATAATTTCAGAGAGCGTCCTCACAGTTTCTCTTCAAAATCCCTCCGCTCCACCATACAGCTTGCCGGAAAAAATTAGTTTGGAGGACTTTGTTTTCCAAGACATAACTCCTCGGACCACGCTTATCACATCAATAGCGGCGGTTAGAGAACAGCCCGGAGCATTCATCCCAATCATCAGTGTGGTGAAAAACTTTGCATGGCGCGTTCTTATGTCCATCTACACAGGCCTCTTCGTCATGTATCTACACAACACATCTCGGAAATCCGCTTTTCTCGTGATGCTGCTAACTTACCTCGCCGTCGCTAACCTTGTTCCAGCGATTTCCTAAGCTTACCCAGCGGCGTAATCTCACCCATCATGACGCGGGTTGATGAGACAGGCTGTCCATCCTCAGCCACCACTAGGGGGGATATCCTGATATCAAGCTGGTTAAGGTTTCGCTCCACCCTCTTCATGTTTATCTCCGATGCACGATACGCTGTCGCGGGGCTTGTGACGATGAGCTCGACAGCGGGGTCGTCAAGCGTTGGGCCATAGGGGTCTTCGAGAACAGTTATCCTAGCTCTCTCAAGCCATCCATATCTGCTGAGAAACTCACGCAGCTGCTTAACCCGTTGCTCATAGGATGGTATCGGATATTTTTTCCCAAGTTTTGCGGCGAAGCCGTCGGATGTGACGCCGACAATCACTTTCTCCGCTTTGGTGAATGCTTCGGCGAGCAGCGCCATGTGCCCCACATGGATGACTGAGAAGGTGCCGCCCAGCGCCGCGAGGCCGTAATCCGTGCCCCGTTTTCCAGCACAGTTCCCCATCATAGCCAAAACCTCTTCACCGGTTTTACGCAATTCCCAGAGAATAACCATCGCTTCCCCCCTTGTAACACCAAGCCGCGTAACCACCTCCTCGACAGAGATATCGGGCTTAGCCAGCAACAGCTTATCCCTTACATATGCCATGTGGCTACGGTAAAGCGGAAGAGCCTTGACAGCCTCGACCAAAGTCATCCAATCAGCCGACAACCCGGGATAACACATCCACCAACAGCTGGCGCAAGGTGGTTTAAGAGTTTCTCCACCGCAACCGCTCGGAGGCTGGGGTGTTGCGAAAAACTTATTACAGCTATAAAGGATGTGAAAAACGGCGGAATGGCAGCTGATACTGACCAGATGGAGAAGGTCTTGACAGAACAGCTGGAATACTGTGAAAAAATGCTTGAGATGGAGGCGCGTCTTGACCTCGTTGTCGCCATGCTCGAGGAAATAATCAACGATCTCTCCACGCCGAAGACATGGCTCACCGAAGAAAAACGCAGCAAACTCCTCGAGAGAGCCAAAATATCCTACTACAGGGCTAAAACCCTTCTCTACCTCGCCGAAACAACCCGCGGCACAAAATTCTAAACAGGCTTAGCAACGGCCCCCACCTCATCCCATAAATCTCTCTAAAAACTGTTCGAACGTTTCTGAACGGTTTTGACGCTTTCTATCTGGGATAAGGTTTTTCGGCATCTTTTCGCAGAGGAGCTGCGATGAAGGCTTCGGTGTTAATGGCGGTTTTGCTGTTGACGGCCGTTCTAGCTACGGCTGCTTTGGCTGCTGCTCAGGAGCTGACAGACATGTCGCTGGGGCAGAGGATTACCGCGGAGCTGAGGTCAATAGTTGTGGAGCATAGGGAGGCGGTGAGGGAAGCGTTGCTCGATTTCAAGTTGAAGCTGGAGCAGATAGAGGAGAACAAGACAGAGCTGATAGCACAGTTTCTCGAAGAACGGCAGAATAGAATGGAGCAGATTAGGACTGAAATAGAGAACCTGCGACAACAATACCTCGCGGGCAACATCACAAAAGAAGAGTATACAGCGGCGTTGAAGGCTCTGCAAACTGAGCTCAAAGCACTAGCAAAGTCATCTGAGAAACTCGGCCAGAGGATGCAGGAGCTCGTGAAAGAGGTTAAGGAGGCTGTGAAGGAAAAGGTCGAGAGGCTGCGGGAAATCAACAGAGAATTTGGCCAGAGGGTTGCGGAGGAGGCCAAGAAGCTGGGCGACATGGCCAGGGAAGAAGCAGGGAACCAAGGGACAGACAACGACAGGGGGAGAGGCCAGGGCAACCCTCATAGAGACAACTCAACAGAAACAAACAACGCCGACAACAGTAACAGAGGACAAAACAACACCGCCGACGAGCGGCCCGGCAACCCGCATCACGGCAACTCAACAGACACCGACAGAGGAAGAAGAGGACAAAACAACAGCAGCGACGATAGGCCAGGTCACCAGCATCAAGACAACGCAGCCAACACGGAAAACAACCGTGATAGAGAAAGGGGACGCGGCAGACAATAACACACCAAACACGAGAAAGCTATATACACAGATGCATAAACACCCCACATGCTCATCACTCTTTTCCTCTCACTCATGCTCGTTGCTTCACAACCCCCTCCATACATCACCCTGTATGTGGTGGAGCTCGGTGCTGATGGTTCAGCGACTTGGCGGATATCTCACGCTTTTCCACTAGGTTCCGTTGAGGAGGCTGAAGCGTTCAAGACGTTGGCTTCAAACATGTCTCTGCAGAGTGGCGAGTATTTGGCGAGGGTTGAGAGGCTTGTCTCCGATGCCGCGGCTGCCACGGGTAGAGAGATGATGGTTGAGGATTTTCATGTTAGCCACGAGGTTGTTGAAACGGTTAGTGGGATGCTTGGCGTTGTTAAAGTGGTGTTCCGGTGGAGCGGGTTCGCAAAAAGGCTGGACAACGGTCTCGAGGCCGGAGACGTCTTCGTCGGTGGAATGGTTCTACTCGACGGCGAAACACTTAGAATATCTTTTCCCACCGGTTACAGGGTTGTCGAGGTCAGGCCCACGGCCGACGGCATGGGCGACGGATTTGTCGAATGGAGAGGGCGCAGAGTCTTCGGCGAAAAAGAGCCGCACATCGTTCTATCCTCGTCCAACATTGTTCCTGCTCCGCCCAGCTTTCTTCAGAGTAGCTGGATAGTGTTTCCGGCTCTGTTTTCTGTAGGTTTGGGCGCAGCTGTTGCTTTGTTTGCCAAGCGTCGTAGACGTGTTTCCGGTGATGAGCTTCTGGTTGAACGTGTTGTAGCTGTTCTCAGGCGTCATGGCGGGGAGATGAAGCAGTCGCAGATAGCGCGGGAGCTTGGGCTACCGCGTTCAACCATCAGCACAGTGATGAAGGTTTTGGAGGAGCAGGGAAGGGTCTCAAGAGTTAAGGTGGGCCGCGACGTTGTTGTGAAGCTGCAGTAACGATGCCTCAGCGGCGGTGGCTATACCAGCCCTCCATCCTCTCCCAGCTCCAGCCATAGCTCGAGGGGACAGCGTATCCGAAGACTATGCAGCCCCTCCACACAGCATACTGAGGCTCCGCCGAAAGCTTCACAACAGGATTCTCGACACCCTTCTGCCTCAGCTCATGTGTGAGACGTGTCTCGCTGTCGACCGCCACTCCACGAAGCCTCTGAGGAGACTGCCACGAAAAGTTCCCGCCCGAGAGAATAACCTGGCTGTAGAGAAGAGGCTGGAGCTCTGTGGGGCATTTTTCGACGGCTTGGATGATTGTGTCAGCTATGCTGAGTGTGCCGTAGAAGACCATGTCACCGACTTTCGTGTCCGCGGGCTTCGGCATACCTCTCCTGTGATAGCTCTCAAAGATTTCGTGGTTGGGGTTGAAGACGTATTCGCCGATAAGGAAACGAGCCCACGAATCTTTTCCGAGGTCGATTTTTATCCGCGTCCCAGGCGGCTGATACACAGTCTTCAACTCGTCTGGATAATTTTTCGCGAAAGCCAGCGCCTTATCCAGCTCCAGTGGCAGAAGACCTATGTTTTCCTTGACCTTTCTCACCAGGGCCTCTTCTTTCACGAGGTCACCATAGCCCGCGTCCTTGAGTATCTCAGCTGTTATGGCGTTGGCCGCGCTTCCCCCTCTGTTGAGAGCTATGACAGCCTCGCGGATGGGTGCCCGCGATATCGGCGAGACCTGTGTGTTGCCGTGCCCGCTCTCGACTACTACGCATGAGGTCTGCTTATGCGCTATCGCGACGGCGAGAGGCTGGGGAATGATTGTCGAGGAATGGATGAGACCTTCTGCGGCCAGCTTATCATAGATGCTGAAGAGCCGTTCATACATGTAGCGGGGAGCTGTTGCGGATAATGCTGCGACGACGTAGAACCCTTTGAACCCGAAGCCTCCTGGCTTGAACTCGGCGAGGCTTTGGCGAGTCAGCTCCTCGACAACACGCCACGCCCTTTCATCATCCCGTCCGATAGTTCCACTCCGCATAGGGTAAACGAGACGCGTCGAAAGCTCCGACCCCGCCCCGAGAAAAAGCGTAACATCCTTGCCCACCACAACCTCTTTCTCCACACCCAATAGCTCCGCAACAATAGACTTCTCCGGAAAATATCCTCTGTTAGCTGTTACGAGAGGCCTATCGCCCTGCGTGATGGGGCCGTACTTGAAGTCACTTGTTCCATAGTCGCATCCAAACACATAACGCCTCCGATAGTCCTCGTCGAACATCTACAAACCACATCTCCCCGCAGTATTATACCTCATTTCTTACCCGACAAAAGCTCAACCCATGGGTTGTCCTCGATAAAGGATGGAAGATTCTCCGGCTTCTTCGGCTTTTTTGCTCTGTTCTCTTCTCTCGCCACGGGGGATGTTGGCTGCGGAATGGTCTGAGTCGGCTGAACAGGCTGTCTCGCCATCTCCTCAACCCTTCTCTCCAAATCCTCAACACGTCGCAACACCTCGGCCAACATGTTCTCAAGCCTCTCCACACGCTCAACATCGATAGATGGTTTCTCCAATACAATGGGTTTCTCCTCATCAACGGTTTTGCCTACAAACCCCGCCTCAACTATCTCTACAACGTCTCGCTCATCATAGACCAGCACACCTATCTTGTTAACTCTGAAAGCGTAGTCGCCGACCCGCGAGACAAACGCCATAGGCAGACACACATAGGCAAGTTTGCCGCCACCCGACTCCATCGCCGCCTGAATAATCGTCGCCAGCATCTCATCCCTGCTAGCCAGCTCATCCACAACCCTGACAATAGATTCAGATTCACCACATAAGAAACGGAGAAAACCATCGGCAATAGATTTCTCCACAACCCTGCACCCCCTCGCAGCAAAATGGCTCTCAACCCATTTCATCAACACACTGCGGGCCGGCATCTCCACGCACAATATCTCCTGGATAGGGATAAGTTTTTCTAAGCGAGAGCCTTCTGCTTGGCTTCTCTATGAACCTCAATCACTTTAGCCAGCAGTCTTGACTTCAGCTCCCGCCACTGTGTTACCGGCGCCTCAAACGTGATGACAACAATGTAGTGGGTTTTGTCGCTCTGCTCCTCGAGATAAATGTCCTTGATCTCGGGAAACTCTGAGAGAGCTTCCCTCAGATTGTTCAAAACAGTTTCAGGGCTGATGTCGATGGGAAACTCGTATCGGAGCTTTCTTTCACGCTCGGTGACCTCTGAGTAGTTGGCTATCGCGGAGTTGGCGAGGATGAGGTTGTTGGGAATCTTGATTACCAATCCATCGTCTGTGACGAGCGTTGTATACATGAGGCTCATGTTGTCCACGACACCTGTATAGGCTGGGATGACGTAGTCTCTTGAGAAGAATTTGTAGCCGGGTAAAAAGGCCCACTGATATGGGATAATGCTCGTGACGACCGCTATCCTGTCGCCTATCTTGAAGGGCCTTGACGTCAGAAGTATGATGCCAGCGATGACGTTTGACAGAGTTGTTTGACCGGCGAAACCTATCACAAGCCCCGTGACTGTTCCGCCCGCGAGAGCTGTCTCAGGAGGTATGCCCAGCGTGGACAGCACGAAGACCGCTATCAAGATGTAGCCTATTATTTGGATGATGAGGCCGCCTCCAACAGCCTGCTGGCCAACAAGTGGCCTAAAGGTTTTGACAACATGCGAGGATGTTATTCTGACGAGGTATACGCCCACAAGCACTATGGAAGCGACAACCACAACTCTCTCCATAAGCGGAGGTAGATAGCCAAGGTTCACCAAAGCAAATATGGTGAGATAGAGGCCAACGGCCAGCAAAACCCCCAAAACAAACCGTGCCCTAAACCCTGCCATATGTCAAACAACCAACCAGAAACTTATAAAGGAATACAATTGATGTATGGTGGACAAGCCCTCTCATGTTGAGGAAAATTGCTAAGTTTCTTTCGAGCGGTTTGAAGAGCATTAGGCTGAGTCTCGAGATATCGGGAACGAACGTTGCCGTCCGGAGATATTTTTTCAGCAACTCTTTTGACGGTGTCTTGACCGTTACGGGGCTTTGTCTGGGAGCCGCGGTTGCGCCTGGGACGAAGGTTTCGACGGTTGTTTTCGCAGGCCTGGGAGCCTCTATAGCCATGCTTGTCTCAGGCTTCAGCGGCATCTATGTGATTGAGAGCGCCGAGACACGTAGAAGAGTAAGGGAGATTGAGGAATCCATGCTTCGTGACGTCAGCGACACAATCATCGGGAGAGCTGGATTGGTCGGCCCGCTTATCGCCTCGCTAATCGGAGGATTATCAACTTTCCTCCTCTCGTTGACGGTTCTTTTGCCATACATCGTGAGCCTGTACATGGATGAGCTGCAGCCTTATGCTGTGTTTCTTTCTCCTGCGGTGGGGTTTATGCTGCTGTTTGTGCTTGGAATGTTTCTCGGAAAGTTCTCGAAAATTGATATGGTTAAAACGGGTTTGAAGATGCTGGGTATGGGGGTCGTCACAGCTGTGATGATATTGTTGATGGAGCTGCTTCTCAGCCTGTGAGGAACTTGTAGAGCTCGTTTGGTTTGAAGACGCCTTTCTCTGTGATGACCGCTGTGACGAGATGTGGAGGAGTGATGTCGAAGGCGTAGTTAATGGCCCGTGTTCCCGGTGGCGTGATTCTCTCACGTCCCACGTAATGCACCTCATCCTCCGACCGCTCCTCAATAACCACCTCATCCACTGTTTTATGCAAGTCTATGGTTGATGTGGGTGCTGCGACGTAGAAGGGTATGTTGAAGTGCTGTGCGTTGACTGCGGCTGATAACGTGCCTATCTTGTTGATGACGTGGCCTGTTTTGGCGAGGATTCTGTCGGCGCCGACGACGACGCAGTCTATCATGCCTCTTGACATGAGGAACGCAACCGCTGTGTCAGGCACAACATAGAACGGTATTTTGAGTGTTTTGAGCTCGAAGGCCGTGAGCTTTGCTCCCTGTAGACGGGGTCTTGTCTCGCTGGCGTAGACGAGTATTTTCTTCCCCGACTCATGTGCGTACCTGATTACTCCCAGGGCTGTGCCGTATCCGGCTGTGGCGAGGGCTCCTGCGTTACAGTGTGTGAGTATTTTTGCGTCGTCGGGTATGAGGTCTGCGCCGAGTCTGCCGATGGTTTTGTTCATCTCCACATCTTCTCTATGGATTTTATGTGCCTCGTTGAGGAGTTCTTTCGCGATTTCTGCAGGCGACCCATCGATGTTCTCCGCCCTCTTCATCATTCTGTCAAGGGCCCAGAAGAGGTTGACCGCTGTTGGCCTTGTGGAGCCGAGTGTTTTCGCGGCTTGCCTAAGCTTGGTCAACAGCTGTTCACGTGTCTTAGCTCTTGAACGAAGAGCCGCTAACGCCATGCCATATGCAGCGGTAACACCGATTGCGGGAGCGCCTCGGACAGCCATGTCCTTAATCGCCACAGCAACATCATCAACATCTCTACATCGTAGAAACTTTACACGAGCAGGCAAAAACCTCTGGTCAAGTAGAACAAGCTCACCACGCCGCTCATCCCAGCGAATCGTCTCAACAGCCTGCAAACACCATCACCCCGACAAAGCTTCATAGATATTTAAATCCCTTCATCCAGCAGCATCTTCATGCATTCATCGAGCACCAACATGTCCCAGCATCAACAGCATCTATTGGTGATTACAGAGCAGCTACAAGGATAGAAGGTTACTACTGATGAGCGTGCAAATGGCTGCATTTTAAAAATTGCTTATATTATGGTTAGTTGGATAGAGTTGTGGGGTTATGGTCCAAGTAATGTTGGATGAACGTCAGATTGAACTGCTCAGACGCGCTAGAGACCTGATGGATGAGCTACTAGAGACCTTAGAAGTGGCTGGCGACTCCGAGCTCATGCAAGGCATTAAAGAGGCTGAGGAGGACATAAGAGCTGGCAGAATAAAGGGTTACGATGAGATGATTAAGAAGCTGAGAGAAGTTGGAGAAATATAGGCTAATCGCCACTTCTAGGTTTGAGAAAAGTTTTCTCAAAATGGATAAGCAAACAAAGCTAAGGATAGATGAGCAGCTAAGAATTCTAGAGAAAGACCCTTATGCCGGGAAGCAGCTACATGGTGATTTAAAGGGCAAATACAGCCTACGAATAGGAGACTATAGAGTAATATACGTAATCAATCAGCGAGAAAAAGCGGTATATCTACTGGACATAGGCCATAGAGAGGCAATTTACTAGGATGAGGATGTTTGGTGATTGATGGTCAATGGGTGTGGTTGTCACGATGTTGGGCATGAGGTTTAACGAGGAGTGGCGGTAGCATCATAGATTCTCTGATGCTTTTGGTGAAAGGGCCACGCCAGCTAGGTAGAGTTGGCTTATGATTTTTATAGCTTGGTGATTACTGTGTTAAATGGTTTGAGCGAGGTTCTTGTTCTTGGCGCGGGTTTCGGCGGTTTGGCTGCGGCGGTGGAGTTGAGGCGTCTGCTTCCCCAGGAGCATAGTGTAACGGTTGTCGATAGGCGGGATATGTTTTCGATGGGTTTCATGAATCTCTGGCTTATGGTTGGGGAGAAATCTATGCCTCGTGAATGCTTGTTCCCGGTTAAGGGTGTGGAGAAACGTGGTGTACGGTTCATCAACGAGGAGATTGTCGAGATAGACCCTGCCTCGAGAAAAGTCGTTACGAGCGGGAACGTATACACTCCTGACGTGGTGGTGGTTGCTCTTGGTGCCGAGTATGCTTTTGACGCTGTTCCCGGCTTCCGAGAACATGCACACAACTTCTACGACCTGATGGGCGCCTACGCGGCACAGAACATGCTCAAAGACTTCACCCATGGACACATAGCCATCCTCATAGCCAAACCACCCTACAAATGTCCACCGGCTCCCTATGAAGCAGCCCTACTCATAGACTCTTACATGAGGCGAAGAGGCCTACGAGACAAGGTTGAGATAGATGTCTACACTCCTGAGCCGCAGCCCATGCCAGCCGCAGGCCCCGTCGGCAAACGTGTTGAACAGTTTTTGACCGAGCGTGGAATACGGTTTCATCCACGCAAACAAGTTAAACAGATTATGGACAGGAGGCTTGTGTTCGAGGATGATGAGGCCGAGTTCGACCTGTTGCTCGGTGTCCCTCCACATCGGGCGCCGAAGCCGGTTAGAGAGTCGCCGCTCGTCGATGAGACAGGCTGGATACCCGTAAACCCCCAGACCATGGAGACAAGATTCAGAAACGTCTACGCAATAGGCGACGTCACTTCGGTTAAGCTGCCGAACGGAATGTTTCTACCCAAGGCCGGGGTCTTCGCCGAGGCCATGGCCTTGGTCGCGGCACGACGCATAGCCGCCACTCTCCAGAACAAGCCAGCCGAAGAACTGTTCAACGGCGTGGGCTATTGTTTCTTCGAGGTGGGCGAAGGCCAAGCAGGCAAAATTGTAGCCAATTTCTTCGCCGACCCGGCTCCGTCGATAATGTTTGAGCCGCCGTCGCCAAGGTATAGGGATGAGAAGGTTGAGTTCGGAAACGTTAGGCTGAGTAACTGGCTGCTGTAGGTTATCCGCTCATGATGCGCCGCAGCACATACTGGAGTATGCCGCCGTGTTTGTAGTATTCGACCTCGATTTTTGTGTCGAGACGTGTGATGACGTTGAATTTCTTGACTTCGCCGTTGTCGCTGACTGCTTCGACGGTGAGTTTCTTGCCTGGTGTCAGGCCCTCGGATATGCCTCGTATGATGTAGCGTTCGCGGCCGGTGAGTCCGAGCTGACGCCACCCCTCACCTTCCATGAACTGGAGAGGAAGAACACCCATGCCGACGAGGTTGCTTCTATGGATGCGTTCATAGCTCTCCGCAATCACAGCCCTGACGCCGAGGAGCCTTGTGCCCTTCGCCGCCCAGTCTCGTGAGCTACCCGCTCCATACATCTTCCCAGCCAAAACAATCAAGGGAACGCCTGCCTCCCTGTAACGCATCGCCGCATCATACACAGTTGTCACCTCGCCAGTCGGGTGATACACCGTCCACCAGCCCTCTTTCCCCTCCACCAACAGATTCTTCAGCCGTATGTTCGCAAATGTCCCCCGTATCATGACCTCGTGGTTTCCTCTTCTCGCGCCGTAGGTGTTAAAGTCAACGGGGTCAACTCCTTGTTCAATCAAGTATTTGCCGGCTGGGCTGTTTACCGGGATTGCGCCCGCTGGTGAGATGTGGTCGGTTGTGATGCGGTCGCCGACCAGGATGAGGACACGGGCATCAACTATGTCCTCAGGCTCCCGCGGTGTCTTCGGCATGTCGATGAAATAGGGAGGCTCGCGGACATAGGTGGATTTCTCATCCCATTGGAAAACCTCTCCAACTGGGGCGGGCAGCCTCTCCCACCGCTCCTCACCCTTCAAAATGTCTGCATATTTTTTGATGAAAAGCTCTGGTGTAATGGCTTGGTTGATGACCGACTTTATCTCCTCGAGGCTGGGCCAGATGTCGCGAAGATATACTGGCTGACCGTCTGAGCCGATGCCGAGCGGCTCGTTAAACATGTCGATATCTATGCGGCCGGCGAGTCCATAGGCGACCACCAACATAGGTGACATGAGGTAGCTTGCTCTCACATGCGGGTTTATCCGGCCCTCGAAGTTCCTGTTTCCGCTCAACACGGCGACGGTGTAGAGATTTCTCTCCCTTATCTGCTGAACAATATGGTCAGGCAGTGGGCCGCTGTTGCCTATGCATGTTGTACAGCCGTAGCCCACCAGGCTGTAGCCAAGCTTCTCGAGATAAGGTGCCAGCCCCGCTTTCTCGAGATACTCTGTCACAGCCATCGAGCCTGGGGCGAGGCTTGTCTTTACGTAGGATGGTGTCTGTAGGCCTTTCTCCACGGCTTTTTTGGCAAGCAGCCCCGCTCCAATCATCACCGAGGGGTTGGATGTGTTGGTGCAGCTTGTTATCGCCGATATCACCACCGAGCCATGGGAAAGCTCATCAACCACGCTGCCTGTTTTCTTCTGCATCGTGGCGATAGATGCCCTCGCCGCGCCGCCTTCATAGCTCCACTCACGCTCGTTAACATCATCAACAGGTATTCCAGCCTGTTTGAGGTAGGCCAGCATGATTTCGCGCGTCCGTCGCTTAGCCTCCCTAAGCGGTATGCGGTCCTCAGGGTTGGCTGGCCCAGAGATAGATGGCTCCACCGTTGACAGGTCAAGCTCCAGCACAGTGTTGTAAACGGGTGTTTCATCGGGGTTGTAGAAGAGGCCCTGTATCTTCGCATACTCTTCGACGACGCGTATGTGTTCTTCCGGTCTTCCTGTCATGCGTAGGTAGTTGATGGTTTCACGGTCTATGGGGAAGTAGCCGATGGTTGCTCCGTATTCTGGGGCCATGTTCGCTATTGTGGCGCGGTCGGGTACGCTGAGCTTGGAGAGGCTTGGCCCGAAGAATTCGACAAACTTGCCCACCACTCCGTGTTTTCTCAGCATCTCGGTGATTGTTAGGACAAGGTCTGTCGCGGTCGTGCCTTCACGTAGCTCGCCGACAAGCCTCACACCCACGACCTCGGGCGTCGTCATGTAGTAGGGCTGGCCCAGCATAACCGCCTCAGCCTCGATTCCGCCAACACCCCATCCAACCACGCCCAGCCCGTTCACCATCGGGGTATGCGAATCCGTCCCCAACACCGTGTCGGGAAAAGCGGTCAAAACACCGTCAAAACCACGCACATCAACAACCTTCGCCAAATACTCGAGGTTGACCTGGTGAACAATCCCCCTACCCGGCGGTATCACGCGAAAGTTTCTAAAAGCATTCTGCGCCCACTTGAGAAAAACGTAGCGCTCTGTGTTGCGTTTGAACTCGTAGTCGAGGTTGAGGCTGAACGCCTCAGGTGTCCCGAAGAAATCGACTTGGATGGAATGGTCTATGACCAGGTCCACTGGAATGCTTGGGTTAACTTTGGAGGGGTCTTGGCCAGCGCGTTTAACAGCGGACCGCATGGCAGCGAGGTCGACAAGCGCAGGCACACCCGTAAAATCCTGTAAGAGAACACGCGAGGGGAAAAACGGCACCTCGCGCTTACCGCCATGCAGATAATTGGCTGCCTCCTTCACATCATCATCTGTGCAGACAAACCCATCCTCGTTCCGCAGCACATTCTCCACAAAAACCCTAATGCTGTAGGGAAGCTTAGCCAATTGAATTATGCCCTGCTCCTCCAAAGCCTTCAACGAATAATAACGCAGCCTCCTGCCGTCGACCACAAACTCCCGAGCAGCAAAGTCACGTAACAACTCAAAACCAAAGGATGGAAAGCATTTAATAAACCAGTTTCTCACACAGTTTAAACAAGCAAAATTTTTTAGCGAGCATCGCTGAATAGCATTTAATGCGGTCAGTCACCGTCTTTCTGGCGGTTTTCTTCCTTATCGGTAGTCTATTGCACGATGCTTGGGCCTTGTCTCCTCAGCAAAACACCGATGATTACCGTGTTCTCCCCATCAAGGGAGAGCTTCCGGTTACAGTTTTCTTCTATGATGTGGACCCACGCTGGTTTGGCGTCAAAAGCTTCCAAGAACTATATGATAACATGCTCGAGACAGGGATTATCAGGAGCAAGGCTCACTCACAGATAGCTGCATTCGGCTCAGGAGAAAACCTTGCACCATTCGAGTTCGACGTGAAGATCGAATTCTTCGATGTACCTGATGCTTTATCTATGTTGGAGGAGTTTCGGCAAAAAATGCGGTCACTCGTCTCGAAAACACCTTTCCAAATTTCGCAGAAGGCCGTGGAATTCGCGGTGGCCTGGGGAATACCGCTATCCTGGACAGACCAAACCATAAGGGCCCGTGATGCTTTACGCGTCTTCGCAGACATCACAGAGAAATGGCTCGGCACCTATGAAGGAGGATACTCGATTTTCGTCTTCTGCAGCATCCCCTTCATGGGCGGAGAAAGGCCCGCGATATACTACACATTCGGCCAGTCTCCTGACACCGGAAGATACTTGGCCGACTTCGGAATAACGATCTTCGGTGGACCATGGTGGGGAAGATACTATTACATCGACATCTGCTCGCTGCCTCCGCCCCGTTTCAGAGATGTGATTAAACCCATCTACCTAATAGAGCCACCCGAAGAGAGAATAAACTATCTCGCCAGACTCATAGACCTTATTATTGACATGGGCGGGTTTGTGAAATCAACTCTGTATCAGCCGAAATATGGTTTGCAGACACTGGTTGATGTGGTGGTGATAGACGCCACTGTTGCAGGCGTCGGCTTCGACATGCTCGTGCGTTATTTCGACCCCGAGCTCATGCTCAAAGCCTACACAACCCTGATGCCGTACAACAAGTTTAACATTAGACTCAAACGCGTCGACCTCGCCACCGTTCCAGAGCTGAGAAACGCCCTTGAATTCACGCAGCAAGGCATCATTCTCAAAACCTACCAAGCCTACGACATCCTAAAACAGAGAGGATACATAGAGGAGGTTGGGCAGCAACGCTACACCTACATGCCTGTCATTGTTCTGACCACTACCACGAACTCTTTCATCGAGGAGCCCGGCGTCCTTGGCATAGCTTCTCCCGACCCAAGAGACCCTACCAAGCCCCACCACGCCTCCGCAGCCGTCTACTATGAACACATGATAGAGCAGGGTATGACGGTTCTCGTAGCGCACGAAGCTGGTCATATCTTCGGACTTAGACATCCACACGACGACTACGACGAATACCGCAAATCTCGGTCAAGCTTTTTCCCGCTGACATACTTTACCGAGACGATTATGAGCTACAGCGTTTCATGGGTTTCAGCAGTCGAGCAGACACTTGACTTCCCCAACACCTATCCAATCAGAACCTTCTACAGCATCTTCGACCTCGACAACATCGACCGAGCCACAATAATTCTCCTGCTACAAAACTATGAGCAAAACATGCAGACGATATTGTCGACGCTTCGGCAGAACAACATAAACCTCAACGACATACCGGAGCTTAACATTGTATTGAATTCGGCGAAATCATTCGCCAAGATAGCGGTTGAATACTTCAAAATGCACAAATACTTCAACCGATTGGAATTCAAAGGTCTTGGTGCAGAGGACGATACTGCGTTTGACACCGCTTTTTCTGCCTGGCTTTACACGGAGAACATCAAAAACTATGTCTTGCCCGGGTTGGTGGATGAGGTGAAAAGGCTGGGCGGCGAGGTTTCTAGGTTAACGGGTATACGTGAGCAGCTGAGAGGCGAGGCGGAAAAGGCTCAAAGAGAACTCGAAGAGGCTAGGGCTACTCTTGAAGAAAATAAAAGAAAATTGGCAGCCGCCGAAGAAGAGGTTCGCCAACTTGAGGCAAGAATCAGCGACGCCGAGGCACGTGTTGCAAGCGCTAGGACTGCGAGGGAGGAGATTAAAAGTTTGGAGAATAGGCTGCGGCAATATTCGGCGGATGTGGATGCTCTGGACAAAAGGCTGGCGTCTCTGAGAGAGCAGAACAACCTTCTCATTGGCGTGGCAGTAGTGGGAGCGGTTGCCGTTGCTGGAGCAGCAGTCATAGGGAGAAGATTTTCTGCGAGGAGGCCTCCGCCTCCCCCGCCTCCACCAAGTTTCTAGCGTCGTCTACTCAGCAGAAAGAGCCCCCCTGCTCCAGCGAATAAGACAACGGCCACCCCTATCATAACCATGTTCATGGTCTCCAGCTGGGCAACCTCGTTCCTCGCTTGACTAAGCTTTTGCTCCAGCTTGTTCACCTCATTCTCGAGCTCAGCTTTTCTTTGAATTAACTGTGGGAGATCGGCTGAATCTTTCTCGAGCTGGGCCAGTCTATCCCGGAGCTGTGCAGCCCTGTTCTGCGCATCCACAATCTGCTGCGTAACCTGGTTAAGCTGCTTCTCGGCCTCGGTTTTGGCTTGACGGGCTTGCTCCACGTTCTGGGACAGTGTTTCAACCTCTTGTCTGAGCCGCTCAATCTCAGGCATCAACTGCTTGTTCCCGAGCAGAACCGCCTCAACATAGAGTTTCATCAGGTCTGTGGCAGCCCATGCCATGAACGCGTAGTCGAAGGAGGTTTCCAACTGTGCGCCTAGGCCTTTGAAAGTCAGCCTGTCAAAGAAATTGTATCGCTTGAATTCCTCGACAGCCCTTCTAGCCCACTGGGTAGAAGTCGAAAGGATTGTCTTCAGCTGAGGCAGGTCGTCTATGCTCAGACCAGCGTTGCTCAGTGTTTCGAGGATTTGGGCGTAGTTTTTCTCATAATCTTGGAGGAGAAGAGTTATGGTGGCTCTATCGATTGCGTCGAGGTCGAAGATGCTCCAATAGGTCCGCATCGGGTAAAAACCTTCTCTAACAATTTTCCGCTTAACACCCTCTACCCAAGTGGTGCTGTAAACCATGAAAGTCTCCATAGAATCTGTATAAATCCATCTTGCCCACTTCTCCGATTCCGTTGATTCATCGAAATCATCATGTGGATGACGCAGGCCCAGGCAATGTCCTATTTCATGAGCAACGGTTACAGCCAAACCTTCATACAGGAGCGAATAATAGGAGGCGGCGGCGGTCGCTGCCAAGGGATAAGCTGGGTTTTCAGGGTCCTCTATAGCCACCCCTAGAGCAGCATCGTCCTCAATCATGACGGCTGTATCATACTGAGTGACAACTATAATTGTTGGAATGTATTTGTAATCCGTTGTTTTGTCTGCAAGTATTCCAGCTGATTTGAGTACATTATAGGCCTCATAGGGGTCGAACGCCGCCACCAATTCCTTTCCTCTCCTAGTTTCTAGTTCAACTAGTTTTATGATGGAGGCGAACCCAGGGACCTCGTTTACATTGTAGAGTCTTAGACGGAAGCTGTAAAAATTGTAGGGGGTCAAGGTTCTAAGAGATGAATCAGTTATCTCTATGTCGAAGGATTTTACCAATTGGTCGAAGTTGAGCCCTAGCCCGGAAGCGTCTATAACAATCACGTCGATTAATATCTGCAGGTTGTAGAAGGGATAATAGATGTTTGATTTTACGAACTGGAGGTCGATAAGCTCGTCAACGTAGAGGGAGAGCAGCTCACGCCTTTCCCTCGCTGACTCCAACATTGAGACAGGCGGATAATCCTCCTCATATGCGTGTCGAGTACAAATGTCGACGAAAACATAGCGCCCCCACCACGGTCCACCATACATGTTTAGTTTAAGCACTCCTCCCACATTTCCTGTCTCGGGCAGTATGCCGAAGCTGTAGTAAATTGGGTCTCCTCCTAATGCGTTTTCGCCGCATATGAAGAAAATTGTGTAACCTTCTAGAGGTGTTTGTATGTGTTTTTTGGAGAGGTCGATGAGGGTTTTCAAGGCCTCGGGTGCATTTATGCCCGACAATGCGCCGCTTATCCCCTCTTTTTGGAGAAGCTCACGCGGAATAGGTTTGTTCAAGCTGCGCCAAGTGAACCTGAACTCTTGAAGCGCCTGCCCTCTAAACTGGAAGCCCCGCAGCTTCACATCATAGCTGAAGGGCGCGTAGGGGATACCAGTCTCGCTGTACCATGCGAGGGTGGATTTAGCCTCGCCCCTAACACCAGCCGCAACACTTCTCAGCAAATCATCAAGACTAGCTGCACCAAACCAAGCCGGGTCAACATCTATGAACACGAGGTTGACAATCAAATCGGACCTAATGGGGAGAACTCTGTAGTCCTCTTGCTGAGCAAAGCCGTGAGGCAGAAGAGAGGCGAGAAAAAGCACTGCGAGTAAGCAAGCGGCGATTTTCATAGTGTAGAGTCAGCAAAAAGCTGGTTTATATTTTTTGCAGTTTGAATCATGGTTATTGTTTATTCTGTTTTTTGAGCAGGTCTTCGAGGGTGTATGTTGGCTGAGGGGGCGGTGTTTTGTTGGTGAGTTTTTCCTCGACGGCCACGGTTAGCAGGCTTGTTTTCAAAACTTTCTCGAGGCGTTTGACGAGGTCGAGGGGTGGGTTGAACTCGTTCTGCTCAATCTTCTTGATGATGGTTTCTTTTGTCTTGACGAGGGCGGCCAGCTCAGCCTGCGAGAGCCCGAGCTTCTCCCTCTCACGCCTAACAACCTGACCAAGGTCATCAACATACTCATACTCTATCTCGAAATCTTTCCTTCCACGAGCTGGCTTAGCCATGTATATCCATAGTGCTTAGAGGGGTATAAGGTTTTGTTCTATGTAGCAGAGCACGCGTGAGACGATTGTCCAGGCTTCGAGGGGGGTTTTGTGGATGGCGAGGCTTTTGTCGGCGAGCGCTTTGGTCTCGGACGTGAAGTCGCCGTGGGGAAAACAGCCAACCATAATCAGGGGCCTTGCGTGGCCGGCCAAGGCTGCGGAAAATCCCAGAGCATTCACATACTCTCCTTTCTCAGTCAACAGAATTTTCGTCGATGGGTTGAGGGATTCTGTCAAGGATTTGAGAGATTTTTTCTCACACCTTAGCAGCATCTCACCTGTCTCGGACCTTATCTCACCCTCCGCGAAAAGCTTCTCCACAACACCCTTAAACCGGTCATACACACGGGGGAGCCTCACACACGGGTTCACATATATGACGAGGCCGCCTCTTGTCGAGACATATGTCTCCAGCTTGTTGGCTTGGTTGAGAGGTGAGCCAAGCGCCTCCAGCAAACAGAAGTGGACAATATCGGGTCTGCCGCGTTTCTCGGCGTCGGGGAGCTTTTTCATGGCGAAGTGGTGATAGGACCTGTCAAGCAGTATCTGGCCCGGCTTTTTCCCACGCCGCTCAGCATCCTTCACAACAGCGGGATGACCCTGTATCTCTGGTGGAACAGTCTCGAGAGCAGCCTCCGCCAAAACCAGAAAAACCTTCTCCAGCAACAACAAACAAATAACAATAGGTGGCTATATGGTTGAACACGGTTGAGAGAGGAGAGGCAGAGGGCCCTCAAGCTTGTGAAAAAGATTCTCGACTTTGCAGAGACTATTCACCCGGAGGATAGTGAGAAAGCCGTTGAAGCGGTAAGGCTTGCGATGCGGATTGCGCAGAAAACGAGGCTGAGGCTACCAACATATCTCAGAAGACGCTTCTGCAGAAAATGCGGAACACCTTGGACAGGGCCCTCCACATTCTCCGTGAGAGTGAGAGGAAACCGTGCAACACACGTCGTCATACGCTGCAAAAAATGCGGCCACACGAGAAGGTTCTACGCCCTGAAAAAGCGGCGGAAAACACCCAAACCCACCAAGCTAACCTAAACACCCCCCTGAATGCATCAACTCATGATTTGGTTCGCTCTTGAGCCGAAGTATCGGTGGTGATACTCGTTATTCAAAGGCTCTTTAAGTTCAAATAGGGACGGAGTGGGTTGTTTGGTCAGAGTTGGTCGACGTGGTGCGCGCCGTTGAGCCGGAGAAGCTGATAAACCGTGTAGCCGCATATCTCAAGAACAACCAAGTAGTTACTCCGCCGCCGTGGGCCATGTTCGTCAAAACCTCGGTTGCGCGGGAGGAGCCTCCCCGTAACCCTGACTGGTGGTTTGTGAGAGCTGCTTCGATTCTCCGTAAGCTGTATCTATACGGTCCCGTGGGTGTGTCACGGATGAGGAAATTCTATGGTGGTCGGCATCGTGTAGGCATGGCCCCGCCCTACTTCGCCAAAGGCGGCGGAGCAATCGTGAGAAAAATTTTGCAGCAGCTGGAGAAAGCCGAGCTCGTCTCAACCGTGCCCAGAAAAGGCCGCGCCATCACACCAAAAGGAGTCAAACTCCTAGAGCAAGCCGCCAAAAGCATTCAGGCGGGCAAAGAAAGCTAAAGATAATTCCGCAGCAGCAGAAACAATATCACCAAAGCGATGATCAGTATGGGCGAGGTCCCGACATACACGCCGTCCAGCTTCACACCAACCAGTAATAATGGATGAATTTTCTCGACGTCGCCGAGGTAGCGTGTGAGGAAGGGGAGCGCTATCAGGGCTGCGCCGACGATTATCAGCAGGAGGCCGAGGAATGTTGTCCAACCCGTTAAAAGGTCCTGCTGCATCTATCCCACCTCCATAGAAGCTTTCCGCAGAATTTCCAGAACCTCTTCATCGCTGAGCTGGTCGAACCTTTCATAGAACTGGCCGATGGCGAAGAAGTTTGTCGGCGTCTCGAGTACGACGACGTCGTCGGCTATTTTCTTGAGTTTTTCAACTGTTTCGGGAGGTGCGACGGGGACAGCTACTATGACTTTTCCGGCGCGCTGGTTACGGGCCATGTGGACGGCTGCTTTCATGGTCAGCCCGGTTGCGAGGCCGTCGTCAACGATGACAACCCTCATGTCAATCAGCGGCGCCATGTTTCTGCCGCCTCTGTAGAGCATGGCCCGTCGCCGGACCTCCCGCATCTCCTCCTCTGCCTTCTTCTCCACATACTCACGCGAAACACCCACTACCGCGGCAATCTCCTCGTCAACGAAAACTGTCCCATCCTCAGCGACCGCGCCGACGGCGAGCTCAGGCTGACCCGGTGCACCAATCTTACGTGTAACCACCACGTCAAGCGGACACTTTAGCTCCTTCGCCACCTCATAGCCAATAACCACGCCACCTCGCGGAATCCCGAGAACCACACACATCCCCTGATAGAGCCTCTTCAGATATTTTGCAAGCCTCTGCCCCGCGTCAACCCTGTCAGCGAACAACAACAAGAGAAAAACATGAGCCAAGTTTTTAAAGCTATTCACAACAGAAACGCGGCATGGCTAGATAATGCGCTGAAAGAGAACAAACAGCCAAATGAAGACGGCTAGTATGGCTGCTGCGAGGGAGAGGGCGTTGCTGCCTACGTAGTTGAGAGTGGCCAGCGTTACTCCAGCATCCTCAAGCTCAATCGAATAGGGCTTGCCTGTTATGGGGTTAATCATCCTCTCCACAGGCGCATACGAGTCGGTGAGAACGGGATATTCTTCGAGAGCGGGGATGGCTGTCCACTTGTTTGACACAATTTTTTCAGCAAGCCACTCATCCTTAACACGTGAAGGTGTCTTCTCCAAGTCGCATGTCGTCGATGCGCAGGCGACGAGTATAAGGTTCTGGACAAAGCTTCCACCGCTTTCTGAGGCTTTGAAGACATATAGTTTGGGGAAAACCTGTGAAACGGTGCGGTACTGTGCCCAGAATATTTCTGACGTGTCGCCTGTGAGCGATGCTATGAGGTTGGCGACTAGGACGCCGTCGCTGGCCATTTTCTGGCGGAGAAGCTGATAAAACTCGAGAGTCATTAGATGGAATGGGATATAGGTTTTCGAGTATGCATCCATTATTACCACATCGTATTTTTCATCGGTTTTTGTGAGAAACATTCGTGCGTCGTCTACGAAGACCCTCAGCCGACTGTCGTCGGGAACGTGGAAAAATCTCCGCGCCGTCTCGACGACGTCGGGGTCTATCTCCACAACATCAACCCTTACTTCTGGATAGTTTTTGAGGAAGTATTTGGGGCCGCTGAGTCCACCTCCTCCGATGAAGAGGGTTTTTTCTGCGTCGGGTTTGAGTGCGAGTCCAAGTTCGAAGAAGCGTGTGTAGGGGAAGACGAGTTTCGCAGGGTCTGTCTCTGAGGTGGCGCTGTGCGGTAACCCGTTTAGGTAAAGGGTTACTATGTCGCCTTGTCGGACGACTGCGAGGCTGTTGTATAGGGTTTCACGGCTGTAGAGAACCTCTCCACCTGAAGCAGTCAATCCTTGTGCAAAGTAGCCTACGGGCGTCAACGCGATGAGCAGAAGCAGAGCCGTGAATATCTTCACCGTCTTGGAGAGATAGAGCGCCGCCGTTATCATGAGAACTGCTCCACTGCCCAATACAACTGTTCGGACGTCGAGGCTGGGGAGAAGCGCGAAGACTGTTAGGAAAGTGCCGGCTATGCTTCCAACCGTCGAGAGAGAGTAAATGTCTCCAGCCGAGACACCCACTCGTCCACGTGTCTGAGCAAGAAGCTTGACTGCGTACGGTGAAACCATTCCCATGGGAATCGTCGGAGGTGCGAGGAGAAAAGTAGTCGCTATGAGCGGCCCTATTTTTTCATCAAGACTGGCTGCCGCGGCTGCTTCGAGGACCAGAGGTGAGAAGAAGGGTATGGCGAAGGTGAGCAACCCACCGGTGAACGCTATCGCGGCCAGCATGTTTACGCTCGGCCTCCGGTCGGCGAGCACACCGCCCAACCTGTATCCCACGGCCAGCGACGCCAAAACAACCCCAATCAGGCTTCCCCACACGAAAATCGTGTTCCCGAAAACAGGAGCGAGAAGACGGCTTGCAGCCATCTCCAAACTCATCGCAACCGCTCCAGAGACAAAAACAACACCGTAAAACCCGAAACTCCTCAACCCACAAGCCACGGCAACCATAAACTAAAATATGTTTCCGCAAATCACGCGGCAATACTTAATTACAGGAAACAGGACAGGGTAACAGGTGTAAACCGGATGGGAGAAACGCTCTACGAGTCACGTCCCCTTTACCAATGTGTAAAATGCGGCAGAGTCTTTGAGAAGGAGAAGCTTGTAAAAGGCCCTGACACACGCTGCCCCTACTGCACACCGGTGGTCTACGTCATCAAGAAGGCCAAATCACCGACCGCGAAGCTCATCAAAACCTCTGAACTGGGGCGTGACCCCAGCCTCGAGCTCTTCGAAAACATGTACAAGTAAGACCGTGGTAACTGCTCCGTAACAACCACGGCACCTCTCATAATCCCAATCCTTGCAAAACGTAAAACAGGCCCTTATTCGACGGCCTGTGGATGATACAGCTTCAGCTTACACCGATTTTGGAGACGGTTCTCTGGATGGTCTCGGCAGTGGCCCTGTTTCTACTGCTGAGACTGTTTTTCGCACCTCTCGTGGACCTCGTCTCTCAGCGGGTTGGAGGTGTTCTGCGGCTTGGGGCCCTCGTTTCCGCCTACGTGATTGCGGTGGTGAAGATTGTTGAGCAGGTTGATACATGGATGGCTGCTGCGGCTGGAGCGGGCCTCATCTTATTCACCGCGGTATGCTTCAGGCCTCTAAGGCTCATGGTTCTCGGCGACATTATGAAAGCAGTCGGAGTGCTACGGGAGGGAGACTATGTCTCGGTAAGAGGCCGCGTCGCTCGAGTAACCGAGGTCAAGGCAACCCAC
>CALHAG010000002.1 GCA_937934305.1 Candidatus Caldarchaeum subterraneum
TCGTCAAAGAATCAGCGTACAGATATTTTTGGAAAAGCCCCTAACTCTCTGGATTGGTCAACAACAGCCGCAGAGGATTTGCCGGGGGTGGGATTCGAACCCACGGCAACGGGATTATGAGCCCCGCACTCTGGCCAGGCTGAGTTACCCCGGCTACCCGGATACTTGAAATATGGTGAAGAATATTTATATGCTTATTTTCGGTGTGGGCGGTGGTTGGCGGAGTTTCGTGTTGTGAGGTTGTTCCGTTATCCTGTCAAGTCTTTGCTGGGTGAAGAGGTTAGGGATGTTGATGTTTCTTTTGAAGGGTTTGATGGTGACCGGTTGTTTGCGGTCGTGGACACCGGCACAGGGTTGGCTCTTTCAGCCAAGGGAGAACCGCGTCTTCTCACTGTAGGGGCGAGGCTGGTGCATGGAGAGCTTGAGCTGATTTTTCCAGAGGAAGCGGTTCGCGAAAACTATGACGAGAGGTTGACGAATTTTCTCCAACGACCCGTACGTCTTCTACGCAACAATGGCACATCACTAAGCTTTAGAGGACTCGAGATAGATTTTGAAAAGGGAGCCGTTTACGAAAAAACAGGTGAGACACGTGAAACACGTTTTCATGACTCGATGCCCATCCACCTAATCAACCTCAGAAGCCTCGAGAAAATGGGCCTCAGCCTAGACGATGCAGCCCGCTTCAGGCCAAACATCGTTTTCTCAGCGGAACAGGATGATGAGATGCTTGTCGGAGGATACCTCAACACGGGTGACGCAGTTCTGAAAATAGTGAAGCCAACACGACGATGCATAGTCATTACGCATCAACAGAAAAACTTGGGCAGAAACCTTGAACTGCTTAGAACACTGAGAGCAAACAGTGAAGGCAAGTTCGGCCTCTACGCCACAGTTGTCAAGCCCGGAAAAATAAGCGTCGACGACAGGTTAAGGTTTTATCCCGCCGAAACACATCACACAACGTAGCGGCCGTGGTCTAGCCTGGTAGGACACCAGCCTTCCACGCTGGTAGTCGCGGGTTCAAATCCCGCCGGCCGCATCGTCGAAAAAATTTGACTACATAACTTTTAAAGCAGATGGCGAATATCTGATGTAGCATGAGAATGCTTGTTTGTTCTCAGACGCCTCTTGTACGATTTTTGGGTGATGGTTTGGATGGGCAGGAGATTGTTGATGTTTCGAAGTTGTTGGAGGGTGTTGACTTTATTTTTTCACCGGGTGGAGTGACCCGTATGGTTTATCCGCTTATAATGCGTCTGGTTAGGGATAAGGTGTTGAATGAGGGGCACTGGTTGTCTCTCAACCCTTATGGGCCGCGTCAAGCAACTCTGGGACCTGTGAGACTTTATTTCGTTAAGCTTGAGGCTGAGGCTTTGAAAAGCTATGGCACAGCCAAGGAGGAGATGTGGAAGCTGTTGCATGGAGTTCATGGGGAGCAGCCGTTCTCTCTTCTCGAGCTGGCGTGGACAGATGAATATGCTTACTACAACCAGTATAACAGGATTTGCAGCGAGACAGCTCTCGCACTGGACAGGGAGCTTGATTTCGACCTTTTCTACATTCACGATTTTCAGCAATTGCCCATGGGTGAGATGATGGGCACCCTGAAGCCGAAGCTTTTCAGATGGCACATACCTTTCAACGAGAGGGCAATACCCCCTGAGTGGTCAGGGTTTCTCGGCAGGTTTTTGAACGCATACGACGCCGTGGTCGTCAGCTCGAAAAGCTACATGGAGACACTGCTTAGAAGAGGTTATGAGGGCAGAGCCTTCTACGTCTATCCATACATAGACGCCTCCCAATATGGTACACCGACAAAAAGCGATTTGCAGCAATTCGCCGACAAACACGGGCTAGACAAAGATGATAGGGTCATCTCGATAGTTGCTCGGCTTGACCCGCTCAAGGGACATGACAGAGCGTTAAAGGCTTTGGCTAATGTTGTGAAAACCCATGAGGTCAAGCTACTCATAGTTGGGAACGGGAGCTTCTCCAGCTCAGGCAGAGGGCTTGGGCTCTCGAAGGGCGAGGCTTGGAGAAATTATCTCCAAACTCTTGTGAAAAACCTCGGGCTTGAGAAATATGTCATATTCACGGGCCATGTTAGCCAGAAAGAGCTGGAGTGTGTCTATACGTTGTCTGATTTCACGGTGTTGCCGTCTGTGGCTGAGGGCTTTGGGCTGGTGGTGGTTGAGAGCTGGCTCTATGGTAAGCCCGTGATTGTGAGCAAGGCCGCCGGAATAGCTGAGCTGATTATAGACAGTGTAAACGGCTACCTTGTTGAGCCCGATGATGTGCCAAGTTTGGCGGATAAGATGAAAACTTTGTTGGAGAACCCTTCTCTGACAGAGGAGATGGGGAGAAATGGACGTGAAACGGCGAAGCTCTGCACTCTTGAGAAGGGCCTTGAGGAGGAGAAGAGAATTATCGAGGAGGTGGTGGGATGATTCCTCTGGAGCTTCCTGAGCTCACAGCCATAGTGACCCAGCTCGCCATGGTCGCCATCATGCTTCTTGTCACAGCTTTTGCGGCGCGGCTAACCTCTTCCATCATAAGACGGCTGCTGTTCAAAGCACCTCCTCTAATAAACGAGCAGATATCCAGAGGGGCGTCAATCTTCATCTGGCTGGTCGGGCTGCTGTTCATAGTTAACCAGCTGGGCCTCAACCTCGACCTCCTTCTTCTCCTCATGGGCTTAGCGGGCGTGGCCGCCATAATCGCCGCACGCGACATTTTGAGCAACATCTCATCAAGATACCTAATTGGCAGCTTCATACCTTTCAACGTTGGTGACGAGGTGCAGGTTTCCAGTTTCAGGGGTAAGGTGGTGGAGATAAACCCTGTGGCGTCTCTGCTGCTCTCGGAGGAGGGGGCTTTAACCGTTGTCCCCAACTCTGTTCTCCTAAAGGAGATATCACTTAACCTGTCGCCCTACGCCTCGCGACGCATCACAATACCGGTTCATGTTCCCCAAGGAGTCAACGTGCCTGACGCAGAGGCCGAGGTCCTCAAACTCTGCAACAAATACAAGAACAAGCTTGACCAGCGTTTTCCCCCGCTCGTATCCGTTAAGAACAGTGGACAGGCAGATGTGGTGCTGGAGCTGGTCCTGTTATCCGCCCAGCCTGAGAAAAGAAACGAGCTCGCCGCCGAACTGGGGGCTAAGATATCGGAGCTCATGGAGAAACTGCGCACATCGCCTCGTAAATAGAGGCCTCCACACAGGGTATGGTAAATAACGCGGCTTCCACACACGATATCCGGGTTGTCGGCACCTGAGGCGCTGTTCAGAGCCGGTGAAGTGGCGAGACGGGTGAGAGCGGCTGTCCCCTCGATAGTTTCTCCGGGCGCGAGCCTGCTTCAAATCGCCGAGAAGGTGGAGAAGATGATTCTGGACAACGGGTGTCAGCCCGCTTTCCCCTGCAACGTTTCCGTTGACAGTGTAGCGGCCCATTACTCTCCTCCCCCGGGAGACACCTCGACCCTACACCGCAACTTCATAGCCAAAATTGATTTCGGGGTCATGGTGGATGGATACATCGCAGACACCGCTGTAACTGTCACAGACACAGCCGTTGGCGAGATGCTGAAGACAGCTGTCGAGGAGGCTTTGAAAGCAGCTGTTAGAACCGTGGCAGCTGGTGTGAAGGTTTCAGCGATAGGCTCGGTGGTGCAAAATGTGTTGACACGGTATGGGGTCAAGCCGATACGTAATCTAACGGGACATGAGATTCAGCGATACAACCTGCATGCAGGAGTGTCCATCCCAAACATAGCGGCGGGCGAGGGAGCGAAGCTTCAGGAAGGACACGTATACGCCATCGAGCCTTTCGCGACAGTTGCAGACGGTTTCGGAGAAGTGATAGAACATAGAGCCGCAACAATATTCCGCCTGTGGAAAACTTTCTCGGGCCCTGTTTCTTCCCCCGAGTCCAGCCTTTTGAAAACTTTGTCAGAGAGGTTTAACGGCCTCCCCTATAGCCCGAGATGGTTAACTGACCTGGGCCCCGACACGTTGTCCATCCATCAGCGTCTGGTCAAAACAGGCAGGGTCAAAGCTTATCCAGTGTTGGTTGAAAGACTGAATAAACCTGTGGCGCAGGCGGAGCACACTGTTCTGGTGGAGAAGGACGGTTGCACCATAATTACTTAGACTCCTTTTTCTCGGGCACGTAGATGTTTACTATCTTGCTTCGAGTGCCGCCGCATTTAGGGCATTTCTCATCCTCAACAATCTTCAACACATAGTCGTTTTCCTTGAAAGGCCTCGAGTTCTCAACGCCGCAGCTGAGACATTTCAGAAAAGTAAGAGGCTCGGGGGTCCTTTCTCTGGAGCGTCCACCCATCATGATCGATGGCTCACTCATCCCAATCCCACCCCGATGGTGTTACCTATGCCTGCGACAACCACTGACTCGCCGCTCTTGACCTTTTCGAGAATCAGCTGCTTAACCTTCTCAAGCACTTGGTCAGCTGCTTTGGCGATGGATTCACGCATGGGGGTTATTGCCTCGGTGATGGATTGGAAGATTACAAAAGCATAAAGCGGGATGCCGCGGCTCTTCGCCAACTCCTCTATCTTGTACTTGTCCACTCCGGGGCCTCCAATCGCCACACCCACTCCCTCAGCGATTTTACCTGTCTCCTCACCCTCAAGCTTGAGCGCCGCATCGATGGTTATGATGAGCTTCGGGTTTTCAGGCAGTTTCTCCACAAGCTGTTTAACCCCTTCCCCGGGTCTTCCAACCGTTCCACCCGGCCCAATAGCTCTGACAACATAGACCTTTCTGTTCTCCAGCTCAATCTCCTGTACAACCGTGTCTTTTGCAATCTCATACCTCTCCTTCTCCATCCCATTCACAAGCTTAGCAGCCACAAGAGGCCCAACACCATCTCCTATTGGCTGCCCCTTGCTAAATGCGACAGCCGCCTGCCTATAGGATTCCGCTATCTCGATAATCTGTGGAAGAACCATCTGTATCTGTAGAACCATGTAGATGTTTGCTGTCTTCTTGCCCAGGAGGTAGTAGTGGCGGACGACGCGGTAAATTGTGTTGATTCCTCGGAGAACTTCTACAAGGTTTGTCAACGACTTGACCTGATGCTCTGTCGCATGTGGAGCAAGCTTGGCAACCTCCTGCTCATACACTGACTCACCCGTCTCGAGGATATGCTCCAGCTTGTAGACCAGGCCGTAGGGGTCCATGGACTCGGGCTGGATTATGAAGAACTCGCTCAGCCTGTTTATGTCGGGTGCGGGGTCTTTCTCAGGCTTACCAACCCGTTTAATTGTCTCAACCGTTATCTGGTTAATCTCGTCCTTTATGATCTTGAGCTTGTTCAGCTTCCTTTCAAGGTCACGCAGCATGTAGGAGAGCTGCATACGCTGCCCAAACGATGGATAAAGAAAGAAAATCATCAAAAAAGCGAACCAGACAAGCGACAGTAACAGGGATAAGATATTGTCTCCACCGGTCGAAGGGTTAAGTAATGCAGCAAACAGCACAACCATCTCCCGTGCCGACTTAACATGTTTATTTATTTATTAAGCTTATGTGAATTCATCAAACTTGGTTCCCCTTCTTTTTCGCCCGCCTCTTCCCGGCGAAGGGTTTTACATGCTGGGCGAGGCGTCTGCTAATCTCATCTATTTTTTCGCCACATCTCCTGAGAAGCTCCTCGTAGAGTCGGAGGCTTTGGTCAAGGCTTTCTTCAAAGCTGGTTTCACCTCTCTCGATTTTCGCCATATAGTCTTCGACAAGCCTCCTCGTCTCAGGTGTTATTAGCCGTGTGTCAGCCTCGGCTAAGGACTCTATCAAAGCCATTCCAAGCGGTGTCGGCTTGAAAAACCTGCCAGCTCTCACGGCGTAGTTGCGCTCAGTTATCAGCTGGGGGAAGGATGCTCGGGTTGCGTCGGTGCCTATGCCGTTTTTCTCCATCAGCCTCAAGAGGTCGGCCTCGGTCAAGCGTTGCGGAGGCTTCGTCTCATCCTCCCGCATCGTCACCTCGATTATCTGAAGCTTTTCATCCTCCCTGAGCTCCGGAAGCGGCTTATCGCGAGGCCGAAAATATGTGAAAACCTGTAGGTAACCTTGTTTTGTGACCGACGAGCCCTCGGCTGAAAAGGTTACTCCGTCGATGACTATTTCGGCTTTAGAGGTTGATTGAACAGCGTCGTCGAAGAAAGCGTTGGCATAGAAGCGGCGTGCTATGTATTCCCATATCTGCATCAAAACACCCGAGCCGCGGAAGGTGGCTACGGGATAGATAGGTGGATGCGCTCCATCATCTCTTGACCCGTTACGTGGCAAGGGCTCTGCTTTATCGGGTTTTGCATTTCGTAGAGCATCCGCGGCCGCTACCGCTTTGAGAGGTGTTTGGAAGTCGAAGCCGCGTCTATACCTGTTTGTATCTGTTCGGGGATAGCTTATGTATCCCTCGGCGTAAAGCTCCTCCATCATGGACAGCAGCCTGTTAGCCGAAATCCCCGTAATCCTCGTCAAATCTCTAAGCACGTCATCGGTCCGCATCGGCAGCGGCCTAGGCAAAGTTTTCTCGGACCGGGTATAGGATGTGACAACAGCTTCACCAGCTTTCCGAGCCCTCTCGAAAGCCTGCTCAGCCTCGTCCCTTCTCCATATCTGTTGTGTCGCGGCCTTGAACTCTTCTCCGCTGGACTTCCTCAGAGTAGCTTCTATAACCCAGTATTTCTGCGGCTTGAATTGCTGTATTTCCTTCTCTCTTTCGACGACGAAGTTTAGGGTGGGTGTTTGGCATGAGCCCCAGCTAATCACCCTAACAGGTGCGAGCCGGCGCGTCGACAACGTCAGCAACCGTGTGAAGGCGGCGCCTGTGACGAGGTCGAAGATTTGGCGGAAACGGGCCTTCTCAACCCAGCGCATGTTAAGTCCTTTCTCGAGGTTTCTTAGGCTGGCGAGGAGCTCACGACGGTCAACCGAGTTAAAACGCATCCTGTAGACAACGGGTTCGCCGCCGGTGACGCGTCGGTAAACCTGTAGAATTTCGTAGCCGATGAGCTCGCCCTCGGAGTCGTTGTCTGTCGCTATCACGAGCAAGCCTCCTCCGCTGAAAACATTGACCAGCTGCTCAAACACACGGTTGTCCGAGATTTTGTCAACAACCTTCCTCAGCTTGATTATTTCGAATGGATGTTTCGCACCCCATTCGTAGCCATCCGGCAGATCAGCCTCCATCATATGGCCTCTAACAGATGAGACCACGGCGTTGGCCTTGGCGGCGGAGACCACAGCCTTTATTGCACGGGCTACGCTGGCCTTCTCTGCCACTATAATTAGCTTCTCGCCGTTCAAGACGTTTTTGTCCGATGCATTTTTCATCTGCTACTCGCCGCGGCTCAGCATAGTTATCATTTTCTTCATCGAGATGTCTCGTCTATATTCTTGTGGTGTTTGAACAGCGACTATTCTCGCCCCCGTCGCCAAGTCAGCCACATGCAACACACATCGCGAGTATCCTATCTTCTCAGCTTTTCTCGCCACACCCATGGTAATGGCGGGCGCTGAAATAACCATTCTTCCCGCAGAACCTGTGACGACAGGCTTCTTCGCAGGTCCCGCGCCTATATAGGATACGTCGCATCGGTCGACCTCGACGACACGTGGCTGAGCAAGCTCATTAGCCTGAGCCAGGTCCTGAATCTGATACAAATCGTCAGCCTTCACCAGAAACCCCTCAACAGGAGTGCCCGTATACATCCAGTCAGGGGGCTGCCGCATCCTAAAAACCACATCCTCGCCCTCAAGCGTAGACAAAGTAAAAAAGTAAACAACACCATCAGAAACAGCCCTAGCCACAAGCCCCGAAACATAGCCCTTAACCCATCTCCCCGCCGCAGAAGGCTGCTTAGACACCAACCCCATCCTAAACCAAACAACCTACATAAAAACCCCCAAACCAGCAAACACCTTAAATCAAGCCATGAAAAACGGTTACCGCGCCCCGGTAGCTCAGACTGGGAGAGAGAAACAAAAGTTTCCTCCAACGCCCGGCTGAAGACCGGGATGTCGGCGGTTCAAGTCCGCCCCGGGGCAAACTTGATTTTCGCCATATGTTCTTCACGCCACCTCAACCAAGCTGGAAAACGAAAAACTATACGATTTTTGGTCGGGTGCTGTTTTGAACCCTCCGAACTCCTGTGTATGAAATTCGGGTTCTCCCAGACTGGTACACTGGCCCAGGGTCGAGAGGTTCTCAGTCTGTGAGATATCCGCCGTCTACGACTAGTACTGAACCATTCACGTAGCTTGATAGATCTGAGGCTAGGAAAAGTATGACCCTCGCCACTTCGTCTGGTTCTCCCAACCTTTTCAAAGGTATGCGTGATATGAAATTCACACCTGTGATGAAGAATCCGAGCTGGAGTCTTTTGAGGGCTTCGTTCCTGACCTTATCCGTCCCGGGTGTATGAATTCCACCGGGCATAACGGCGTTGACCCTGAAGCCCTTTCCTCCATATTCACGTGCCAGAGCCCTGGTCAGTGCGACGAGGCCGATTTTGCTGACGCCGTAGTGGGTCAGGCCTTTTACTAGATGGATGACGGCCTCGATAGAGCTGACGTTTACTATCACACCACCCCTATCACCACGCGTTCTAACCATGTGCTGGCACATGTAGAACACGGACTTCAAGTTCACATTGAGAGTTCTCTCAAGAAAATCCTCATCAACTTCTAAGAAGTCGCGGAACTCGTATATGCCCGCGTTATTAACCATAATGTCCGGAGCCCGCTCCTTCAGGCCGGACCATAGTTCGTCTATCTCCCTCTTCTTGGACATATCTACTTTTTTCGCCTCAACCTCAACCCCATATCTATCTCTGATGGCTGAGGCGACGCTCGTTAGGGAGGACTCGTTGATGTCCACAAGAACCAGGCTGGCGCCAGCCTCTGCAAACCTCTCCGAGACCGAACTCCCTATCCCAGAAGCAGCCCCAGTAACCAAAGCTTTTCTACCTTTCAGAGAAATTAACTCGGTCAAAGGGGTTGAAGACATGAGACTACTCCAATAATGTTTAATAAGAATGTTTCAACCGCAACATCTAACAAGCGGCCCAGCCACAATCTCGGGAATTCAATTATTTTGTGCATGCATATGGTTCATTTTTAAATGGACGTGGAAAAGTTAGTCATGTTTTCGACGCATGTGTTTGGAAAAATGGAGCTGAGTTAAAGCATATTGGTTGATCTTGTTTTGTGGTTTTTGTGAGAGAGGTTGTTTCGGTGGATTGTTTGATGTCGCCTGTTGGTTTGGTTTGTTTCGCTTCTACGAGGCGTGGTGTTTTTAGGGTGGTGTGGGGTGTGGGAATGAATGCATTTGTCAGGGTCCTCGTTAGGGAGGGGGTCGTTGTTGGGGACGGGGCTACAGAGGTTAATGATTTGGTCAAGAGACAGCTTGGGGAGTATTTCGAGGGTGTGAGGCGGGTCTTTAATGTACCGATTGATCTCCGTGTTTCCGGTTTCGCGAGGAAGGTGTTGAACGCTGTCGCCTCCATCCCTTTCGGGGAGGTGCGTAGCTATAGAGATGTGGCTGTTTCTGTGGGCAGTCCAAAAGCGTACAGGGCTGTTGGAAACGCGGTCGCCCGCAACCCTGTCCCGATAATTATACCTTGCCACCGAGTAGTGAAATCCGACGGCTCAATCGGACGCTACGGGGGCGATGAGAACGTTAAGGCTTGGCTTCTACGTCACGAAGGAATAACACTATTGCCTGGGAGGTCGCCAGCACCAGCGCGTCTCAAAATAGTAAAATGACATGCCGTCATCCTAGGTATGTCCATCTCTCGTTTTCTGCCTCGATAGCAGGGCTACTCCGGCCACGAGACCGGCCATCCAAATCGCCAAGTCAAAGGCGAGAATGTTTGTATCAACTGTCCAGTGGTCAGCCGCCCCCATTATCGTGACGACGGTGTGAACAGCATAGGTAAGAGGTATGCCATAGCGGATGTGGACGTTGTCGGGCCATTCATAGAGCTGTCCGATGGTGAGTGCTGCTGTGGCCGCGATAGACCATGCTACAGCAAAGACTGTCAGGCGGATGTTCAACCATTTAGCCTCTTGTCAACCTGCTCCGCAATCTCGTCTAATGTCGGGAATCTTCGCGCCTCGTGCCGTGAGAAGATTCTCTCACCATCTATGTAGACTTCGAATGTTCCGCCATCGCTTGTGTCAAGGGTGACTGAGAACTTCTTGTTGAGTCTCTGACCATATCGGCTGAGCAGGTTTTTGGCAAGGTCGAGAGCAGTCGGTAGATGACCGCATGGCACACAGTAAACTATACGCACGTTCATGTTTTATGCAGCGTTTTCCCGAGATTTAGTTGTTGAGCTTCTTCAACGAAAAAGGTATGAACAGGCGTTTCGCAATCTGTTGCCATGGAGCTTAGATGGGTTGCGGTTGTTTTGTTGACGCTGTTTATCTGGGGGCTCTGGGGTGTCTTGGCTCGTGTAGGCGCTTCGGCGCTTGGATGGCGGGATAGTGCCGCAGTCGCAGCGATAGGCCACATGATAGTTTCCTTGATGTTCATAATTAGCTCAAGGGCCCAAGTTATTCCCGCCAGCCAAGCTTGGTTTGCTGCACTTCTCGCAGGGGTCCTAGGCTTTCTCGGAGCCGTCACCTTTTACCTCGCTCTAGACTTGAATCCATCCTCCATAGTTGTTGTCGCCACATCACTGTATCCGCTTGTAACACTGATTCTCTCCTACCTACTCTTCAACGAGGTTCTCACACTGAGGCAGGTCATCGGCGCAGCCCTCGCCCTTATCGCGCTGGCCCTTATCTCAGGCGAATAAACTCATGTTTAAAATATTCCACTATGAGGAGAAGCCATGAGCTTATTACCAAACTTCATAGACGGCCAGTTTGTCGAATCCAAGTCTTCAGAGAAAATTCCAGTCAAAAACCCTGCCTTTGACACCGACATCGCCTACGTTCCTGTAAGCACTGAGGAGGAGGTTGCTGCAGCAGTTGAAGCGGGCGTGGCTGCTTTTGAAAAGATTCGGAAGACAGCGCCCACCGATAGGGTATCTTATCTGTTGAAGATCCGTGAGTTGATGATAAGGGATACTGAGCTGCTTGCTAGGATACTTGTGGACAATCATGGAAGAACCTATGCCGAGGCTGTGGGAGAGGTTAAACGTAGTCTGGAAAATGTCGAGGCAGCGGCGGCGCTTGCATACACTTTGGCTAAAGGCGAGAAAATGGTCAACGTCTCTCCTGATATAGACCAGGAGCTTATCAGGGAGCCGCTTGGCTGTTTCGCTGTGATTACGCCTTTCAACATCCCGTTGCATGCGTGGTCCTCATACGTACCATATGCTATAGCTCTTGGGGCCACCGTTGTGCTTAAGCCGAGCGAGGTAACGCCTGTTGTCGCTAACGAGGTGGCCCGTATCGTGAAGGAAGCCGGTGTCCCCGCCGGTGTAATGTCGGTTGTTCATGGAGACGGAAGGGTTGCGGAGAAGTTGGTAAGGCATCCTGATGTTCAGGGCGTGGGGTTCATCGGCTCCACTAGGACGGGAAAGTTTCTGTATGAGCTGGCTGCGAAAGAGGGGAAGCGGGCATCCATAAACGCAGGGGCCAAAAACCACCTTGTTGTGATGCCTGATGCAGACTTTGTGAAAACAGCTGATGCGGCTGTGTCATCTTTCTTCGGAATGTCGGGTCAACGGTGTCTGGCTGCCTCAAACCTCGTCGTTGTCAAGGGTGCTGAGAGGGTGGTTGAATTGGTGCGGGAAAAGTCCGCGCTCAAGCTTGGATACGGTATGGATAGGGAGACTGAGATGGGGCCGATGGCTTCGAGAGCTGGGCTGGAAAAAGTTAGGAAATTTATCGAACTTGGGGAGGAGTATGGGAAGCTTCTCGTCGACGGAAGAAACAACAAGCCTGTTAAGCCTTTGAACGGCTACTTCGTGGGCCCAACAATTTTCACCGACATACCACCTACCGCTCCACTAGCCAAGGAGGAGATATTCGGCCCCGTCGTCTCAGTTCTCCATGCTGACAGCCTAGACGCAGCAGTTGAGCTGATAAACAAAAACACGCCCTACGGCAACGCCGCCTCAATCTTCACGTCAAACCCCAACACTGCGCGCCGGTTTGTGCTTGATGTAAACGTCGGAAACGTTGGAGTAAACATAGGCGTCCCACAGCCCATGGCATACTTTCCGTTAGGTGGAAGAAAGCAGTCGTTTTTCGGAACAGCACATAGCCGCGTTGACACCATAAGATTCTTTACAGACCACAAGATTGTGACAACGAGGTGGTGGTGATGCATGAGGCTGCACCCGGCGTATCTATACGTAAAGTCGCTGTCTATGTTGACGAGGTTTTCGTGGAGATGGGGAAAGGGCTGCAAAAACCTGTGAGAAAAAGTGCCGCAGCAGCGGTGATCAAGAACCCGTACGCTGGCAAATACGTGGATGATTTGCAGCTGCTTATTGATGCGGGAGATTTCCTGGGCGGTTTCTTGGGGAAGAAGGCTCGTGAAGCGCTGGGAATCGCGCCAGCCGATGTGGAGAGTTACGGTAAAGCAGCTATAATCGGTCTAGATGGGGAGCTTGAGCATGGCCACGCTATTCTTCACCCAAAGTTTGGCCGTGGACTGCGGGAGGAATGCGGTGGACAGGATGTATGCAAGGCTATAATCCCTTCATCGGCTAAGCTTGGGGCACCGGGTACAGCCATAGATGTCCCTCTGCATTATAAGAGAGCCGCCTTCGTGAGAAGCCACTATGACGCCATAGAAGTGCGTGTTCCCGACGCGCCTTTGCCCGACGAGATTGTTGTAATCGCCGCTGTCACCGACGCGGGCAGGCCTTTGCCGAGGATAGGGGGACTGCGTAAAGAGGAGGTAAAAGGTGAGGATGGCCTACGTTAGTAAAACCATGGCGCAACTCTTCTCTTCACAAAGTCAACTATTCCGTTTCGGAAGAAAGCAAGAAGAAGCATCAGAATCAAGCCGTAGAGGAGCTGAGTAAGCGGTCCCAGAAACCTCAAAGATTCGTTGACGACCGCTATTATGGCTGAGCCTATATATGGTCCTAGAAGGGAAGCTCTGCCCCCGAGAATCACTATTATCTGGACAGGGAGGTCGATGGAGCCGAAGGCGTAGTATGATGGCGAAATTAGTTGTGAGAATAAGCTGTACAACGCCCCCGAGAACCCGAGCAACGCTGATGCAAGCAGAGATGTCAAGGTCTTAATCCTCTGCACGTCTATGCCAACCAGCTCTGCGCTCAGCTCATCATCTATTATGCATCTATACGCGTAGCCTGTTCCCGTGTAATAGATTAGGTAGAACGCAATAACTGTGACTATAAGTAGAGTAGTTAACGCGATGTAGTAGTATCTCATGTAGTATGGTAGATTGTCTAAAAACAGTAGGCTAACTCCTCTTATCCTGAACCCTGTTTCTCCCCCTGTCAAGTCAACGAGGCCTGTGACAAGGTTGCTGAAGACGAGTGTGATGGCGAGGGTGAAAATTCCGGTGAAGATTGCGACGAGTTTGCGTCTCACGGAGAGGATGCTGACTGCCCAGCCGACGATCGCGACGACGACCGTTGATAATGCGACAGCCTCTATTGGCCCAGCTATACCGTCTCTCAGCAATATTCCCGTGACGTATGCACCTATTCCTGCGAAGGCTCCTATGCTGAGGAAAAGCTGTCGAGTGAATCCGAACAGGAAGTTGAAGCTGTAGGCGAATATCGTGAAGAAAGTCATCTGTGCAAGTATGAAAACCACATAGGGCGTGTTGATGAAGGGAAGAGGTAGCGCTATGTAGATGAGGATTAAAGCAGCTAAAACATACAGCCTCGTTTTTACGTATTTATCGGTCACCATCTCTCACCAAGTATTCCGTAAGGCCTTGTGAGAAGCAGCACCATGATGAGGATAAGTAGAGCCACATATGCGAGATAGGTGCCCACGACGACAACAAGAAACGTGTATACAACGCCTATCACGAGCCCAGCCGCCATCGTTCCCGACACACTTCTTATTCCACCGACCACAGTCACTAGCAAACCGAGTATAGTGAATTCGAGACCGCTCTCGGGAGCGACCGTAGCTATAAGGCTTCTCACGATACCCGCCATGCCAACTAAAACGGCTCCAACCATGAACACAAGCAGCCTATATTTTTTTACGCTTATACCCACCAGCAAGGCTCCTGTCTCGTTTTGTGTAAGTGAACGAATCGCCCTGCCGGTCCACGTTTTCTTCAGGAATAGATATATGCCGAGAAGTATGACGGCCGATGAAACACCCGCTACTACTTGGGCTGTTCTAAACGATAAGCCGAGAAGCTCTATGTTTGGGGTTGGCATATTCAACGTCAGATAAGCAAGTGGAAAAGTGGTGATTATTCCACCATGCAGGAAAATCGAGAAAGCTAGAGTTATGTAGAGACCTAGCAACACCCTTTCCTCGCCCTCAAGCTTGTAAATAGGACTCAAGACTACACGGTCAAGAACAACCGCAACAGCAAGTGTAGCCGCGATACCTGCGATGAGCGCAAGCGGCAGCGGCAAGCCAAGCGACCCGGAAAGAACGGCTGCGGTGACTGTTGTGACAACAAGAAGCTCTCCATGCGCCAGATTGAGCACGCCCGCCAAGCCGTATATCAGCGTCAGACCGGCTGCGATAAGGGATAGGACTAGCCCGAACACGATGCCGTCAAGAAGGTACAGAATTATAGATGCATCCATCTACATCCCCATGTATCTTCTCAAAAAAGATTTGGAGTATACGGCTTCTTTGATGTCGCCTTCATACACGATGCGCCCGTTTGACAAAACATAGCCTCTGTCACTAAGCTGAGCGGATTGCACGGTCCGCTGCTCCACGAGCAGTATGGATAGCTCCTTCTTTGTTTCCATAAGCTTACGCATTGCTTGGAAAATGGTTTTGACAAGGAGTGGTGCCAGGCCTGTTGATGGTTCATCCAATAGAAGTAGTTTCGAATCGGTCATCAAGGCTCTGCCTATTGCAAGCATCTGCTGCTCGCCTCCGCTCATTGTGCCCGCCTTCTGAGAAGCCCGCTCCTTTAACTTCGGGAAGATGCTGTAAACTATCTCGAGGTTTTCGTCTAATTTTTGGCGGGCCCGTTTATTGAAGGCGCCGAGTATGAGGTTTTCGTGAACGGTCATCAGCGGGAAAAGCTCTTTCTCAGCCAAGGCAAGCGCCACACCTTCTTCGACAATTTTCTCCGGCGGCTTGCCGTCAATCCTTTTTCCCTCTAACAGAATTCTTCCTTTCTTGGGTTTTATGATTCCTGCGATTGTTTTTAGTAGGGTGGTTTTGCCTGCGCCGTTGGGGCCAAGCACAGCAACCACCTCTCCTTTCTCCACAGTCAGCGAAACATTCCAGAGAATCTGTATGTCACCGTACCCCGAGTCCAATCCCTCAAGCTGAAGAAGACTCGGCAACTTCTCTCTCACCCAGATATGCCTCAACAACTTCTTGATCCATGACGACCTCCTCGGGCCTTCCCTCAGCCAGCTTCGACCCCTGATTAAGCACAGTCACCTTATCGGCGAGAGACGCCACCGCGCTTATCACATGCTCCACCCAGACGATGGTTAACCCATATTCTCTCCGCAAGTCTTTGAAAAGTTGTACGGCTTCCTCGACCTCAGCCGTGTTAAGCCCGCTCATATACTCATCAACCATAAGCACCTTAGGCTTCGAGGCAAGGGCCCGAGCCAGTTCAACCTTCTTCCTCTCCTGGAGATTCAGCAAACCCGCTTTCATCTCCGACTTCTCAGCGAGACCAAGCTTGTCTAAAAGAGTTGAAACATTTTTCTCCAGCTCCGTTCTGTCAAGTCTCTCGGTAAATAGCCCGCCAGCCAAGACATTTTCCCACACAGTTAAATCCTTGAAAGGTCTTGGAATCTGCAAAGTCCTGCTTATGCCAAGTTTGAATATCTCGTGAGGAGGCTTTCCCGTGATATCTTTTCCGTCAAAGAATATTTTTCCCGACGATGGTTTGTACACGCCGTTAACAACGTTAAAGAGAGTGGTTTTTCCCGCACCATTAGGGCCGATGATGGCCCTTATTTCATTAGCCTCTATCTCGAGATTGATGTTTTTCAGAGCCGGTAATCCTCCAAAATACTTCGTAACTTCAACACATTTAATTAAGGCGGTCAACCCGTAATCCACTCCAATATAGAAAAATAAAAGGATGGTTACTTTTCGGGTACGTACGGCTGGACAGGCGGCGAGACGTAGAGTGTTTCGATTACCCAGTTGGCGCCGGGGTTGATGTTTCCTGGGTTACCTTGCTTGATTACAGCGAGTCTCATCGCAGGTTTCTTTATCTCACCCCACTCGGTGTAGGAGAGAGGCCAAGCAAATATTGGCGAGTTGTATTCGCTTGTCCGAATGTGGTTGGCTACGGTGACAGGGTCAACTGACTTGGTCTTCTCAACCGCGTCAGCTATCATCATGACTGTTACATAGCCCGTGACAGCGTTGTGGTCAAAGAATTTTCCATATTTTTGATAGAATTTTTCGGCTAGCTGCCTGTACTCGGGTGCCTCCGAGTTGACGCACGTGGTTGTCACGAGTTTGCCGAGGCCGATGTCGCCTACACCTCTCAGCATCAGCTCAGGAGGCTGCACCGATGCGATGTAGTACGCGGACTGGAAACCGAGCTCGATGGCCTGTTTAGTGATTGTTGGGAAGCCTGGCGGATGTCCGGTGAGTATCATCACCTCTGGTTGAAGAGGCTGGAGCTTGCGCAGAACCGTTGTAAAGTCTGTTTCACCCAGAGGCGTCTCCTCAATCTGGTACTGTACACCCTGTAGCTGTTTCAGCCTTTGGTCCAAGACGTCTCTGATAGCGAATCCCCATTCATAGCTGGCTATCACTACTCCAACACGTTTGTATCCTTTGTCGCGTACAAAGTTCGCCAAGAGCTCACCGTTGGTGGGTGCGGGTGGAAGACAGGTTCTGAAGGTGTATCGCGACTCCTTGGTCAATATTGTGTGGGAGCCTGCCGCCACGAGGAATAGCGGCACTTTAGCCTGCTCAGCTTCGGCGGAAAGAACCGCGCCAATTCCGCTGGAAATTGTTCCGACAACCGCTGTCACCCTGTCAACCTCAGCCATTCTCTTAAAGATGGCCACAGCCTCTTTGGCGTCGTTCTTCTCATCAGCCTCCACAAGGACAACACGGGCGCCGAGAACACCTCCTCGGGCGTTTATCTCTTCGACAGCAAACCTCATGCCATCAAGGGTATAGGCGCCGTAAACAGCGAAAGGCCCCGTCAAAGGAACCAATGCACCGATTTTAACCTCTGACACACCGAGACTCTGCTGAGATAGAAAGAGAAAGCCCGCAGAAGCCGCGACAGCAGCGACAACAATCACCGCAACAATAGCGACCAATACGGACCTTTTCACAGCGGCATCACCTAAAACCCCGACATTTAAGTCTATACATTATCTACAAGGGGCAGAAGCTCATCGGTGATTTTACGCAGCTGACTCTCCTCATAGGTCACAGGGTTGAGGACAATCCAGTCAACTCCTTCGAGAGACCTTATCCGGTTCTTTATTTTTTCAGCCAACTCCTCGACGGTGCCGTATAGGTAGAAGTTTCTCCAATAATCTAGGTTCATACCCGAGTAGAGTGAGAAACGTTTGACTGCTTCTTCATCTCCTTCGCCGGGGCTTTTGATGTAGACAAAGTTTGAGTATACTTTCTGGATTTTGTATGGGTCGCGACCGAGCTCTGTAGCGTATTTCTTGACCTTCTCCCAGTCCTGTCTAGCCATCTCCGGTGTAGAGCTTGAATGTGGTATCCAGCCATCGGCGAATTTTGCGACACGATACAGTACCCTGTCTATGCCTTTGGCCGCGGCTCCGTATAGTATTTCATGAGGCTGGCTGCCTCCCCCAATCCAAATAGGTGGATGAGGTTTTTGGAGAGGCTTCGGCTCCAGAACCAAGTCCCTCACGTTGAAGAACCTGCCCTCGAAGGTTATTTTATCCTCTGTCCACAGCTTCTTCAGAAGAACAAGATATTCATCCATTATTGCGCCCCGTTTCTCCAGCGGCGTATTCAAAAGCCTGAATTCGTCAGGGTTCCACCCAACCCCCGCCCCGAGAACAAAACGACCCCCAGAGTATACATCCAGAGAAGCCAGCTGTTTCGCTAATAGGTACGGGTTTCTGAACGGTAGCACAAGTATCATGGGGCCTATGACTGCTTTCTTGGTTGCGGCGCCTATGAAAGAGAGAGCTATCAAGGGGTCGTGCCAGCTTGTCGAGTAAGCAGGCCTCGATGTGAGGAGATGATCAATCACGAAGAAACCTTCAACGCCTAGCTCCTCAGCCTTCGCTACATAATTTTTCAGAGTCTCAAAGGAAGAGAATTCGCCGGGCCTCGCGTATGTGGGTAGTCTTAGACCGAGCTTCATCAGTGACCAGCCTCCGGTAACTTTGCTGAGCCTTCTGTCTTGATTGAGCGGGTTGGGGGCGGAGTCATTCTGCTGCGTCCCACCCGTGGAAGACCGTCAATCATAACCATTGCTATGCCTGGAATATCGCCGACTGAAAAAGCTTCAACAGCATCCTTCGCCACTGAGCCGTATGGAGCGTCGATGACCACGAGGTCGGCAGGCCTACCTGTCTCAATAATTCCCTCTCTAAGACCGAAAACTCTCGCCGTGTTGCCTGACGCGGCACAAACAACTCTCTCAGCCTCTACATCTGTGTTAGACGCTATGAAGGATATTGTTCTGATTATTCCTAGGGGGATGACGCCTGTTCCAGAGGGAGCGTCGTTACCTATTATAAGTCTATGAAGCTCGTTTCTCTGCTTGAGAATCTTGACGGTCTCCAGCATTGAGCGGAAGTTTCCGCATTGAACTACCTCGATGGCGGAGTTGAGGTTTTCAATAATTTTTCTGATGTCCTGTAGAGATGGCGAAGTTGGGCCGCCGTTTATGTGTGACACGACATCTGGCCTGACTTTGAGAACTACTTCTGCGTTGTTTATTGTGCTTCCAGGAATAGACGCGCCACCTGTATGGATGACGACCTTCATACCGTGTTTCTGCGCTGTCCGCACCATGGCAGCTGCCTCATCAGGGTCCTGCACGCTTCCGAGACCCACCTCACCGACAAGCCATACCCCCGCCCTAACAACTTCTTCAAAATCTGACTCAGTCATCCCCTTCTCGAGTAAAAGGGCACCAGCATGTATCTTGGCGCCCAGCGGATGAATGTTTTTGAATGATTTGTGTGCGATGATTGCGAGAGCCTTTGATGCTTCTTTGTCACCTCTCGGCCTTCCGGGTAGATGCACCTCGCCTGCTGAAATAAATGTCGTTACACCTCCGTGGACTGAGGATTCTATGAAGCCGAGTGTGTTCTGCCGTGGTGTGAAGTCTCCGAAAACTGGGTGGACGTGTGAATCAAAAAGGCCCGGCATCACTGTCATGTTGTTGACGTCGAAGACACCGTCCGCAGGCCGTGAGATGTTCCAACCCACTTCCTCAATCACTCCGTCCTTGATGTAAATGCTGTTACCCTCGGCCACTGGCTTGTTGATGTCTCCTGACAGTATTTTTCCAGCATTTTTAATTATGTATGAAGGCATGTACCTCTGTGATTTTTGGAGGGTTTAAAGTCTTTGTCTATGAATCGCTGTCCAGAGCTGTCCCGGCGATAGGTGGGAGCGGGTTAGCCTTGTTTTGGTTGCGTCTTCCAAGGCGTTAACTATGGCGGCTGCCACCGGTATGAGCGGGCCTTCTCCCATGCCTTTGGAGCCGAGCTCCGAGAACAAAGACGGCGTCTCTATGTGGTCTATGATAATTTCAGGTGTCTCCATGGCGGTTGGAAGCAGATAGTCGCTGAAGTGAGAGGTCAAAAGCTGGCCGTTTTCATCATAGACAAGCTCCTCGTAGAGAGTTGCTCCAATTCCCTGCAATACCCCTCCCAGTATCTGGCCATCGACAATTTTCTTGTTCAATATTTTTCCACAGTCATGGACGGCGACATATCTCAGAATTTTTACCTCCCCTGTCTCTCTGTCGACCCTCACGACAGCAACATGGGCAGAGTTTCCATATGTGGCTGACATGTTGATTTTACCGGGTTCACCTGTGTTGAATGTCGGAAACTCATAGAAATATTCTGCTTGAAGGCTTGTGTGTTTGCCGTTAATCGTTAGAGAGTTGCGGTAAGCTATTGCGGCGATTTTCTCCAGCGATATGGAGACCTCCGAACCTTTTACCGATATTTTTCCATCACGTATCTCAAGGTCATCTGTTGATGTCTCGAGGATTTCGGCCGCTATCTCGAGGATTCTCTGTTTTAGTGTTTCGCATGATTTTTTGACGGCGGCCACTGTCATGACGCTGAATCTGCTTGCCCAAGTGCCGCCGTATGGGCTTGGGTACACAAAGTCGGTGTCGCCGAATATTACACGCACCTGTTCAGGCTTAACACCTAGAAGCTCGGAAACAAGTTCTGTAAGCACTGTTGCGTGTCCCTGCCCCTGTGGAATAGAGGCGGCATAAACAGTTATGGTGCCCGACTCCTCAAGCCTAACCACCGCACCCTCTCCTGAACCTGATGACTCGAACTCTGGGAATAGCAGCTTGTTTCGAGCTAGATTGGTGACTGCAGGCTCTACAACGCATGCGACTCCAACACCAACGTCCCCCTCATCTAGAAATTTTTCAGCCTGTGAAAGCCGCCATGCCTTGAGTAATGTGGCTTTATAGTCACCGCCGTCGTAGAGGCTTCCGAAAACAGTGCGGTAGGGCTGCTTCTCTTTTTCCACCATGTTTTTGAGACGTATCTCAACTGGTGTCAACCCGAGCTCGCGAGCCGCGATGTCCATCATACGTTCTAAGACGAAGTAGGCCTGTTGGCATCCATAGCCTCGCACCGGGCCAGTGGGACATTTGTTTGTTAAGACAACCTTGAACTCGACATCGACGTTTTGTATGTCGTAGCATCCTAAGTAGGTCATTAGGGAACGCACAGTTCCACCCGGGTCTGGAAGCCGAGCATAGGCACCCACATCTTCTATGAAGCTTGTCCGGTAACCCGTCACCCGTCCGTCTTTTCTCAAAGCCATCTCAGCAACGGTGACCCTGTTTGAATTATGAGCCATCGCTGTCAAGTGTTCCCGACGTGTTTCCACCCATTTGACGGGTTTTCCGAGCTTGAGTGCGGCATAGCAGGTTAGGAAAACAATGGGGTAAAGCATTATTTTTACCCCGAATCCTCCTCCTATGTCGTGTTCGATGAACCGTAGTTTCTCCGGCTGAATTCCAAGTGATTGTGCGATGGATTTTTTGAAGAGCTGAGGGGTCTGCTGGTTGTCGTAAACGGTTAGTGAGCCGCCCTTGTCCGGGACCGCTACAACTCCGCATGTCTCTATAGGAGCCGCTGCGTATCTGTCGAAATAGAACTTTTCTTTCACGACAGTGTCGGCTTCGGCGAACATTTTCTCTACTTCTCCAAAAACGAGTCGGCGGCTCAGAGCCACGTTTGAGCCTAGGTTTTCATGCACGAGGTTGGAGGAGTTCACCGCCTCCTCAGGGTCGACAATTGGTGGTAGCGGCTCGTAATCGATGTACACCTCCTCAGAAGCGTCGAGAGCATCTCCAAGAGTCTCGGCAGCAACCATGGCAACGGGTTCGCCGAAAAACCTTGCTTTCCCAACAGCAATTCCATAATATGGCACATCCCTAATCAGAGTATACAGCGGCTTAGTCTCATTTGCCACCGTTTTACCGTCGATAACCGCGACAGCCTTCTTGAGCGCATCACTGCTGTTTATCGATTTTATTTTTGCATGTCCATATGGGCTTCGGACAAAAACGAGATGAAGCATCTTGGGGAAAATGAGGTCATCTATGAATTGGCCTTCTCCACGCAGAAGACGCGGGTCTTCCACCCTTTTTTGCAGCTTCAACAAGGGTTGGGTTTGATGGGGTGAATTTTAAACTGTTTCAAAGATTGGTTGGCGGTGTTCGTGTTTCTGGACTTATTATCTCGGGGCTGGATGTATGGCTGAGGAAAAATGGACAAAAGCGCGTATGCGTTGGTTAGTGTTTCGGTGACGGCTGCGGTTTTAGCGGTTGCGCTGGCTGCGGTGACTTTGATGAGCGGCTCGACTCCGCAGATGTTGAACAACATGGCTGATGAGAGCCTGGTTTCTTCGACGTTGTCGGTGACTGGCACGGCTCAAACCACTTTGGTGCCCGATACTTTGGTTGTTACCTTCGTTGTGCAGGAGAAGGCTGCCACATCTTCCGAGGCTTTGGCAAAGCTTTCAGAAAAAGCCAACAGGGTGGTTTCAGCGGTTCTCGGCCTCGGCATAAGCTCGGAGGACATAAAGACAACAGGTGTCAGCATCCATCCCGAATACATTTACCCTGACAAGGAGCCCCCGCGTCTAATAGGATACGTGGCCACATACAGCATAGAGGTGAGGACAAAGCGTGTCGCCGACGCAGGAACCTTGATAGACACCGCCGTGAACGCTGGAGCCGACCAAGTATCTGGGCTGTATTTCACGGTTTCGCCTGAGCAGTATGGCACTGTGTATAGACAGCTTCTTTCAGCGGCTGTCGGGGACGCCGATGCCAAGGCCGAGTCGGTTCTTCGCCCGCTTAACCTGAGGAAAACAGGCGTCAAATCCGTGTCGGTAATTGATGTGCAGCCCGTCTATCCTGCTCGCGGAGCCGTCGAAGCATCCTCAGGACCGCCGATATTGACTGGGACAACTACTCTTACGGTGTCGGTGAACGTCGTCTACACAATAGGCTAAACACTCTATCTTTTTTTCCTACTTTTTATCTCCTGATGCATGCCCAGGCTGTTCTATGTTTTGCAGGGTGTTGGCGCGGGTTTTTTCTTCGGCACCGCATCTATCTTTGTCAGGTTTCTGACAGGTGTTGACGCTTTCACGATTGTTGTTTTCCGTGTATTGGTGGCGGGGCTTCTTCTTTCGGTCTTGGCTGCTTTTTTCTTCCGGAGTGATGTTGTAAAGGCTTTTCGCAGCTTTCCCGGAGAGATACCGCTGCTCGGTCTTCTCCTGAGCTTTCACTTCATCTTTTTCGTGCTCGGTGTCCAAAACACCTCCGTCGTCAACGCAACCACTCTCGTCAACACTACGCCCGCGATGGCTCTTGCTATAGGCTGGGGCCTCGGCTGGACCAGGCCCTCAAACCTCAACGTTGTTGGACTGGTTCTCGCTGTAGCAGGCTCTGCTACCATGGCGTTGGGCGAATCGTCTGGAGCAGGTGGAGGGTTGCTTGGCAACGTCTACGCCGTGTTGGGGGCTTTTTTCTGGGCCCTCTATCTCGTTGTTGGGAAAAGGGTTAGGCAGGAGGTGAACATCTTCGCCGTCTTTGGCCCGCTTCTACTCTTCACATCTCTACCGGCCCTGGCGGCGGCTTACCTACTGGGCCAAGGCCTCTACCCGCCTAACTTGGAGCAGACGCTTTTCCTCCTCGCTCTCGCGCTTTTCCCCACTGTTCTCGGCCACGGACTACAGTTCTCCAGCTTGAGAGGACTTCACCCATATCAAGCGTCCTCGCTTGCTCTGTTGGAGCCGATTGTTGCGGCTCTTCTCGCCGCTGTTTTGCTTGCTGAGGTCGCGGGCCCGGTGACCTATCTTGGAGCAGCCGCGGTGATTTTGGGCATCTATCTCGTCATAAGGTAGTCGATGAGGAGTTTGGCTGTGGCGGCGTCTTGGACGGCGAGGCCCACGCTCTTGAAAACAGTTATCTCACGCTCATCTGTTCTCCCGGGCTTGAGTCCCGCGGCTATTTCCCCTATCTCTGCGTAGATGTCCTCGAACCTCATCAGCCCAAGCTCAATAGGCTTGAGGATGTCGCCAGCCTCCTCCCGCACCGCTTCACGCGAGTCAACCACGAGCTTCGAGTTTGCGACGAGCGCTGGCTCGATTTCAACCATCTCGGGTGTGTAGCCTCCTATGGCGGATATGTGTGTGCCTTCTTTCACCCAGCTCTTGAGCACTACCGGCTGCTTAGAGGTTGTTACTGTTATCACTACGTCGCTCCATCTCACAAGCTCCTCCGCAGTCGGCGACGGCTTAACATCATGACCCAGGCGACCCATCTCCGCCACAAACTCGTTTAAGCGCTTCGAGTCGATGTCATAGGCCTTGAAGATGGTGTATGGATAGTTTGCCGCGACAACTCGAAGCTGCCACCTCGCCTGATAACCTGTGCCGATTATGCCGACTCTGGTGAAGTCACGGCGTGCGAGATGTTTGATGGAGACGGTTGTTGCGGCCGCTGTCCGTAGACCTGTGAGGGCCCTGGCCTCTGCGACGAGCCGAGGCAGCCCCGTCGAGGCGTCCAAGGCTATGACTGTGGCGTTAATTGTTGGGAGACTTTTTTCAAGGTTCCGGGGATAGACTGTCACCAGCTTGAGGCTGAAAATCCCCATATCGGGAACAAGGCACGGCATCATCAATATGTCTCCTCCATGCTCCCTGTTTTCGACGCGTGAGCGGACAGGCATCACAACGCGGCCTGTGCTGTAAAGGATGTAGGCACGCTCCACAGCCTCAACAACCTTCACAGGGTCAACCAAAGAAGCCACTTCATCATCAGTCAAAAACTTCATACATGGAACGGGCAGCAGCGCACTTATATCCTTGTATATGCACCATCTATAAATCATCTCAATTGAACTTTTGAACGTGTCCGCCGGACGGGCTGCAACGTTTCTAATTTTCGCGCTACTGCTGACTATTTCCTCAGTTCACGGCGGTGTTGTAGAGGAGTTGGTGCAGCGTCCGCCGGCTGAAAAGAGCGATTCCTCATCCATGGTTGGGGAAATGTTCGCCGAGCTGGGTTTCGACGGCTACATTCAGCGGAGATATTATCCGCTTCTTGATGTAAGCTTGGTTGACATAGGTGTTGACAGGCTTTTGAATGTCTCGGGCTTGAATGCGGCGGCTGTTGATGGCCGCGGTGTCTTGATAGCTGTTGTGGACACGGGGGTGGATTACCGTCATCCAGCCTTCAGAACAGCTAATGGCACGAGGATTGTTGCTATCTGGGACCAGACGGTCGAGGGGAAGCCGCCGCAAGGCTTCGGATACGGCTACGAATGCGATAGACAAGAGATTTTATCAGGCACTTGTCCTCAGCGCGACACGGTGGGCCATGGAACGGTGGTGGCCTCGATTGCGGCTGGAGGAGTTTACGGCGAGTGGGTGCTGAGAGGTGTTGCCTCTGGCGCGGAACTGGTTGTGGTAAAGACCGGAGGCCCTGCGTGTGGTGGGACGCGGTGGTTCTTCGGCGAAACGGGGCTGCTTGACGGCATAGCCTATGCGGTTGATAAGGCAAAGCAACTGGGTAGAAGGCTTGTCGTCGTCCTGAGTCTCGGAACAGACATCGGTGCACATGACGGCAGCACACCCCTTGAAAAAGCGCTAGACAAATGGGCCGAGGAGGATGGAGTCGTCTTCGTCGTCGCAGCAGGAAACTCGGCCAACGACTCCCGACACGTCGAAGCAACACTCACGCAAGGCATCCAGCTCACACTACGGATGACTATTCCTGAGCAGACAACAGAGGCCGCCCTTTCCCTCGTAACCCACTCCGGAAACGTTATGGAGCTAGCTCTTACATCACCGTCGCTGAACAGGGTGGAGCTGCCGCTAAACGGCTCCAAAACCTTCAGAGAAATCACGCTCGAAACAAGCACACAGAGAACAGGGCCTCTTCAGGAAATCGCCATCAGCATCAAAGCCAATCCTCTCGAGACAGGTGTTTGGAGGCTTTCTATAACACCGCGCCAAGTATTCGACGGGAAAATGCATGCATGGCTCGAGTCAGACACATGTAGCCAAGAGTCGGAAGCCTTCCTCCCCTCAGAGGACTATGACATCACATCATCCTTCACGGTAACTATTCCGGGCACAGCCAAGAAGGTCTTGACAGTCGGGGCCTATAACACTAGAAGAACTTGGACAGCGGGAGGACAGACATGGAGCGTGGGAGGCACAGTCGGAGACATCGAGTTCTACAGCGGACGCGGCCCCACCACAGACGGCAGAACCAAACCCGACATCACCGCACCCGGAGGCGTAGTGTTCGCAGCCCGTTCAAGAGATGCATCACGTCAAGCATTCAGCCCCAGCGAAGACACAGCGGTGAGCAGAGGCACCAGCATGGCCGCACCACATGCAGCTGGCGTGGCTGCGCTCATCCTCCAACTCGCCCCAACCCTATCACCAGAAGAAGTTTTCGAAATTATCAGAAACACTGCGAGACGGGATAGCTACACAGGTGACACGGTGTCGAACACATGGGGGCATGGCAAGCTAAACGCAGACATAGCCTATGTACTTCTAGCCGAGGTGGATGGCCCGGTTGCAGAAGCTCGGCCGACGATTCTACTCGACAACAAGGCAGTCGCCAACATCTCTACACCGAGCGTAACCAGCCTAGTGCTCTTGAGAAACAGACAAGCCAACATCTCTCTCCAGCTCCCCTCAACACCATACACCCGATACACCACCACCCCCAGCCACTTCATCGTAAACGGTACACATGAGAAAGCACGTTTCATTCTCGATGCATATCATAGGGTTGATGTTCTATATCCCAACGGAACGATGATTGACACAGCCTGGGCACGGGAAGGAGACACACTGGACATCAACTCACTGCTAGGAGCCAAAGGGTTGAAACTTAGTTTGAGAGGCTATGTCGACGAGAAAGGTGTAGAACATAGCGGCACAACACTTCGCGTCACTGCTCCAACACGAATAACACTCATTCTAGAGGAGCCGAACATTCTCACGCCTGTGCTGGGAGCGCTCACCGCCTTAGTGCTGCTGGTTCTGCTGTCAACCGCTGTGATGCGGCTCAGACGCTACAGAAACTCTGGAACAAGGCCCTCGTCCACAACACACCTGCCTTCATCGTCCACGGAGCTTATCACGAAAAGCGGATGATACCTATCACGTGGAATCATATCAGGTCTGGGATGCCCTGCAAACGCCAAGTCGATTATGACATAGCATGCCGTGACATGGACTCCGCATTCATTTAGAAGGGCGGCGGCCGTGTTTATCGTCGAAGAGGTCCGTCTCACATCGTCTATGAGAAACACGTTGCGAAACCGGGATGCAACCGCCTTGTCCAAGTGAAGCGTCACGGGTTTACTTTCCGTGACTGAGAAACCTTCCGCCGCAACCGGCTGCTGAAAAATTAGTTTTCTCGCCTTGTGAATTGAGAAGTACGGTTTCCCAAGCTCGTTGGCCAAAGCCAAGCCATATTTGGCGCCCGAAGTCTCAACAGAGGCCACAGCATCCGCATCATACCCCATCTTCTCAGCATGCATTTTGACAAGCTTGGCAATCGCCCGGAAAACCATAGGCTCATGCACAACATTCAGCCAAAAAATCCTAAGTATCCTCTTGCCCTCCACTGGAACTATCTTTACATGGGCCCCTGTCCTAAGACCATTTAACAGCTTATGGAGAACATTGACAAAGTCGCTCTCCACAAAACGTATTCAATTTGGCTCCTAATATATGGTGCGGGTCTTTGCGGCGGCTGGTGCCCACTGAAACAAGAGAGCAGCGATGAAAGGCATGAAAGCTAGGCTGAGCAGAACACTCTGGTATCCATAGACATCGACGGCGACGCCGACGAAGGGTACAATTAAGTGGCCTAATCCGAAGGTCAGCCCATACATCAGGGCCGAGGCTGCTCCTAGGTTTTGGGGTAAAAGGTCATGGGAGTATGCGACCAGTATGGGGTGGACGGCGAATATGAGGAACCCTAGGACACCGTATGAGAGATATGATAGCTGCGGGGGAGTAAGGACGGCGACGGGTATCCAGAGACCGGTCAGCAACAGAAACATTGAAACCGCTCTTCTCTTACCAATTTTCTCGGCAACATATCCGGCTGACAACATACCGCCAGCACCCGCGAGTATCATGACCGTCAACACCGTTCCAGCAATAGAGAAACTTAGACCACGCTCCGTGAGATAGAGAGGGAGAAAAGTGACGAATGATAACGCGGCCACTGCGCGGAAAATAGCTGTGGCTAACGCGAAGCCGAGCTTCTTTACATCCGGCCTAACAGAGTTTTGAACATGTGCTTCAAGAGGTTGCCTCACCCCTACCAAGAGCATGCTTGCTGCCAAAGCGGGTAGTAAAATGAGGAGCCAAGTGCCTCGAACCCCCATGACGGCGTAAGCTGTTGTAGCGTGGAAGGAGCCGACCGCCAACCCGACGTCCCCACCCGACATGAAGAAGGATACCGACGAAGCCCTTTTCTCTGAAACTGAGGCCAAGGAGGTTGCCGGAGGATGGAACAAGGCTGAACCGACTCCGCCGAGAAACCCGAGCAACAACATCAAGGAATAGCTTTCAACAAACCCGATGGCTGAGACCGCGACACCTCCCAAAAAAAGTCCGAGAGGCATCAAGATGGTTTTAGGCTTCCTGTCAAAGAAAAGCCCCACCGCTATTTGGAGGAATGATGCTGTCATCAAGTAGACAGTAGGAATCAAAGCTAGTGTGGCTGCAGATGATGTCTGCTGCGCCGCCAGTAGCGGAAGCAACGGAGGTAAGCTTGTGTAGAGAGTGTCGTTAGCTAAATGGCCGAAGAAAAGCAGCGGTAACCTTTTTGTCATTTTTCCCGAGGTTTTTGAATAATCTGGGTTTTAGAGATTTCCATCCCCGACAACCCTAAAACAAGGGCGTTGGTACTCTGCTATGTGAAAGAGGTTCTAGACCTGCCATCCCTTTTTCCGCTGAGCTACTGGGAGAAGATGAGTGACTCAGGCCTGTTTCCCGAGGAGTTTTGGCGAGAGTGTGGAAGACGTCGATTGCCCGGTTTCCTTATTCCAGCAACCTATGGTGGATTGGGTAAAACTGTCGGCGACCTCGTCGAGGCCGTGATTTACCTCACTATGTATGGCTGCGGAACAGCTGTTTACCCACTTCTCAGCAACAACATGTCCTCGCTCGTGATAAACAAGTCAGGAACCGAGAAACAGCGACAAAAATTTCTCCCACGCCTCGCCATAGGCGAATACATCATGGGTCTCTCGATAACGGAGAGGGAGTCGGGCTCGGATGTGCTCTCGATAAAGACAACCGCGGTCAAACAGGGTGGAAAATATGTGATAAATGGTGAGAAGATGTATGTCAACAACTTTGACAGAGCTACTCACATGCTTCTCGCCGCTAGAACCACACCTGTTGAGCGTGCTGCGAAGAAGAGCCTGGGGCTTACGTTGTTTGTTCTCGACATGAAGAGCGCTGGGCTTAGCTTCTCGGAGCTCCCGAAGATGGGCACCAACTATTTCAGGACAGGTGTGATGAGGCTTGAAAATGTGGAGGTTGATGAAGAGGATGTTGTGGGGGAGCTGGACAATGGATGGAAAGCTCTTGCACACGCCCTTAACCCGGACCGCATAGTTTACGCAGCTGTCGCCGTTGGCTCAGCGCTCTTCGCCATCAAAACAGCCACCTCATACGCCCAAGAGCGCAAAGTCTTCGGAAAACCGATAGGAGCTTATCAGGGCATACAGTTCCCACTCGCATCTCTCTACACAGAAACAGAGGCTGCAAGGCTTCTTACACTAGACGCGGCTGCGAAATTTGACAGAGGTGAGGATGCGAGCGTGGCCGCGTGCTTGGCAAAGTACTTCGCCTCTGAGGTGGTGTTTAAGGCTGTTGGGCAGGCTGTTCAGGTTCTCGGCGGATACGGCTACCTTAGGGAGTCGGGGCTGGAGCGTGTGCTTAGAGACATCTACTTGCTCAGGTCAGGGCCGATTACGCAGGAGCTGGCCCTCGCATTCATAGCAGAGAAAGGCCTCGGCTTGCCGCGGTCCTACTAAAGCTCCACAACCCGGCCCACATCCATCTTCTCAGCCATGCGCAAGACACGCGAAGTGAAGTAGAGGTCGAGAGCCGCAAACCCAACGGATTTGAGCAAAGATACATGAACGTTACGGGGCCTTGTCAAATTTTGTTTAACAACTTCATGCAGCTCAAGAACCTTCGCCGGGTCCACGATGCCCTTCTCCACAGCCGCCATGATGTCACCCGCTTCCCTTAGCACGGATTTCTTGAGGTCGGCTGCTATCAACTCTGCGCGTCGAAAAGTCTCAAGGTCAAGTTCTCTACGCGTAGGAAGAGCACCTATGCTCGTCACATGCACGTTTTCCGCAAGCCACTCACCCGATAAAACCGGTTCAGCCGAGTTCGTAGCCGTTAACACTACGTCAGCGTTTTCCACGGCTTCACGTGGGCTGTCAACAGCTTTTGCATCTATTCCAAGCGTTTTCGAAGCTTTTTCTGCAAGCTTCTCTCTGTTGGCCTTTGTTGGGCTGTAGATTTTGACACGCTCGATGTTGCGTACGGTGTGGAGGGCGGTTAACTGTGTCCAAGCTGTTCTCCCGCTTCCAATCAAAGCCGCGGACCTGCTGTCGACTGGCGCGAGATATTTTGCACCCACCCCACCAATAGCCCCTGTTCTCAGCGAAGTGAGTGCCACAGCGTCCAAAACACCTTTAAGCACGCCTGTTTCTATGTCGAAGAACAGCACAACACCATGAGCCGCCTCCATGCCGTGTAGAACAGGGTTTTTCCTGTACTCGTTTATCAGCTTCACCGCGTATCCTCCGACGTGGAGGCTCGCGGCCGGCATGTTGAGGTAGACAGCTTCACGCTCCTCAATCGCTGTAACCATCCGCGGCGGAGCAACATACTTCTCATCACCATAATCCCTGAAAAAATCTTCAACGATTTCCACAGAGGTTTTCATGTCAAGCCAGTTCTCGAGCTCGCTTCGAGAAATTACTCTGACCAATTTTATTCAGCCCGTTTATCGATGACGCGTTTGGCTTTGCCTACCTCTTGACGAGGTAGTGAGAGTGGTTCTGCGAGCTCCACCTGCACGCTTGTCAGCAGCGTCTCATGTAGTTCGCTCTCCAACTTGTTGCGGAGGGCTTCAGCCTCATCACCCTTCAATTCATGGGCCAGCTCGGCGACGACTTTCATTTTATCAAGACCCTTCTCCCTCCAGATAATTATCTGATATTCGGGGCCGAGTTCACGGTGTCTGAGCAGCACTGCCTCGACGGCGCTGGGCCATACAGCAACCCCTGAAACCTTTATCATGTCATCAACCCTGCCCCTTATGTATCCAAGCCTGAGATGCGTTCTTCCACAGTCACATGAACGAGCGTCGTAAATGTATGAGATGTCTCTGCAACGGTATCGCAGCAGCGGCGCAGCCTCCTTCGTCAAAGTAGTGAACACGAGCTCGCCTTTTTCCTCGGGGCCAACGGGTTCACCGGTCTTGGGGTCGATGACTTCTACGAGGAAATGGTCCTCCCAGAGATGCAGCCCATCGTGGAGAAAGCAGTCGTTCGCTACACCTGGTCCACAAAGCTCGGTGAACCCGTAGATATCGTACACATCCATGTTCCATTTCTCGGCGACCCATTTCTTCATCTCTGAAGTCCACATCTCCGAGCCGAAAACACCCTTCCTAACCAATGTATCCCTCGCCGGGTCCACACCCATCTCCAAAGCCGTCTCAGTCAACCTAAGAATGTATGAAACAACCGCGCAGACCATCGTGGTTCCAAAGTCAAGCATGTACTGGATTTGGCGGCGGCTGAAGCCTGCGCCTGTAGGGACAATCATGGCGCCTATCCTGCGTGCGCCGTAGTAGAACCCGAACCCGCCGGTAAACATTCCAAAGCTGGGTGTAATCTGGAAAACATCTTCCTTAGTAAGCCCGGACATGGCTAGGCTGCGGGCCGAGACCTCAGCCCAGACCTCTATGTCGTTTTTTGTGTAGAACCCGAGAGTCGGCACACCTGTTGTCCCCGAGGTGGCGTGAACCTCGAGAACCTCGCTCCGCGGCACCGCGAGAGTTCCGTATGGATAAAGTGAACGTAGCTCGTCTTTGGTTGTGAAAGGCAGCTTCACCAAGTCATCCACTGATTTAACGTCGTCTGGGCTGACCTTAGCCTCATCAAGTTTCCTCCGGTAAAAGGGGTTGTTTCTGTAAGCGTGGCGAACAGTCCACCGGAGCATTTTATCACGGTTCTCCTCGATATCTTTCCTGCTCATAGTTTCAGCGGGCTTGTTGAAGAAGCGGGCTGAATTCACATCAAGGCTGAGGAGCCGCCGTTCTAAAAAATGTTTACAACACAACAAAACACAAACCAAAGCTATAATACTACGCAGCAAACCAGATATCCGTTATGAAGCTGGTTACTTTCCAACATCCCCATCGTCGCGAACCACGTCTCGGCATTGTGTACGGCGAATACGTGATTGACGGAAACATGGCCTACACCGTGTTGTTAAGTGAGGAGGGCGAAGAGGACCCGGATGTTTTGGCAAATGCTCTTCTGCCATCGAACATGATTTCTTTCCTGCGTAGAGGCCGGAGAGCTTTTGAGGCCGCTGAGAGAGTTTTGTTCAAGGCAAGGTCCTTCATCAACATGTCCTATGGAGAAGGCCTTGTGTATGAGCTTAGCAAAGTACACCTATATGCACCCATACCGCGGCCGGGCAAAATTATACACACCGCAGGAAACTTCCGCGAACACGCGAAAGAAGCTGAGAAAGCAAAGTGGGAGTTTCCGATTCCTCAGTGGATATCTTTCCTGAAGAGTCCCACAGCCGTCATAGGGCCATACGACAACATAGTGTATCCCAAGTACACCAAGGAGCTCGACTACGAGCTCGAGATGGCGATTGTGATTGGGAAGCGTGGCAAATATATCACGAAGGAGAGGGCGTTCGACTATGTAGCCGGATTCATGGTGTTTAACGACATAACCGCGCGTGATATTCAGCGGCAGGAGATGAAGAATGGGTTGCTGAACTTCGGAAAAAACCTTGACACATTTGCTCCACTAGGCCCCTATCTCGTGACAAAGGACGAGGTAAGCAACCCCCATAACCTGAAGATGGAGCTGCGGGTTAACGGCGAGGTGCGGCAGTCGGGGAACACCAACAGGCTCTCGGTCACGCTGCAGGAGATTATCGAGCATTATTCATGGGTAATGCTTGAACCAGGCGACATCATCACCACGGGAACAATATCCGGAGTGGCCGCATTCAGAGAAAACCCGGAGAAATATTATCTCAAGCCAGGTGACTTGGTCGAGTCTGAGATTGAGAGCCTCGGCGTGATGCGTAATCCTGTCGTGGCTGAGTAAAATGTCGTCAGAGTCTTGGCGTGGAGAAAAACACTGGGTCAGCCCATACAACTTCTCTCCACAGGTTGTTAGCCAATTCAACTTTCCCGAGAAGATTGAGATTTATGATGTTACGTTGAGGGATGGGGAGCAGACGCCCGGCGTTGTGCTGAAGGCTTCTGAGAAGCTGGAGATAGCGAAGGCATTGGATGAACTGGGTGTGCACAGGCTTGAGGCTGGGATGCCCGTTGTCTCCGAGGAGGACTTTAACGCAGTGAAGATGATTGCCAACGAGGGCCTTAGAGCGAGAGTCTTCGGGTTCGCCCGACTCGTGAAAGAAGACATCGACGCAGCCCTCAAAGCAGATGTCTCAGGAATAGTTACCGAGGGGCCTGTCGGGGTTCCGAAGCTGATGCAGTTCGGGTGGCGGCCTGAAGACGTTGTGGAGAAGGCGGTGACGCATGTGCAGTATGCAAAGGACCATGGGCTGTACACTGTTTTCTTCGGTGTTGACGGTACAAGAGCTGACATCAACTTTCTCAAACACATCTACTCGAGGGTTGTGACCGAGGCTAAGCCCGACGCTGTCGCGGTGGTTGACACATTTGGCTGCGCTTCTCCCGAGGGGTTCAGGTATCTTGTGGGGGAGATTGTGAGGACGGTGAAGGTGCCTGTCGAGGTTCACTGCCACAATGACTTCGGCATGGGGACTGCGGTGAGCATCGCCGGGTTGTCCGCGGGAGCGAGCGTGGTGCATGTATCTGTTAACGGGATTGGTGAGAGAGCTGGCAACGCGGCTCTTGAGGAAGTTGTTCTAAGCCTTGAGCTACTCTACGGCAGACGCCTCGGCCTCCGTCTCGAAAAGCTTGTCGAAGTCTCTCGGCTTGTGGAGAAGTTGACAGGTTTCAGACTCGCCGCCAACAAACCCGTCGTCGGAGAGAGAGTGTTCACGAGAGAATCCGGCATATCTGTCGCAGGCTGGGTAAAGTATCACCTCGGCTCCGAAGCCTTTCTACCAGAGCTTGTCGGAAACAGGCATGATGTCCTCGTCGGCAAAAAGAGCGGGAAACACTCTATCGAGTGGAAGCTCGAGAAACTCGGTGTAAAGGCGTCGCCCGAAGAGGTTCAGGCCCTTCTCCAGAAAGTAAAAGAGATATCCATCGCTAAGAAGAGGGCTTTGTCTGATGAGGAGCTTCTCGAATGTCTGGAGACAGTGAGGCGGAGTTAGGGCTTTACAGGGTTTTGAGCCCTGAGGGGGAGGTCGTCGGAGAGCCTGACCCGGGCCTCTCCAACGAGACGATGCGTAAGATGATGCATGACATGGTGGTTTTGAGAACGTTTGACCAGTGGATGCTCAAAATTCATCCTCTCGGAAAAGCATCTCGCTATGCGCCTGTCGAGGGACAGGAGGCTTCAGTTGTCGGAAGCGTTCACAGCTTGAGCGACGTTGACTGGACGTTTCCAACCTACCGTGAGCTTACCGTGGGTCTTCTCAGAGGAGCTCCTCTCACCACGTTGATTCATAGGATGTTTGCCACGAGCCTCGACCACATGAAGGGCCATGAAATCACGTTGTACGGAGACAAACGTTACAGGATTGTCGTGGGCGCGGGAGCGGTTTCTCTGATGTGTCCAGTGGCGGTTGGCATGGCCATGGCGGCGAAAAAACGCGGCGAGAAGGAGGTGTTTCTGGTTTACTTGGGCGACGGCGCCACCTCCAAGGGCGATTTCCACGAAGCGATAAACTGGGCAGGTGTCTTCAAGCCGCCGGTTATCTTCTTTGTCCAAAACAACCAATGGGCCATCTCAACACCCTTCAAGATACAGACAGCTGCACCCAACATAGCGGTAAAGGCCAAGGCCTATGGAGTCCCGGGTATACGGGTTGACGGGAACGATGTCCTAGCAGTCTACACTATCTGCAAAAAGTTTGTGGAGAAGGCCCGTGAAGGCGGGGGAGCTGCTCTGATAGAGGCTGTCACATATAGGATGGGGCCTCATACAACCGCCGACGACCCCTCGAAGTACCGCTCCGAAGAGGAGGTTGAAAAGATGAGAGCCCTTGACCCGTTGAAGCGGCTGCGGATTTACCTTACCCGCAACGGATTGTGGTCTAACGAGGAGGAGCAGAAGATTGTGGAGAACTTCAGGGAAGAGCTGCGCCGCGCCACCGAGGAAGCGGAGAAAACGCCGCCGCTCAACCCACGTGTTATCTTTGAAGACGTTTACGCAGAGCTTCCATGGCATCTGAGAGAAGAGATGGCTGAACTGGGTTGAAGCTAAAACCTTGGACAATAACCCTAGCCGACACCGAAAACCTTCACCCACATGAGCAATCCATTCCACAAGCAGTGGCCCGCATAGCCGAGGACATCGCTCAAAAAGAACGCTTCATAGACCCTGTGATAGTGGACGCGGAGACAGGGCTGGTCGTTGACGGCACACATAGGGTTGAGGCGGCTATAAGGCTTGGCCTTGGAAAAATCCCTGTCTACACAGTCGACTACATGTCGCCACGGGTTGTCCTCGCCGGATGGGGACGGGCTGCATCAAAAAACATATCCAAAGATGAGCTTCGAGGATTATTTGGTCGACTAGGCTTCACGGAGTCCATGGCAAGCTATGATGCACGTTTCATTTGGAGCGATGGCCATGTGCTACAGGTTAAGCATAGTGGAGAACTGTCGACCAAGCAGGTTTACGAAAAACTCTCCATCATAGACCAAAGCCTACAGCACCTCGGCATAGCTTATGTCAGGGACAGCGACGTTGAAGAGCTTGTCAAACAAGGTAAACATGTCTTCGGATACTTGCTGAGGCCCTTGAAGAAAGAGGAAGTCGTCTCAATCGTTAAACAGGGTTACAGGCTTCCCCCCAAGTCTACCCGCCACCTCATCGACCGAAGACCAATGTACATAAACTGTCCTCTCGAAATTCTCCGCAGCAGCGACGCCGTGGAAAAATTTACTGAATTTCTCTCAGAGGGGGTTTGGGTGGAGCTGGGCCCCGGCGCTGAGCTGGACAGGAGATATGATGAAAAAGTTATGGTTTTTTACAGGGAGGATTTGGCTGCTTTTTATCCCGAGAAGCTGCTCAAGCTTGTCAAGAGCTCGTTGAAGCAAACGCTTCGATGACCTTTTTCGCCAGCATCGTCGCAGCGGCTTCCTGAGCCTCCAGAGTTTGCGCCCCTATGTGAGGAGTTAGCACGACGTTGTCGAGCTCGAGAAGTTTGCTTCCCGTGGGCGGTTCTTTCTCGAAAACATCGAGTCCCGCGCCAGCTATTCTACCGTTTTTTAGAGCGGTGTAGAGAGCCTCTTCATCTATGACCTCTCCCCGCGAGGCGTTTATGATTATCGCCCCCGGCTTCATCATCTCCAGTTTACTGGCGTTGATTAAGTGTCTTGTCTCGGGTGTGAGAGGGACGTGCAGTGTTATGATGTCTGCTGTCCGCAGCACTTCCTCGAGGCTGGTGAGCTTGGCCCCTGCTTTTGCAAGAACCTCCTCGGGTATCGGTATGACATCGTAGGCTACAATCTTCATTCCCATGGCGTATGCTATCTCAGCCACTCGCCGCCCAATCCGTCCATAGCCCACCACGCCAAGAGTCTTCCCAGCCAGCTCGACACCCATGGCCTCAGACTTCGGCCACCTACCCCCGCGAACCTGTCTATCACACCAAGCAATTTTACGGGCCACGGCTATCATCAACCCGATGACAAGCTCCGCCACGCTCTCGGTCGAGGACTCGGGCGTGTTCAGCACCTTGACACCATGCCGCGCCGCAGCCTCGAGGTCGACGTTGTCAAGCCCCACTCCAGCCCGGCCAACAACCTTCAACACAGGCACACCGCGTTCAATAACCTTGGCCGTCACCTTTGTCCTACCCCGGACAAGCAACACATCATAGCCGCCTATCACAGATTCAAGCTCCTCCGCCGAAATCCCAGGACGCAAATCCACCCTAAAACCCGCTTTCTCCAGCAAATCAACCGCCGACCTGTCAATCGCGTCGGCCACCAAAACCTTCCTGTTCACAATAACCCCATCCACTTCAACATATTTAAGAGCATACCGGGACAGGGTCTTGTTTAGCCTGCTAACTTATATGTAGGCTGCTTATGCTGTTACGTGGATATGCCGTTCAAGCGTAAGAGCCGTGGAAGGTCGAAAGGCGCTAAGGGGAAAGAGCCTACTGTTCAGTGTGACAACTGCGGAGCATATGTGCCGAGGAGCAAGGTGCAGCGTGTGACGCGGCGTGTTTCTCTTGTCCGGGGGGACCTGGCCCGTGAGCTAAAACAGGCAGGAGCTTATCTAGCCGAAAACATCGTCGTCAAAAACCTCTGCATCAGCTGCGCCATCCACTACGGTGTTCTCAAGGTAAGGGCCCGCGAGGAGAGAAAACCTGAGCAATTCCTCTGAGATAAGGGATATGGTTTATTAGATGCCGGGTCAACCGGCGTTATAGGTGAGGTTTTTTGACCACTGCACAGGAGAGGGCAAGGCTATCTCTCGTCAAGCTCCGTCTCGCCATGGTTGGTACGTGGGCGTTGATAACGGGAGTGGCCTCGCTTCTCTTCGTGGCTGTGTTGACGTTTCTCCGCATACCGCTTCTCAACTTCTACACCATCATAGGGTTTGTCGTCGCCTTCCATGTTTTCCAGTGGCTCATAGGGCCCTACATAATCGGAGCGGTTTACAGGACCCGGCCGGCGGCGGAGGCTGGGCTTGGCTGGGTTGAGGAGGCTGTCAACCGCTTAAGCATAGCCGCGGGGATGGAGAAGCCGCCGAAAACCTATGTCGCTGAAATAGACATCCCCAACGCATTCGCATACGGCAGCCCCCTCACAGGACCCATGGTAGCCGTCACCCGACGACTCGTCGAAAGCCTTCCACGGGAAGAGGTTGAGGCTGTCATCGGCCACGAGCTGGGCCACATCAAACACCGCGACGTAGCCTTCATGATGGCGATAAGCATCATACCAGCCATCATCTACTACCTCGGCTACACCCTGTTTGTTTCAGGGGCCTACGGCGGCCGCCGAGAAGGAGGAGCCTATACATTCCTCATCGGAATCGTCTTGATGGTTTTCAGCTTCATCTTCAACATATTCGTCTTCTACATGAGCAGGCTCCGCGAATACTACGCCGACTACTTCGCCGCAAAAACCGTGTCCAACGGCGCCCGAAACCTTCAACGTGCACTCGTCAGAATCATGATGCTTGCGGGTAGGATGAGAAGGGAAGAGGTGGCCCACGTGGAGCAGTTCAAGGCATTCTTCATAGCTGACCCCGACGTCAAGCTACAGGCTTTCGGCGACATAGATAGAGTCGTAGAAGAAGTGAAGAACCGTAAACCCAGCACCTTGGCAGAGCTCTTCAGCACACACCCCGACCCGGCCAAACGGCTAAGAGCACTCGACAACTACGTCTTCAGTATGCCCTAGCGAAGTAAACCACTTCAGCCGCGTTTTTTCCGCATACTATGCAGGGGCCGCTGGGCACCTCGAGCTCGTCAAACCTGCTTCCCCTCAACTCTCCCCCCGCCGCTGCTTTCAGCTGCTCAGCACACTCCACCGAGCCGCACCAGTCAAACTTGGCTATTCTTCTCTCGGAAATAACTTTCTTCACCTCATCTATGGATGATATCTCCACAACCATCTGACGCATGATGCGCCAGCTCCGCTCCGCGAGGCTCTGCCCAATACTTGTCAACACTGTTTCCACAGCCTTCTCAATCTCCTCGACGGCGACAACCTGTTTCTCCAACGTATCCCGCCTAAACAAAGTAGCCCTGTTCTCAGCCACCTCACGAGGCCCAATCTCAAGCCTCACAGGCACACCCAATTTCTCCCAGTAGTAAAACTTCTCACCCGGAGTCACATCCTCTCTGTCATCAACCTTCACAGCAAACTTCTGAAGCCTCTCAGCGACACCGTAGCAGAATTGTTTAATGGACTCTTCCTGACCCTTGAAGACTATGGGGACAATCACTACGTGAAGAGGGGCCACAACAGGAGGAAGCACAAGACCTCTGTCATCTCCGTGCTGGCTTATCAACGCAGCCAAAACCCTGCTGTAGCCAAACCCATAGCAGAGCTGATGAGGATTCTCACGCTTACCGTCCCGTGTCTCAAACTCTATCTCAAACACTTTCGAGAAATTTTTCCCAAGGTTGTGGACGGTTGCGACCTGGTTAACTCTGCCATCCGGATTCCATGCATCAAAAGCTATCGAGTATCTTGCGCCAGGGAACTTGTCGAAATCAGGTCTCTTCAACACCAGGTAAGCGAGCCCAAGCTGGTCCAACACCTTGCGATAAATTTCCACAGCTTTCTTAACCTGTTGCTCGGCCTCCGCAGCCGTAGCGTGAACAGTATGCGCCTCATTCCACGGAATCTCCCGCACACGTAGGAGAGGCCTCGTCGCCTTGGTCTCATGCCTATAAACCATGTTGCTCTGATGGACGAGGAGAGGAAGGTCTGCGTGACTCCTTATCCAGAGCTTGAACATTGGATACATGATGGTCTCGCTCGTCGGCCGAACAATCAGCTTAACGTCAAGAGGTTTACCTCCGGCAGACTCTATCACAAACACCTCTGTGCTGAAGCCTTTGATGTGCTGAGCCTCCTTGCCGAGAAGCTCCTCCGTGGTCACCAGCGGGAAAATCATCTCCTTATGACCCGTTTCCCGAAGCTCCTTCTCCAGCATCTCACGCACACGTCTCAGAATATATGCCCCGTTCTCCAGATAGACAGAGAAACCCTTAACAGGAAAACGGTCATCCAAAATCCGCGCCTCGAGCAAAAGCTTGTCAAACCACTCGCTGAAATTACGGTATTTATTGAGCGCCGTAGCAGTCGACATCAAGCCATAGAAAATCCCAATCATATATAACTGTATCCAGTTTGCCCAATCACCTACTCACGAGGAAGGGCCCTAGGATGTTGGCTTGTAAGCCCCGTAAAGTGATTGCATTCTCGCTATAAGCTCTTCGTTGTAGGGGAGGAAAACATGACAGTAGTATGGGTATTGGTGGACTCCTAATAGCATGTTCAGAGCGATGCCTAGAATGAAGCAAAATCCACATAGCATCAGAATCATCATGATGGAGGCACAGACATATTTGTATTGGGGTTGGACATTGTTTAAATTTGTTTTTATGGTGTATTGTTCTATGTGATGGTTGTTGAATTTAATACTTTCTAGACATGCGAGAGAGAAGATTGAGCTTAGAGGCTTGAAGATGGAACTTATCAATCAGGTGTTAAATAGCCCTGAGCAGATTTATTTCGATGTCGTTACAAGGCTTTACGTAGCTATCAGAAATGTAGATTTTCACGATGAGAAGATTCCTATGGTGGTTGTTTACAGACCCGAGAATGACAGTTATTATATCGCTACAGCGTATCCCTGTAAAGAATTCAAAGAGGAGGTTGATAGAAAGGTTAAAAAAGGAAGATGGATAAAGGTAGGTGTAAGAGAGGAATGAAGGTAACCTACGACCCGGAAGCAGATATTATTTACATGGTTTTGAGAGACGGGGAAATCTACGATAGCAGAGAGGAGAATGAGGACGTTAGACTGGAATATGATAAAGAAGGGCATCTAATAGGAATAGAGATAATGAACGCAAGAACAAACCTCATAGCAGCCATTGCAGAGGAAATATCAAGAGAGATAAACAACGCTCTACAGACAAGGTAAAATGATTTTTACCGCGATGCATTGTCGCTCGTCGCACCCATCTCTTCGGCTCTTTTCGCCGTCGATATTCCAGCGGCGAGCCCATAATAACGCTGTGAGGCTTCCTACCGGGCCTGCTTTATTCATGTGGAGAACCTATTGAAGATAGGTTTTTAGAGAGGTGTTTATGATAGGCTTTCGGTGCATCGCTTCTGTCGGTAAGCTTCGGTGGAAAGTTTCTCCCAACCAAGCTTGAGCTGATAAGGGCGAGGCGTAGTCTTCAGGTTGCAAAGAGCATTTACCGTATTCTGGAGGATAAGCGGGATGTCTTGGTGAGGCGGCTGAATGACTTGGTTGAGGTGGCGGAGACGGAGCGTGAGAAGATGGAGCAGCCTCTTCGACGGGCCTACATGTCTCTCTTCAAAGCCTATGCGGAGATGGGTTCTGTCAAGGTGGAGGCAATCGCCGCCACTACGCCGCCATCCATAGAGGTTAAGGTGAGCGAGAAAACCATCCTCGGCATAAGGATACCGACCCTCGAGATAGCGAGCACGAAAATCCCCCTCAACTACGGCCTGCTCGACACCGCCTCATCATTCGACGAAGCAGTCAGAAACTTCAGAGAAATCATAGCCACCCTCTGCAAAGTGGCCGAGATAGAGAACACCATATTCCGCCTCGCCGAGGAGCTGAAGAAGACACAGCGCCTACTAAACGCCCTCGAACACCTCATTATCCCAAGATACCAGGAAGCGATAAAATTCATCAGCGCAAGCCTCGAAGAACGTGAGAGAGAAGACTTTGTCAAGCTCAAGCATGTGAAACGTATCCTCGAGAGAAGAAAAGAGGTGGAGACAGTTGGAGGAACAGGTTAGGAAAGAGTTTGAGCAACTGAGGCAAGAGATTAGGAAGAAGAAGCAGGAGATGGCTGAGGCTCTGCGGAAAAAAGCAGAAGAAGCCTCTGCATAAGATTCTTGGTTAAAGACACGGAGTTAAATAACGAGCCAAATAAACCATTCCTAGAGTTGGACATCCGTGGAGCAGCCGCGGCCACGATTATCGCAGCCTTCGCCTACATATCCCTTTTCCACTACCCGTTGGTGAGAGGCCTCGAGCTCACCAACCTGCTCTTCTACATGGATGTCTGGCCCACCTTCATCGCAGCGGTCGGCTACTCAACAGCCTATCTCATATCTAAGCGTCTGTACACCAACTTCGGCAAACCATGGAGCCGCTACATCGGCTTCAGCGCAGCAGCGGCCCTCATTTTCTACTGGCATCTACCCGCCAACTCATTCTTCGGATACGGAGTATGCCCAGCCGACCTCAACAACCCAGCCCTCTACCAGCTCAAAAGAATATCCTACTTCATCGTAGGTGTTCTCATCTACTTCGCCGCAAAAGACTTCAACAAGCCCTGGCGCGAAGCACTCGCCATCGCCTTCGGCAAAGTAATGGGATGGTACGGCTTCTACCTCACACTTGTAACAGAGCCACTATATGTAGCCCCGCCTGTCATATTCAGCCTCCAGCTCCACCACGAAGCAGGAGCGGCCATGATACTCTCGATGATAGCACTCGACTTCCTCGCCGCAGCATCACTCATAAACCACCTCTTCAAAGACAAAAAAGCAACACCCTACCCACTAACAACCAGCTAACAAAAAAGCAAATACACCGCATATCCATCACAGATGGATAGATATATTTGTCCGAATCTGCCCTATTAGTTGGTGCTAAGTGTTTGGGTCTTGTTTATGTCGATGCGGTGGTTAAGAAGGGTGGCAAAAGTGTCGTGTTGAGACTTCTTGTAGACTCCGGAGCAACCTATACCGTGTTGAAAAAGGATGTCTGGACAATACTAGGACTAGAGCCGCTTGGTGAAATAGACCTCATTCTAGCCGACGGCACAACCATCACAAGGAAGGTCTCCGAAGCAATCATCGAACTACCCGGATACGGCGAACGACATACACCAGTTGTGCTCGGAGAAGAGGAGGACGAGAACCTTCTCGGAATCGTCACCCTGGAGATTTTTGGGCTGATTCTCGACCCTCTCAAGAGAACTCTGAAACCTATTAGAGCCATACTGAAGACAGAACATCATAGTGGATAGAAATGCTTAGGATGAGGTCTTCGCGAGTGTGATGATGATGTGGCAAATTTAGGATGCTTAAATAATTGGGTTAAAAACATTGTTTTGCAGAGAGTTGAGGTTCTCCAGAGTTGAGGCTGAATATTGGTTTAAACAAGCTGTGGAAGATTTTAAACTTGCTGAGAAACTGTTATCAGACGGCAAGTATAACTACTCGGCTTTTCTAGCTCATCAGGCTGCTGAGAAGATTCTGAACGCTCTCATTATCGAGGTTTTGAGAGAGATTCCGCCTAGGGTTCACAACTTGTTAGAGCTGGGAGAGGCTCTGAGAAAAACGGGAATAGACATGGCTGAGGTGGAGGATGGCCTGAAATACCTAAACCCACACTACCTCACATCACGTTACCCAGATGCTGCGAACGGCGTCCCCACCGAGGTCTACAGCAGACGCATGGCCGAGCTATGTCTACAATCTGCAAAGAGGGTTCTGGCTTGGGCAGAAAACTTACTCGAGAAGAAGTAACCCAAATGGTTTCAAACTATGTTGACGCCGTCAGGGAAAACGGGTTTGACGTAGTCTCCGCCGTACTGTTCGGCTCGAGGGCGAGAGGTGTAGAACTTGTATACAGCGACGTTGACCTGCTTCTTGTGCTCAGTAACTGTTCTTACGGATTTGTTGAGAGGATTGAGGCTTTGTCAAAGTTTTGGCGGCATGAGCTCAGTTTAGAGGTTTTTCCATACACAAAAGACGAGGTGATGAGATTGTTCAAAAGAGGCTCCATAACGCTTTACGACTGTCTAGAACACGGCATAATCATCTATGATGATGGATTCTTCTCATCTCTGAGGAGGCTTTTCGCCGAGTTGGTTGGAAAAGGCGTCATCAGAAGAGGGCCAAACGGCTGGTGGATGTTTCCAGAGCCAGACACTATCCGCATCCAAGGCTAATGGTTATTTTCTAGAAGATGCCTCGATAAGCGGCTGAGAATGATTAGGAAGGTTGTGATAACTGCGGCGGGCCTTGGAACACGGCTGCTGCCTACAACCAAGGAGATGCCGAAGGAGATGCTGCCCATATATGTCCGGGCTGGAAACGGCCAGGTCACGCTCAAACCTCTCCTACAGGCGCTGTTTGAACAGCTCTACAACTTCGGATTCAGACAATTCTGCTTCGTCGTGGGCCGCGGAAAAAGAGCCATCGAGGACCACTTCACACCCGACTGGGACTTTGTCGAGAAAATGGACAAGATGGGGAAATATTCAACGGTCTCAGAACTTGTAGCCTTCTACAAGATGCTTGAAGAATCGGTTATTGTCTGGGTGAGCCAGCATGTTCCACGGGGGTTCGGAGACGCCGTCAGAACAGCACGCCACTTCGTAGGCGACGACGACTTCCTCCTCTGCGCAGGAGACACAATCATCCTCGGAAGCAACACCAACTTTCTCCAGAGACTCTTGGATGCAGGACCGCGTAATGAGCTTGACGCATCTCTCCTCGTCCAAAAAGTCGAGAACCCACAGCAGTATGGTGTGGTCGTGTCAAAGCCCCTCAGCCACAACCTCCACCAAGTATCCAAAGTGGTTGAGAAACCCAAGACACCTCCCTCCAACCTCGCCATCATGCCCTTCTACATATTCACACCACACATCATGAAAATGTTGGACATGATATCCGAGGGTGTGGGTGGAGAGATTCAGCTCACAGACGCCATACAGAAACTCATCGACATGGGTGGGAAGGTGTTGGCTGTTGAGCTGCTGGATAACGAGCTGCGGCTGGACATAGGAACGCCTGAAACATACATGGAGGCCCTGTCGCTGTCCTACAAATACGCGAACAGTGGTGAAAAATGAAGATAGCGGTTGTCGGCCTCGGATACGTGGGGTTGACAACAGCCGCTTGCCTAGCATCACGCGGATTCAAAGTAACAGGAATAGACATAGACAGGCACAAGGTTGAGACAATCAACGAGGGGAAAACACCGTTCAAGGAGCCCGGGCTCGATAAATTATTGAAGAGAAGCAGGCTGAGATGCAGCACCGACTACGCTGAGGCAGGGGACGCGGACTTTGTCTTCATATCGGTTGGAACACCCGCTGGGCCCGGTGGAGAGATTGACCTCTCCTATGTTGCGAGTGCTGCACATAGTTTGGGCGAGGTTTTGGCAAACAGTAAGAAACCATGCACGGTTGTGGTGAGAAGCACTGTTGTACCTGGAACAACCCGCGGGCTTGTGAAAAACGAGTTGGAGAAATCGTCGGGGAAGAAAGTTGGCGAGGATTTGTTTCTCTGCGTTAACCCCGAGTTTCTCCGCGAAGGCAACGCTGTCCACGACACTTTCAACCCTGATAGAATAGTTATTGGCGACGACTGGGGCAGAGGTGGGAAAAACCTTCTCAGGCTCTACCGACGGTTCTATCGACGGAGAAAACCAGCCACCATATTGACGAGCACCGTCAACGCGGAGATGATAAAATACGCCAGCAACGCCTTCCTAGCGGCGCGTATAAGCCTCATCAACGAGATAGCCAACATCTGCAACCATATACCAGGCGCAGACATCACCGTAGTCTCCAAAGCAGTCGGCCTCGACAAGAGAATAGGGCCCTATTTCTTGAACGCTGGACTGGGATACGGCGGCAGCTGCTTCCCGAAAGACGTGAAAGCCTTGATAAAATATGCGGAGAATCTGGGGGAGAGGCCGCAGGTGCTCGAGGCCGTTGACAGGGTAAACATGGGACAGCCTCTCAAAGCAGTCGAGCTCGCCGAAAAACTCCTCGGAAACCTAGATGGAAAAACAGCCGCAATCCTAGGCCTCGCCTTCAAACCCAACACAGACGACATCCGGGAAGCCGTCTCACTCAAAATAATCAAAACACTTCAGGAAAAAGGATGCAACATCAAGGCCTACGACCCCGCGGCCATGGAAAATGCGAAAAAAATCCTCGGAGACTCTGTGATTTACGCATCCTCGGCAGAAGACTGTCTGAGAGGTTCGGATTTCTGCATAGTTGTCACGGAGTGGGGGGAGTTTAGAAGGCTAGGGCCTGATGTTTTCCGCAAGCTGATGAGAAACCCTGTGGTGATTGATGGAAGAAGGATATACGACCCCGTGAAGTTCAGGGAGAAGCTAAAGTTTGCCGCGGTGGGCTTTGGTTCATGAGGGTTTTGATGGTTGGGCGAAAGCCTTCGATAGCCTTGGATGAGCTGAGAAAATACTGGGGAACGGTTGAGGTGGCTACAGGTTTCTTCACTCCGAGGCTGACACGCTACGACCTCGTGATAGCTCAGGAACCAACCGTCAAGATAGGGCTGCCCGCCCTTCTGCAGGCAAAGCTTTCAAACGCCCTCTTAGTCACAGAGGTGCATGGAGACTACTTGAGGGGAAATTTTCTTCCCTGGAAAGACCGGTTATTCGCATGGTTTGCTCTAAAGTCGTCGGATTTCGTGAGAGCCGTTAACAATGGCATCGCGTCATTTCTCAAATCAAGGGGATTATCTAATGTTCATGTGATTCCAGCCGTGTACATCAGGTTGGACATTTTCAAACCTTTGAAAAATCCCGATGAGAGAGGGCATGTTGTTGTAACCGCGGCGAGGCTGGTTCCTGAGAAAGGTCTGGACCTGTTGCTAAAATCTGTTCCACTTCTGCTGCGAGATTTTCGGGACTTGGAGGTTAGGATACTCGGTGATGGGCCGATGCGGGAAACCCTGCAGCGATTGGCTAGGGAGCTTGGTGTTGAGGAGGTTGTAAAGTTTCTGGGCTGGGTTTCTCTGGAGGAGCTTGTCAAACACTATAACGAGGCCGCTGTCTTTGTCTGCACATCTATCTACGAGGGTGGCCCGAGGACAGTTTTCGAAGCAGCCGCTTGTTTAACACCCAGCGTATCAACACCAGTGGGCATAGTTCCTGAGGTGTTAAAGGAGGAGGAGAGTGTGTTGCTTGTTGAGAGAAGGGACCCAGTTCTGCTTGCGAAGAAAATAGCACTGCTTCTACATGACAGGGACAAACGCCGTCGACTCGCTGAGAAGGCTCGCGAGATTGTTCTAAGAGAGTTTGAATGGCCCAAGTCAGTTGAGAGATATGCTAGGTTTTACATCAATTTAGCTGAGAGACGTTTGCTTAAGTAGTTCTGCAATCTGAGGAATTACAACCTCGTGGCTGAACTCTTTCTCTATCTTTCTTCTAGCTGCCTCCCCAAGCCTTCGGGCTAGGTTTTTATCACCTAGCAATGTAATGAGTGCATCAGCTAGTTGCTCTATGTTTTGGCGTTCAACCAACAGCCCAGTCCCACCATGAATAATTGCCTCGGGTATCCCTGAGACCTTTGTTGCAACAACAGGAGCTTCACATGCCATGGCTTCTAGGATTGCTCTAGGTATTCCCTCGCCTCCTCGGGACGGGTATGCGAAGACACTACAATTAGCCATATAGCGGGGAACCTCTTCATTGGGGATACCGCCTATGAAAAGCACCTTACCTGCTAGCCCGAGCTCATCTGTTTTCTTTTTCAGATGTTTTACGTACAGGTTGTCGCCTGTTCCCGCTATCACTAGCTGAACGTCTTTTATGTGTTGACAGACTGTTTTGAAAGCTTCGATGAGGTCTCCGACACCTTTTCCTTCGTTGATGCGGCCAACCCAGAAAACTGTGTCTGCCCCGTTTTTTAGCAGGTTAGGGGGTGACAGTCCGGGTCTGAACCTTTGTATGTTTACCGAGTTGTGTATGATGCGTACTTTCGATGGGTCGAGTCTGGGTAAGAAGTATCTGATTTCCGGCATCATGTATCGGGAATAGACTGTTACAGCGTCTGCCGAGTATGCGGCTCTCCTGAGAATCCATCTAAAGATTGATTTCTTCAGCCCGGGTCTCTCGTAGGGTTTGCCGAAGAGCCAAGTGCCGCCAAGAGTCAAGAGCGTGCGCTTGCGTCCTAGCTTCTTCGACATCCAAAGACTCATGAGTTCAGGTGGGCTGAAGGTTCTGACATAAACTATGTCAGCATGCGTCGTCAGCGGCCCTAATGTGTAAAAGAGGGTTTTAGTTGCTCCATAGATTTTCGGTATCTTAATTTTTGGAACCTGCTGTATCGTAAGATTGCTGGGAAGATTATCGGGCAGGTATTCTACCGTGTCCGTTACTATCGTAATTTTGTCGAGATACTCCGCTAACCTGAGATATTCCTCAAAATACTGTGCGTGGAGTGAGGCTGCCTTTAGACCGCTAATACGCCCAGTAAATGTAACGACTGAGACCATGTGGACCAAATCATCTATCATTGAAATAGTATTTTTAGTTGTTTTGTAGCCTTTTATCTAGGAAATTGTTTGGGAGGACTGCCGGCTATATTTTCTATAATCCCGCCTTTAGTGAGCTTGGCGCAAAAAGATATATTTCCCATGGCGGCGAGAATCTTCCTAGGTTGGTGTATACATAAAGTATTGATGCAGATATATTGACTATATAGAGTAGGATTTTGATGTTTCTGAGTCCTATTTTGTTGAGTAGAGGTTTACTGCCCAGCGAAATAGAAATTTCTTCTAATCCTAATCCTGCAACGGGCATAGTGGCGTAGTAGGTTACGACGGCTATCCTTAAGTCACAGAATGGCCATGCTGCGTATGAGGCTAGGACCGGGATTAGCAGGGCGTAGAAGTTCAGGTTTAGCTTTCTGTCTGAAGTGTTTATAAATCCAATGAGTACGGCAGCGGCGCCGAGGGGAAATGACCTAAAGCAAGGGCCTTTAGTATGTCAATCAAATCCGAGTAGAAAGGGATACTGTAGCGTGTCTGGCTGTATTCGATACCAGCCCGCAGGTAGTGTGTTATGTAATTCTCGCCAAATGCAAGTGTTGTATATGTTTGCCAGACAATGGCCGGAATTGCTAGTAGGATGGTGAATTTTATTGTTTTTCTATATTCCTTGTCTATTAATCCCAATAAGACTATAGATAAAACAACTGGTAGTGTTGATTCTTTAGCTAGAAGCCCTACCCCTGCCAAGATAGGGACGAACAGAAGTTTACGCTCGTTCCGGAATTTTAGGTAAAGCCATAGTGTTAGAAAGGCGAAGAATGTAGCTCCGGCGAACGTGCCCGCATTTGTTGGCCGTTTTAGAAAACATGTTTTCGCTGTTCTAGAAATTAATAGGTTGAAGAACATGAGGCTTCCATCAAAGAGCTTACAGCCCAAGCACTGGAACAGCGGCTTGACCAACAATAGGTTCAAGCCCACTATTATTATATGCATGCATGAGCCATTCTACTGTTACGTTATTTTCTTCAACGCTTCAAGCCCGAATCCGGTTTCTGGTATTATGCGTGCAACCGGTGTCCAGACATAGTCAGCTAGAAGATATAATTTGTCTATTTTTCCTCTGCCAATTACTGGCCTGAATCCATATCCTTTTACAATGTATCCACGTTCGGCAAAATCTTGAACAGTCCATCCGGACCTGTGTTGTAAGGGGCCACACCTTTCTGGTTTTGTTTGGTGCCAGCCGTTTGGCGTTGTGAGATAGACATAACCTCCTTTCCTAGTTATTCTCTCCATTTCACTTAAGAGATGGTGTCCAGCTTGTTTGCTTAGATGCTCGATGACTTCTATGCATATGGTCAAGTCTGCGAAGCCGTCGGAGAGGGGTATGGGTTCTTTCGCCGAGTCAACTTTAACCGGTTTGTAGATTTTGCTGATTTCCGACAACGTCCTTAGATAAGGCTCGTAAACATTTAATCCAACTACCTCAACAGGTCTACCGGCAATAGCTGCCAGCATGTGGCCCGCCCAGCCAAGCCTACAGCCAACATCAACAACAACCCTCTACTCATCACCCAACTCTCGGCAAAATGAAGCAAATCTAAAGGCGACAATCCCCTCGAGAAGACCCATATCAGCCACTTGTTTACCGCAGATGTATAAAAATTTGTTCACGTTGTTTATGAAAACATTCTGTTGAAAACGAGTTTTATCATGGTTTTGGCTTCGGTGTCTATGAGCATTATTGTTGCTGTGTAGGCTGCGGCTCCTGTGAGCAGTATGGTGATTATTCGTGTTAGCTGGATGATGGCTGTGTTGCTTGGTGGGATGATGAGGTAGATGGGTGTTATGGCGGCTGTCATGAGGAGGGCGGCGATGATGTATTTTGCGAGAGGCTTTGCGGGGAGTTGAAATTTTATTCGGCGACGCGAGAAGAGATAACCTACAGTGGTCAGAGATATGCTGAAGCCGAGGTGTGCATAGGCCCAGAGCTGAGCGGTCTCCAGATGGGACATGGCCGCAGATTTTGCATACATCGTTGCGAACGAGAAGGCCGCTACATATGCGCTTGCGAGAACAAGGTAGAAAAGGTTGTAGCGGAAAATTCCCGACCTAAGATAATCGGCCAGAGAGACATCGCTTCTCTTATCCACTTCATCCAAGCCTCCGACAACGCTGGTGAAGAAATAGCTAAGCCCGTTTATGAAGTAGCTAATCGATAAGACAACGAGTATTGAGGAGGCCTCTGCATATGCCGGCCGGAGAAGCTGTAGAATGTCTCTTCCCAAGATTAGAGCGCCGAATAGTAGTGGGACACCGAGAAGCATAGCAAACCGGAAAACCTTCTCGATGTCTCTTGAGCCTCCTCCACCGAGTAATACGGGGTAGAGACCCACCACGAGGTTGTTGTACATGCCGACGACAAGGGCGACGGTTAAAGCGGCTTGCCAGTAGGCGAGGGGTAGAGCGGAGCCGTAGAGTACGCCTCCGAGAAAAACATCCAACCCATACACGAACCCGCCCAGAACGGTCAGCAGAGGCACCGCGAACCCCTTCAACCATCTCAGCAAATCTCCAAACCTAAAAGAGTCCAGAGTATTTCTCTGTAGGTAGATGAGAATGCTTGCTTGGAGAAGTTGGGCTAACGCGAGGGAGATGAAGACACCCGCGAGTCCGAGGCCGAGAAAATATACCGCGACAACCGCGAATGTGACTTTAGCCACTTCAAAGACTGCAAAGCCGTAGGCCGATGCGATGGGCTTATGGCCGTAGGACACACCCTCAGCCGTGTTCAAGAGATGTAGGATGGGGAGCTGTATCAGGCCCAGCATGACAACCCATGGTTCTCGGCCGATGGCCTCAGCTGAAAAAGCCACAACCCCGAGATAAGCTATGGATAGAATCAGTGACATAAGGACTGAGCCGGCTAACGCGGTTTTGAGAGGTTTGCCGCCTCGGCCCGCGTCCCTCCCGGCCCAGAAGCTGATAAAAGAAGCCGTTACCGCGAAATATGAGACCAGTCTACCGACGTAGGTCCATGCCCCGAAATCCTCTTCCGAAAGCCTTCTCGCGACAATCACTGAGAAGATGAGGCCCGAGGCCAGGCTCGCCATCCTAACCACAAACGACACAAACCCTGTAAGACGGAGCCTCGGCCTCCCGGACATCGGAGAACCCTTAAAAACCTATATAATAACGATGAAAACAAGCCGCCAACATTAGATGAGAGTGATGGTAGCTTGATGAGAGTTAGGCTGGTTACGGCTGTCTCTGCTTATCCTTTCTATAACTTTAGGTATCTTAAGCTTTTGGACGAGTTTGCGAGGGTTTTTGATGTTTATTGTTTCGCGGGCAGGGCTTTGGGGAGAAGGGTTAGGCGAGCTGGTTTTAGGCTGGTGCATGTTTATCCCTTCACGGTTCCTCATAGAATCAGCTACGTTGTCGGCCCATACGTGGCCCAGTTTTTCATGAATGTTATTCGGGCGGATGTTGTTTGGGTGTTCGACACGGCAACGGCTTTGGCTCCCAACTTTTTACGGTCTCCTGCTGTGCTTGACGTAGAGGACCCGAAGGTTGTTCTTCCACCGGATGAGCTGGCTAAGCAGTCGAGGCTGTCTTTCGTTCATGAGATGAGGATGCTGAGGGATAAGCGGTTTAGGAAAATAGTTGTAACTACGGAGATGATTCGACGAAAGTTTGTTAGTCTCGGGGTTGATAAAGAGAGAATAGAGGTTATTCCATACGGTGTTGATACAGAGTTGTTCAAGCCCTCTCCCCTGCCCGACGAGCCGGTGGTGCTATACTATGGCACGTTTCAGCCCCATCGGGCACAACTCCTCGTCAAGGTCGTGGAAAAGGTGGCGTCTATGCGGAGTGATATAAGGTTTCTGCTGGTGGGGGATGTGCCACAGCCCGTAGCGACCATGTTGAAAAAGGTTGCTGGTGATAGGGTTGAGATGCCCGGTTTTGTTCCACATGACGAGCTTCCAAAATGGATTCAGAAATCAAGAATATGTATCTTGACACAGGACAGGTCTTTAGGCGGGAGACTCTCTTTCAAACTACTTGAATACATGGCCTCTGGAAGGCCTGTGGTCTCAACCGACGTCGACGAATCTTTTCCAGTTCGGGATTCGGGCGCGGGAATAGTAACCCCCATAGACGCCGACGCTATGGCTAACGCCATAATCCAATTAATAGATGACGATGCATTGGCTAAGCAGATGGCTGAAAGAGGCGTCAACTACGCAAAACAGTTTGACTGGCGCATGATGGTTGACAAATACGTCAACCTAATCAAACAAGTAGCCCAGACGTAGAGTGCTCAAAATTCCCATAGAACTTTTACAATTCGCCGCGAAGCGCCCGAACCCGTCTGAGTAGCCTTTTCACGGAGAATTTTGCCCAAGCCCATCTTTTCCCTTAATTTATCCAGTGAGCTGTAGGCGTCGAACTCTCCAGTATCATGAAAATCTACTGCCAGCTTCTTCACCCCTAAACTGGGGAGCAGAGAGAGTTCATCGATAACGTAGTGCTCACATCCTTCACAGTTTAGCTTAACCACTTCAGGCCTGTATCTGTTAACTAAATCCAGTAAACCAACTACCGGCACTTGAAGCTTATCGCCAGCACCAGCCCCAAACTCAAGTCCGTATCCCATAGAGCCATATTGTGAAGGAAGATCCGGAACAGCAGTACCTATAGACGCGTTTAAACATTCAACAGGAAGGCCCCTGACGTTAAGCTCGAGAAACCTAAAGTGGAATTGGACAGGTTCTACTGCGATGACCTTTCTGGCATTTTTATGAATCCATAGAAGCGGGGTATCCCCAAGATAAGCCCCTACGTCAAGCACAACCATCCCCTCAACATCAAAATTATAGAATTGGTGAAATGCAGAAGGCGGCGCCACTCCCTCAGCCCTAAGAGGAATAGTAAAATCTCTACCGAAATAATTCGGTATAACAAGGGCGTCGGACCCGAACTTGACAAGGGGAAGCACTTCACCATAATGTCGCCAACTGTTCTCGAGTCTAACAAGCTGTTTCAAAAGAGACCGCCCACTACACACAATTTCACCTCCTCCCCTTGAAACAAACCTGCCATCCATCCTAAGCAAAGCCCTAAACATAAGAGAAACCCAGTTAACCACATGCTTCCGAGCAACATGAAAAGCAAACAAGTAACTTCTAAGCCTGTTCGTCATACCTCAACCCAAACTCAAAAACGCGCAAATATAAAACAATATCCCGCAGACTAGAGGACACAAGATTGTCTAAAAATTGCGGGAAGATCTCTAACACCCAGATACTTTAAAACAAGATGCGCATCGAGAAAACGTCAAGGTAGGCAACAAAATATATGTGAATTGGACCGAAGCATCAAGAAACGTGATGGCTGGGAAGATACATCCGCAGCCATAGAACAATATCACAAAGACACACATTAGCCTAAGGAAAACTAGCAAAACCGCGAACCTTTAAAAACCAAAACTCCAACGCCTAAACAGGCCCAGGCCATGCATCAAAACAGAAGGAATACACCGAGGCTGGACAAGTATGAAGGTGCTATTCACGGCAAGCGGTGAAAAAGTGGGCGGAGCCACGCTCGCCATGCTTCATCTAATGCTAGGCCTACCCAGCCAAGGCATCCAACCCATACTCCTCACACCAAACACCTCCGCAATAAACCCAAACCTAACCAAAAAACTCATGCAAAAAGGTGTCAAAATAGTCGAGGGCCGACACAGACTAAAAGGCCTCCTTCACTGGCTATGGCTACTCATAACAACCCTAAAGCTCTCCAGAAAACTCGGCGTCAAGATAATCCACACACACGGCCCAAAAGAGGCCACGGTTTTAGGCATCGCAGCAAAAATACTCGGGCTAAAACATGTCTACACAGTCGAGGGGGACCCTATCATAGAAACCTACATCAACAGAAGCGGCCCCGTAGCCACTCTGGTCAACAAAATCCTCTTCAAAACAGGCCTCCGACTCGCAGACGAGGTGGTAGGATGCAGCCGATGGATGGCCACACACATCACGAAAACCTACGGAATAAAAGCCACACCGATATGGAACCCCATCGACCACGAAAAATTCTCCAACACCACAACATCCCACCCCGACGAACAAACCATCCTCACCGCAGCCAGACTCGACAAAGTCAAAGACATAGAAACACTGCTACACGCCGTCGAAGACATAGAACCCATGAACCGCCCCAAACTCCTAATCGCGGGAGACGGCCCACTCAAGGAAACCCTCACCGAAATGGTGAAAACAAAAAAACTACAAGACAAGGTCATCTTCCTCGGACACAGAACAGACGTTGAAGAACTAATGGCCAAGGCCCACATCTTCATACTTCCATCACTCTACGAGCCCTTCGGCATGGCGGCCGCAGAAGCCATGGCAGCAGGCAGACCAGTCATAGCATCAAACGTCGGCGGCCTCAGAGAAATAGTAGACCACGGCGTAAACGGCCTCCTCTTCACACCAAAAAACCACCGCGAACTCGCACAACACATAACAAAACTCCTACAAGACAAAAAACTATGGACCACTCTCTCACAAAACGCCAGAGAAAAATCAGCCATCTTCAAACCCGAGAACATAGCGAAACGATACCTAGAGGTTTACATGCGATGCTTAGGTTAAAAAATCGGTCAACAACCCTCGATGCATGATAATGGTCACGGGGGCGCTTGGGTTCATAGGCAGCCACCTAACCGAAGATCTCCTCGACAAAGGCGAAAAAGTAGCAGGCGTCAGCCACCCGACACCACCTGAAAACAACATCAACATCCTAACAAGCCACAAAGCCGCATCAAACCTCCACATAATATACAGCGACCTGAAAAACCTCGACGAAGTAAAACAGATACTGAAAACAAACGCCCCCACACATGTATACCATCTCGCGGCACTCGCCTCCCACAGACTGAGCATGTCCGAGCCATACAAATACCTCGAAAACAACATACTAACCACACTCAACATCCTAGAAGCAGCACGCCTCACAGAACCCAGCCCGCGTATAATTTATTCATCAAGCAGCAGCATCTACGGAAACAACAAACCGCCGTTGAGAGAGGACATGAAGCCCGACCCAAGAGGACCATACGCTCTAAGCAAATGGATATGCGAAGAGCTCTGCAGCCAATACGTCAAAGACTATGGACTCGACGTCGTCACGGTGAGATACTTCAACGTCGTCGGTGAAAGATGCAGAGGAAACATAGTTTTCCGAGTTTTCGCCGAACGCGCATCAAAAAACTTGGACCTTGAGGTCTACGGGCGATTCATCAACGGCGTCTTCAAACCCGCTGCAAGAGACTTCACATACGTCAAAGACGCAGTCCAAGGAACGATTCTAGCCGCTGAGAAAGGTGTAAAAGGTGAGGTCTACAACATCGGGTTCGGCAGACCGGTCAGCGTCAAAACAGTGGCTGAACTAATCATAAAAAACCTGGGAAGTCGTTCAAGAATAGTGGAGAAGGAGCTCAAGCCACATGAAAGCCTCGAAAGCTACTCCGATAACAACAAAGCGCGGACACAACTCGGCTGGACGCCGAAGAAAGACGTAGAGGAAATGGTGCATAGATTCTTAGTATACTGGAAAAATATCCAACAACCATAAACCATAATCGCTCAAAAACTTAGAAACAATCTCCAACGTGCCGTCAACAGAGCCACCATCAACCACCACAACATCACCAACCATATCACCCAACTCCACCAAACCTTCTAGACAATCACGAATAGTCCTCGAAGAATTCCTAGTTAAAATGACGAACGAAACTTCTGCAACAGATTACAAACAGGCCCTATTTATTTTTCAAGAGAGACAACATCACTAAAATACACTCGGCACCAACAACGATGCTAACAGAGCAGATTATTCCTCAAATTCCTTTTTCGTAAAAAATTCTGAATCCTAAATATGAGCACCAACCCCATATGCTTGAAACCTTGGATAAGAAGCTGAGCTGGCAGTGGTTATTACCTCGGGTAAAACAGGTAATACCTAGATACCGAGAAATATTTCATTAAACATGAAGGTTGTTAGCGTCAAGGTAGACGACAGCACTAAAGCCAAAATGGAAAAGTTTAAAGACGTTAACTGGTCTGAGGTAATAAGAAAAGCCATCATTGAAAGGATTAAGTTCAAGGAAAGTTTACGTACAGAGATAGACAAGCGCCGTGCGCATCATGCTTCTGAGCGGATGGAGAAGCTTAGGGAGAAAACAACCGGTAAATGGAGCGGGGGCGAGGAGATTAGGAAGTGGCGCGAGCTGAGACTATAGTTATTGACGCGTCTGTGGCCGTTAAATGGTTTAACAAAGAGGAATATTCAGATGACGCAGATCGGTTGAAGGATGCCCATGTGAGGGGGAGGATAAGACTTGCGGCTCCTGAGCTACTTTTGTATGAGGTTTTAAACGCGCTACGCTATAACGCTGAGCAGCCCTAAGACTAGTTCGCCAAACATGTTCTCACTAATGCCGCATCGAATCTTCGCATAATTTACAGATACCTGAAAAAGACGAAACAGGGCCTCGAAAGCTACTCAGACAACACCAAAGCACGTAAACATCTATGTTGGGAGCCGAAAACAGACATCGAGCAGATGATGAAAAAATTCACAGAATATTGGAAGAACACAAACCACTTAACTGATAAGATTATAAACCAGGTCACATGATTATCTTTTGGACAATGGCCCAGAGGCTGAGGAAGCAGTTCATCGATTTGCTGGAGAAGGATGTCGAGTTCCGGTACACAGTGGCAGGCTACCTTGGGTTATCCGAGGTTTTGAAGAGGCTTGACGCAGTGGAGGCGGAGCTACGAGGTCTACGCGAGGATGTGAAGAAGCTGTGGGAGGAGGTGAAAAGCCTCCGAGAGGAAGAGAACAAGCTATGGGAAGAGGTAAAGAGCCTTAGAGAAGGGCAGAACAAACTGTGGGAAGGCCAGAACAGGCTATGGGAAGAGGTCAAGAGCTTGAGAGATGGTCAGAACAAACTGTGGGAAAGCGTTGAGAAGCTTTGGGTAGAAGTCAAAAACCTTAGAGAGGGTCAGGAGAAACTCTGGGAAAACCAGAACAGGCTTTGGGAGGGGCAGAATAAGCTGTGGGAAGAGGTGAAGAGCCTTAGAGAAGGGCAGGAGAAGCTGTGGGAGGAGGTGAAAAGCCTCCGAGAGGGGGAGAATAAGCTATGGGAGGAGGTGAAGAACCTTAGAGAGGGTCAGGAGAAACTCTGGGAAAACCAGAACAGGCTTTGGGAGGGGCAGAACAAGCTATGGGAGGAGGTGAAGAACATGAGGGATAGTTTGAACAGGTTGTGGGAGTCTCATTTCCGTCTAGAGAAATATGTCAGGACTGGATTTGAGGGGCTTCGGAAGGCGCTTCACATCACATTCGAAGACTACTCCCGCTCCTTTACCCAGCTGCTTCTCGAGGAAATGGGGTATGGCTGGCGTGAAGTGGATAGGAAGATTCTGGTTTCCGACGGTGAACCGGTTGAGGTTGATATCTTCTGTGAGGAGCCGCTGGTTGTGGGTGAGGTTACCTCGTTGCTGGAGAGGTGGGAGGACGTGGAGAGGGAGCTTGATAGATTGGAGAAACGGGTTGAGCTCGCCAGCCGTGTTTATGGGAGAAAGCCCGAGATGGTGCTTCTCTGCGTTGGCCGTGTCTCTGAGGACATTGCTCCAAGCCTCCGACGCGCTGCCTCGACCAAGGGTGTGAGGCTTGTTCTCGGCGGCGAGATAAAGGAGGCCGTTGTCTAAGCTATTCTGTCTGTGAAATGGCTGTTGTGTGAACCGATACAGAAGCAAATAACTTTACAACAGAGGTTGGTGAACCTATACCTTCAGATGGAGGGGCTTTCTCCACGCGCAAAGTTCTTTGAGGAGCTTGTGAATTCTTGGAGCGGGTTAACCCGACGAGTGAGGATGCTGATGAGGAGCCCGATGAAGCCAAGAGCCATATCTCCATATGATGTCTACATGGCTGCAGAACCCGTAAATAAGTTAGGTATAACCGTAGGTTTATAAAAGTGTATAACGATGAGTTTACTGTGAGCAGTGTAGTCGCCGTCAAAGTCAACAAAAGATTGAAGGAGGCTATGAGACGCTACAGCAATCGGGTTGACTGGCCTTCCGAGATCAGGACATTTATCATGGAAAAAATTAGGAGGCTTGAGGCTGAGGAAAATCTTGAAAGAGTGGTGAAGATGTTGGAGGAAACGGGGAGTGTCGAGGAGGGGTTCAGCCTCAAAGCCGTGAGGGAGGACCGTGATAGTCATTGACAGCTCGATACTAGCATCGTTCATCCTAAAAGAGCCCGGTTGGGAAAAAATCAAAGAACTAATGCTTGATGCCGTGACAGTTGACCTAGCAATCAAAGAAGTCTTTAATGCTCTGTTGATAGCGTGCCAAACCGGTCGGATAACCTTCGAAGATGCGCAGAAGAAGGCCGAGGCTCTCGAAAAACTCATCACAATTAATGTCAAAACTTTCAATCAAGAAGATATACTGATGGAATCTTTCGAGCTTGCATACAAAGAAAAATTGACAATTTACGACAGCTTGTTCATTGTTTTGGCCCGGAAGCTCAAGCTACCCCTCGCCACGAAAGACCGGCGCCAGCACGAGGTGGCGCTTTTGGCTGGTGTGCCAGCATCACTTTACTAATCGGAACACATCTTTCTAGATGGAATGTCACAGTTGTAAGCTGTTCATTAATTTTCTGACCGCCTCGAATACTTTTTCGGCGTCTGAGAGAGCTTTTTCGGCATCGATTTTTGCATAAATTTCTTCTGGCGGAAGGTTAAGCTCTTCGTCGCCGTACATGGCCGTTTCTCTCTCCTTCCTTAAAGCTCTCGATATGGAGGCCAGTTCATCAATCTGTTCGTTCATCCACGATGGGAACCTGCTTTTCTCTCTTCTGAGTATTGGTCCGACATCATGCCATTTAGGCGGCTCGACTCCGACCAGTCTCAACGCAGCTTTGAGGGAAAGCTCCACACATTCTTGACAAAGTCTTACGGCGTATGCGTAGCTGCCTTTCTGTAGGGCTGTTTTCGCTGTTGTCAACCGCTCCTCGGCCTGTCTAAGGTTGGACTTGGCCATCTCCAGATTGTCCATTTATCTTCACCCTCTTCACTCCGCCGCCTTTCCAGAGCCTCCAGTACCATTTCCTCCCTATCCACACCCTTTCAGCACCCATCTTCTCTAGATTAGCCCTTAGAGAATTGAGGAGGTTTGTAAGGAAACTGTCTTTGTCGTATAGTATTACGGCGTCTTCGGTCATGTCTAGGAGAATGCTGGGTATTCGCGCGGCCTCTTGGGGTGTGAGGATGATTGGTGAGATGGAGACGCCGTAGCCCCGTTCATAAAGAGTGTCCAGGAACTTGTCCAAATCTTTCTCGCATTCTATGAACAGCTCTGTTCTATCCAGCCTGTTCTTAGGGAGCTTCTCACACACAACCATCACATCCAAATCGCTTTCTTTCCCCGCTTCACCTCTTGCAACAGAGCCGAAAACAGCGACGGAGACCAGCCGATCACCCAGCCGTCGGTGAAGGCTTTCCACCAGCTTTTGAGCAAGTGTTCTGTACGGCTCCTCCAGCAAAGCTTCAGTCACAAAATACGGGTTTACCGGTATAATTAAAGCTAAGCCAAAAAGCGTCGCGTGACATTCCATAACTTGTATAGTAATTGCTCTGGCGGCTGATGCGATTTTGTTGCGGGTGGTGACTTTTGTAGGCTACGGGGTTGTTGAAGCTATTCTGTCTGTGAGGTGGCTGGTGCGAGAACTCTCTTGATGTAGTTTTGTCTGTTTCTTTGTCGTGGGAAGGGTGATTTGCGTGGCTTGGCCTCGAGCTTGGGTGTCTGGCTTCTCACTTTTCCCGCTTTTGTGATGCTTCCGTGGGACGGCATGCCAATATGTTGACTGTTTTTCCTGTATATTAGGGCTATCTCGTTTATATCGCGGGATGGTGTTCTTTTCCGCGGATGTCTCGGGCTGTTGTGGTGCCGATGGGTGTTGGCTGGGCTGGTTTGGACGATGATGGAAGGCTTGTTTTGCTGAGGTTTTTTTCGGAGAAGGTGGATGAGCTTGTGCGGATTGTTTCCTCGAATGATTTACCCTCGGGGTTTGTTGAGGCTTTTCTCAAGGAGCTGCGGGAACGTGGATACTCTGTTCTGGGTTACTGGGATGAGAGAGTGGGCGATGTGTTGAACAAGTATGCGGCTTCTTTTGGTTTTTCTCTTGAGAGGGTTGAGAAGAGGCTGGTGGATGTTGAGTCTCTTTTGCCATCTTCAGAGGTGGAGAGGTTTCGCGAGCTTGTTCGAGAGGTTTCCTTGGCGGTGGCCCGGCAGCGTATCATGGCCGAGGCCGGGCGGAGAGACCTTCACATCGTCCACGCTGTGAGGGTGCTCGACGACCTTGAGAAGACGAAAAACCAGCTCTACGTCCGTGTGAGAGAATGGTATAGTGTTCATTTCCCTGAGCTATCCTCTCTCCTGACCGATGGCGATGATTTTCTCAAGTTCGCGTCGGTGCCGGTTTTGCGGCATAGTTTGGATGAGCGGGTGGTTTCGAAGCTGCTGGGCCCTGATTTGGCTAGACGGGTTATGGAGGCTGCTGAGAAGTCTGTCGGCGGTGACATGGGGCCCGGTGACGCGGCGATGCTTTCGGCAACGGCTTCACTTGGGCTAGAGGTGAGCAAGCTTGCTGAAAAAACCGCCGAATACATACGTGAGTTGATGGCTTCCGAGGCACCGAACCTATCGGCAGTGGCTGGCCCTGTTCTGGGCAGTAGGCTGATTTCTTTGGCGGGCGGGCTTGAGCGTCTCGCACGGCTTCCCGCAAGCACCATTCAAGTCCTCGGAGCGGAGAAGGCCTTGTTCAGGTTCCTGAAAACAGGACGCGGCTCCCCCAAACATGGCGTGATATTCCAGCACCCGCTTATACACACGGCGCCGAAGTGGCAGAGAGGCAAGATTGCAAGGGCCCTCGCCACCAAGATAAGTATAGCCGCGCGCATAGACTATTTCTCTAAAGGGGACAGGGGTGCGCAGCTACGTGAAGCCTTGGAGAAAAGGGTTGAGGAGATACGTCGTAAATATGCTTCACCGCCTGCGAAGAAACCTTTGGCGAAACCCGTTGAAAGGAGGCGTAGAAGAAGGTGAAGCCGTCGATTAAGCCTCATCCACGTTTTGAAGGTGTTTATTTCGTCGAGGGGGTTGAGGGGCTTAGGCCTGCGACCAAGAGCTTGGACCCAGGGTTTCAGGTCTATGGTGAGGAGCTTGTCAAGGCAGGTGACGGGGAGTATCGTGTGTGGAACCCTTTCCGAAGCAAGCTTGCAGCCGCCATCCTGAGGGATGTGAAGGAGATTTTCATACGACCCGGGTCAAGGGTTCTTTATCTCGGCTCCGCATCGGGGACAACTGTTTCACATGTCTCCGACATCGTGGGGCCGCGGGGGATTGTGTATGGCGTCGATTTTGCTCCAAAGGTTATGCAGCAGTTTATCCAGAAAGTTGCCGAGCGCAGGAGAAATGTTGTACCTATATTGGCTGATGCGTCGAAGCCTGAGACCTATGCTCATCTCGTCGGTGTGGTGGACGTTATCTATGCTGATGTTGCGTGGCCTGCTCAAGCCGACCTCGTCGCCGCCAATGCGCGGCTTATGCTGCGGAAGGGAGGAGGTGTTTTGCTGGCTGTGAAGGCGCGGAGCATCGACAGCGTAGAGGAGCCGGGCAAGGTTGTAGACCGAGAGGTGCGTACGCTTGCCTCTAGCGGGTTTGAGATAAGGGAGACTCTTGGGCTCGAGCCTTTTGAGAAGGACCATGTGATGGTTGCGGCGGTCTACCTTGGCTAAGGGTTTGCTTTGCGGTGTTGATGAAGCAGGTAGAGGCTGTGTGGTCGGGCCTCTGGTTATCGCGGCTGTCGCCGCCGAGCGTGATGAACTACCTCTGCTCAAGGCTTTGGGTGTGGCTGATTCGAAGACGCTTTCTCCGAGAAGACGTGAAGAGATTTTTGAGAAGCTGCGGACGAGTTTTCGGGTCGGGTATATGGCGGTTACGCCGAGACGTATCTCCTCGTGTCTCAGGGTTAACGGCGGCGATGGGTTGAACGAGCTTGAATATGGTGTGATGGCGGAGCTTGTGCAGAGTTTTCGGCCGCGGATTTTGTTTGTTGATTCGCCTGACAGGGATGTGAGACGTGCTCGTCGGAGGCTTTTGGAGAAGCTTGAGATGGAGATGGATGTTAGGTGTATGGTGAAGGGTGATAGGCGGCATGTTTTGGTCGCCGCGGCCTCTATAGTTGCGAAAGTGGTGAGGGACAGGAAAGTGGAGATGCTACGGAGGCGGCTGGGCGACTTCGGCTCAGGGTATCCATCCGACCCGAAGACACGGAAATGGCTTCTCGAGAACCTTGGACAAGCAGCCATAAAACCATACATTCGCACGGGTTGGGCCACCCTTGAAAACCTCAGACAAACAAGGCTCGACGAGTTCTAGGATAGCGGCGTTGACGGGCCGACCGGGTGTGGGCAAGACAACGGCGTTGATGCGTGTTGTTGAGTTGCTTAGGAGAGACGGGTTCAGGGTTGGCGGGTTCTACACCCGTGAGCTGCGGGAGACGGGTGTGAGGAAAGGGTTTGAGGTCGTAGACATCGAGAGCGGTGAAACGGCGTTGCTTGCATCGGCTTCAGCTGGACCGGGCCCCCGCATAGGCAGATACGTCGTCATGCTCAGCAACTTAGAGAAGCTGGGAGTAGCATCTCTTGAAAAAAGCTTGGAGACCTGTGATGTTTTGGCGGTTGATGAGGTGGGGCCCATGGAGCTCCTCAGCAACAAATTCGTGGAAACCGTTGAAAAAATTCTGCGGAGCGGCAAACCCTCGGTCTTCACCGTCCACGTCTCTGCCACACATCCCATAGCAGAATCCATAAGGAGATTGGCTGGGGAAAACCTCTATGTTCTCGACACGGTGAACAGGGATAGGGTTCCGCGGGTTATTTACGAGGTGGTGAAAAAGTGGCTGAGAAGCTGAGCTTGCTGCAGTCGCTGGATTTTCCCGCGAAATGGTACCGAGAGGGCCGTGTAGAGTTTGTTGCGCCCGTGTTTCCGACAACGAAGGTGGGTGAACCAGCTGCGCCGACACGTTCCCCTGTCTTTTACAACCCCTACTCTGCCCTGTCAAGAGATTTGACGGTTGTTTTGGCCAGAACGTTTGGAGAAGAGGTGGTGGCCGCGGAGCCTCTCGCCGGCTCGGGTGTGAGAGCCATTCGTCTGCTGGTTGAGACAACCACGGTCGCACGGGTTTTGATGAACGACATCAACCCAAACGCGGTTAAGGTCATGCGCCTCAATGCGGAGTGGAACAGTGTAGCCGAGAGGTGTGAGGTTTTCGAGGGGGATGCGGCTGTTTTTTTGACGAGGCTCAGCGGATGGCGGGACCGTGTTCAATATGTTGACGTGGACCCTGTAGGCGCACCTGTGAAGTTTGTGGAAAACAGTCTGCGTGCTGTTGCGAACGGCGGATACATCGGTGTCTCGGCCACCGACCTTGCGCCTCTTGTTGGAAACCATCCCGAGACATGCTTCAGAAAATATGGGCTATTCTCTGGAAAAACCTTTTTCGCTAAAGAAGCGGCCATCCGCCTCCTTGCATCATTCGTCATAATGCGTGGGGCCTCGTTGAACATTGCGGCAACCCCTGTTCTCAGCGTCCAGCACAGACATTTTGTCCGCGTTTTTTTCCACGTCCTACGCGGCAGGTCACGTGTAATCAAGCTGCTCGAGAAGATGGGCTGGATAAAAGCCTGCAAATGCCTACATAGCGAGACCCATCCGCTGCATGATTTTCCAGCCAAAATTTGTCCGAGATGCGGAGGCGAGGCGGCTGTTGTAGGGCCTGCTTGGCTGGGGCCATTGCACAGCGGAGAACTGGTTGAGAAGATGCTTTCACAGTCTAATGATTTGCCGAAGGCTCGGAAAATTTTGGAGAGAATAAGCGGAGAGGTCGATGTTGTGGGCTACTATCCAGTGGATAGGATAGCTCATGTCAATGGTTCGACTCCTCGGTCGCCGATAGTTCTTGTGGCTTCTTTAAGGTCGATGGGTTACCGGGCCTCTCTGACACATGTGGACCCGACGGCTGTTAAGACTGATGCTCCTCTTGAGGATGTGCTGCGGGCCGCTGCTGGCTGAGCCTCCGCCTCGCCGGGCCTCTGTAGCCGAGGCCGAGTAGAAAGATTTCGCTGCTACCTTTCTTGGTTGACCGTGGCACATACCGCTCAACCCTCCAGAAACACGTCATCATCTTCCTCTCGAAAACTCTTAGACGGGGATGCTCGAAGGCCTTGAACACGGCGTTTCCTCCCCTGCGGAGAAACCTGTGGCAGAGGCTGAGGGATGCCTCGAGGAGGTCTAATTGCTGTTCGACCAATAGGTCATAGTCTCCCGAGTGATGGGGAGAGAGGTCGGAGACCACGACATCGAAAAACCCCTGGCCCAAAGCTGTTTGAACATCTTTCGTCAACCGGGCTTCATAGATGTCAGTCTGTATTGGGACAATGTTAGGCCTTATGAGCTGAAGCGGCTCCCTGTCCACTGCCACGACCAGCCCTTTCTCGCCGACGATGTCTGACGCGACCGCCGCCATGCCTCCCGGCGCTGCCCCTAGGTCCAGCACCCTATATCCCTCGCGGATAATTTTCCACCGTCTCTGTATTTCGAGGAGCTTGAAGGCGGCGCGTGATGGATAACCCAGTTCCTTGGCTCTCCGCCAATAGGGGTCCTCTCTCCTCCGCTGAAGCCACTGTTCCTTCGTCAAATTACTTCCGGCCGCTAAGCCACTCCTCGAGCAGTATGCATGTTTTGTAGTGGTGTTCGCCTCTTGGGCCACAGACGTTGTCATACACGCATGAGGGGCATGGCACGCCGATGAGCGGCTCTATGTTTATCTGCTTGATAAGAGGGACAAGCCTCCGGGTCCATCTGTCGTTGCTGAAAGCCTTAACCCGTTTAATGTAGCCTTTACGCTCCAGCTTAATACCTATCCTCGAGCCTTCGCGGCTCGTCACACCAAGCTTATGCCACAGCTCCGACTGAAGCATCCCAACCTCGTTCTGCATCAACAGGGCTAACGCCTTCTCCTCCAGCTTAGAAAGCTTCGCGGGCAAGTTTATCCAAAATCATATATAGTGACCGCCTATTCATAAAGATGTCTCCCTTTAGCGGCTATGGGTTGTTGATTGATTCGAGGAGGGCTATGGCTTTGCGGAGAGTTAGGACGCTGACTCCCGCTGCTTCGGAGACTGTGCTAAGCGGTTTCTTAACCCCTTCTCGGCGGCAGGCGAGGTAGACGGCGGCCGCGGATATGGCGGCGGGCTTTCTGCCCGAGATTTTTCCCGAACTGGCCGCGGATTGGTAGATTCTGCAGGCTGTGTTGGCCGTGGTCTGCGGCAGCTCCAGCGTTCTCGTCAGCTTGTCTATGAGGGCCGCGACGTTGAAGGGTTTAAGCCTTAAGTTGAGGCCGAAAACAAGCCTTGATACCTCGCGGTTGAGCTGGTTGAGCGGAACATCTGCCGCCGAGGCAATCTCCTCCATGGATTTGCAGAGGCCGTTGTTGTTGGCTGACAGGTAAACAAGAGCGGCTGCGGCTGGTCTTCTAGAACGCTTGACCAGTTTCGAGAAAACAGCTTTTCTCGCCAGCTCGCCCGCTCCCTCTGCAGCTTGACGCGGCAAACCAATTTTGTCAGCTATCCAGAAAACTTCGCTCAGCAAACGGGTCAGCAGCCTCTCTTCAGAGGAGAGCAGACGGCCCTTGCTGATTGTCCCTATGCCTCCGTCGTGGAGAAGGCTTGTAACCCTTGGCCCCACGCCGCCACGGCTGTCGAGCAGCATCTTTTTCGTGGGGGTTGTTGACGTTGTTCTCTCCGCCACCACTGCTCCGCAGATGCTGCAGAAAAGCTCACCCGACACAGGGTCATTGACGAGAGAAGGTTCTCCACATTGGGGACACGTGTTCAGCTCTTCTCTACGTATAGCGCCTCACCCTCCACAACCTCGGCCTCCGCGGCGGGCTTAACAGCTACATACGGAGACGCCACCGGCCCGAAAATGTTTGATACATAACCAACCTCCCGTCCCTTGCCGTTGTATACCTTGTCACCGAGCCGTGGCACCGTGTAGGCCCTGATGACGAGATAGTCTCTGCGGCTGTGGAGGACTTCTCCGAGAAGCTTCAGCCTTCGCAGCGTCTGTCTATTTACCATGTTTCCGCAGCTCCTCAGCCACCATCTTGAGAAACATGTTCTTAGACATCTTGGGCCGCGGCTTCACAACAACGTAGCCTGTTCTCCTGCTCCATCTCCGTGGATAAGCGGCATCAGTCTTCTCAACCTCGTAGCCAAGCCTCTTACACGCTGCCGCCAAATCATCCGCCGAAGGCCTCTGAACAGCGAGACCCCGTGAAACACGACGCCCCTGTTTACGGCTGCTCTTAGAATCGAAGTAAACAGGCCACAGGATTAAGCCTTCACGTCTGATCAAGCCCCTCCCTGCTTCACCAATACGGCGTTGACTGTGCCGTCTTGTCCGGGTCTTGACGTGACTCTTGCCAAGCCCTCAGGTGTCTCTATTAACGCGCCTTTTGTGATTACTTTTCTTCTGTCGTAGTCTCTGTTGCTGGGGTTGGATACTACGCGTAGTATCTCGAGACGCTTGACCACGGAGCCGACGACGACGTTGGCTGTTTTCGTCGACAAAGCGGCTGCCTTGAGGTTTCCTCCCAATGCTCTCCGTGTAACCACTTTCTGCTCTCCCAGGGAAACGAGGTTTATCTCGCCGCCACGTTCTCTTTTTCTCCTACCCCTCGCTGGATGAGCTTTTGCCCCCGTCTTTTTGCGTTTGTGAAGGTCGCTGTGCCACTGAACCATTCTGCTTCTTCAGAGTTGAAGCATGTTTTATACTTGTTTCGCCTCCTGAGGCCAGCATCTTATCTATCAGCGACTTGATTGCGGATGGGGTGTTCTCCACGCCGAAAAAGTCTGCGAAGAGCCGCGAGGTTCTGAGAACAGATGTGCGGCCTTTTTTCTCAGACTCGACCAACCCTCTTTCCTGAAGTATCTTGATTTGTCTGTAGCTGTCTTTTCCACGTATAGCTGCCAACGTTGAAAGAGGTATGGGCTGGTAGTATGCGATTGTCGCCAGTGTTTTGAGGACACCGTGTGGAAGCATTTTGCGGCGTGTGTATTTTTTGACCTGGGCTGCGAGGTCGGGCCTTAGCCGCATATAGTATCTTCCTCCGTCCAGCTCAACAATCTCTACAGCTCTTCCGCTGTATTCGTTCTTCAGCGTCTCGACAATTTTCCGAACCTTTTCAGGAGACCTTGTCCTGAGGGCTCGCTGCAGCGTCTTGATGTCCACGGGTTTGTCTGATGCGAAGAGAAGAGCCTCAGCCACCAGCTTGCTGTCCATCTGAGGCTCCAAAAAGCTCACCCCCGAGTATGACGAGGTCGCTGAACTCATCGGCTTGTAGAAGCATCACATAGCGGCGCGCGGCTGCGAAGAGCAGAAGAATGAAGGTTTTCGCGGCTTCGAGACGGGGCATTCCCTCGACAAGCTCGGAGAAGGTGATAGACGTTCTCACACTGAAAATTTCTCTCAGCTTCTCGAGAAACTTGTCAAGCTCTTCCTCAATCTTGACGATGAACTCGTTGAGTATCAACCTGTTCTCCATTATCTGGGGTGGCGCGGCCTCGGTTTTGCTGCGGCCAGATTGTGAAAGAGCTTTTTGAAGAGCTGTCACAATTTCCTGTAACGTTGCTGTGATTAGCTCGGGTTTGAAGGGAAGCTCGATAGGGGGCATGATGTTTATCTCGGGCTTGGGCTTGGGTTTGGGCGGCTGGTCTGCTTGGAGAAGCTTCTCGCTCTTTATCCGATGTATTATTGCGGCCGAGTGGACAGCTATTCCGCAGATGTTGAAGTCTATGTAGCCTTGGACGCGGAGAACCTGCGCAAACTCCGTCAAAACCTCCGAGAGCCTGACCTCCCACACCTTCACCCTATCCAGCCGCGTTACATCAAACAGTATACGCCAAGGAGCCGTCATCAATTGCTCAGCAAAACCATTATCCAGCCTCAACCACCTCGCTCAACCGTGTCCTAACAACTTGAGAAGACTCGTTAACCATGTAGACACCAAACAGCGCATCAGCCTGCTCCGCGATAATGTCCTTCAAAGTGATGATTATTATCTGTTTCTTGGTGGACATCTTCTTTAAAAGGTTGACCAGGTTTTTGACGTATACGACGTCTAGGTGGGCGTCGATTTCGTCGAAGATGTAGAACTGGGCGGGTGTAAGGTCCTGCAACGCGAGTATCAACGCAACAGCCGAGACCGATTTCTCTCCACCGCTTATCGAGACAGTGCTACGTGTCTGTTTCCCGACAAACTTGACAAGCATCTCTACCCCTGAGTTAAGCGGGTCATCAGGGTTTTCAAGCTTGAGGAAACCCTCGCCACCAGTCAACTGGTTAAAGTAGAAGCTGAAACTATCCGAAACTCTCTCCAAGGCTCTCCGGAACGCGTCAACCTCCTCCCTGTTAATCGACTCAATCAGGTCGAGTATGCGTTTCCTCTCCATCTCGAGCTCGTTTATCCTTGTTGAGCGGAGACGATAGTTTTCTACTATGCTGTCATACTGCATCGCCGCAAGCTGGTTGACTACCGGTATCTCTGCTACCTCGGTTTCGAGATGCGGAATTAGTTCAAGTGGAAGAGATGTCTCAGCTTCCTCACCTGAGCCGAAGCTCTGAAGCCGTTCCCCGATAGACTTGAGGGTGGTCTCTATGCGGACTCTCTCTATTGCCAGGTTGTTGTTCTCCCTCTCAAGCGCAGAAACCTCGTTTAACAAGATGGAGAGGTTCTGCTCGAGCTGCTTAACCTCTTTACTCTTCTCCACGAGAGCCTCTGTGAGCTGGCTCAACTCATTGTCCATCTTCTCCTTCATCTCACTGGCCTCGGCTATTTTCTGGTCCAGCTCCTCTATCCTGACACGGAGTTGCTCAAGCTCCTCGGCGAGCTCGCGTTCACGCAGGGCAATTTGCTCAAACTCTTTCTCGGAGCTGGCAAGCGACTCCTCTATGTTTCTAAGCTCAATCAAAATCCTGTCCCTCTCTCTTTCGGCGTTCACATATACCCGGTATGTTGTGGATGATTCCTGTGATTTTCGTCGCATGTCTTCCTCAGCTCTCCGCAGCGCCTGTTTCTTCTCGGCCACCATCTGTCTTAGATGGGTCAGGGCCGTTATCTCATCCGTCTTGTCTGACAGCAGCTGCGTCAGCTTCTCTTTTTCTTGAACCAGTCGTGAGACCTCTTCCTCGAGTTGGTTGAGACGTTGGACGCTGTTTTCCACGGATTTGGAGAGGTTGTTTAGCTCTGTCTCGAGACGGGTTTTCTCAAGAGCCTTTATGTTTAGTTGACGCCTCGTCTCCTCCATCTCGGCCTCTGTCTCTCTAAGACGTTTTTCAGCAAGCTTGGCCTCCCTGTCAAAAGCCTCCCTCGCGTTTAGGAGTTTGGCCTCAACGGCTTCGAGCCTTTCCATGCTACGGTTTACACGCTCGGCTGCAACAGCCTCGCTCATCTCACCGGCGACACTGATTATCGCCGGGTCACCCACGTAGACACCGTCCATCGTGGCAACATCTCTGTCGCCTGGTTGAAGCTGTTTCACAGACTCCACAACCCTAAACCCTACACCATGGGTCAAGGCCTTCACCAGCGAATCAAGGTCGAGAGAATCGGCGACAATCTTCAGCGGAATCTTCTTCTCAGCAGCCTCCCTCGCCAGCGACAGACCCGCTTCAGCATCGGCGACATAAACAGCGTTAAGCCAATCGCCGAGAACAGCCCGATGAACCCCCGAGAGCCTCTCTCCAAATACTTCACGCACCGTTCTGAGTCCGCTTGATTTCCTATCCTCTTTCACCGCTGTCTGCAGCGTTTCGAGGAGCTGTTGTCCAGCGGCCTTGAGCAGACGTGTCTTCTCTATGAGTTTGTCGATTGAAGCGATTTTTTCTCGGCTGTTTTCGAGTTCTCGCCGGATGTTTTTTGCGGTGTTTATCTGTGTTTCATGAAGTTGTGAAAGCTGTTCCATCGATTCGATTAGGCGGGTTAGTTGCTCGTTTTTTTCGCTGAGGATGTTTCTGGTTTCTGCGAGCTTTTTTTCAGCCTCCTCCTTCTCGTGTTGTCTGTGTGTTAGCTGTTTCTGGATGTTGTCAAGGAGTAGGGATTTGCCGTCGTCGCTTAGCTTGAGGAAACGCAGCTCCTCAACCTTTGCCGCATAACGGTTCTCAACCTCGTCAACCTCTTTCTGAAGCTCTTCGAGAAGCTTTTTGGACTCGTTGTACTCCGCCTCTTTGAATGCCCATTGTTCACGTAGATTTTCCACCTGTTGTGTTTTCTTCTCAAATTCTTCTTTGAGCTGGCTTTGTCTCTCCCGCCACTTGGCTACACGCGTCTCCAGAGACCTGCGCTGTAGGTCCAGCTGTTTCAACGCGTTTTCCGCAGAGTTTTTCTCAGCTATTTTCCGCGATTTCTCCGTCTCTAGACTGAGGACAGCCCGGTCTATTTTGCTGACCTCGGCGGCCAATTCCCGCCGCCTCCTCTCAAGCTCCTCAGCCTCGTTCTTCAGAGCAGCGGCCCGGGCCCGAACATGCTCGGCTTCAGCCTGTTTCTCCGCAAGCTTGTTCAACAGCTCCGCCGCCCGTGCATCAAGCTCTTTCAAAGCCTGTGCATGAGAGTTGTACTCGTTAATCAGGGAGAGTGATTTCAAACTGTTTAGGATTTTTTCGGAGAGGGTTTTCCGTAGAAGCTGGTTGCGCTCCAGCTCTAGTTGTTTAACGCGTGACCTTACCTCTGATGTTGCAGCTTTAGCGATGTCGATGTTTTTCTGCGCTATTTCAAGCTCTTTATGGGCCTCGTCGCGTCTCTTCTTGTAGCCCGATATTCCCGCTGCGTCCTCCAAAACCTCCCTCAGCTCCCTGCTGGTCATCTCGGCTATGCCGACAACCGAGCCCTGGGTCACGAGGTTCAACCCGTCAGGTTTTATGTTGGCTGCGGAGAGGATTGTGAGAAGCTCGTTTCTCGACACGATGCGGTTGTTGAGCATGTATTCGCTTTCTCCCGTCGCGTAGAGCCGCCTGCTTATGACAACTTCTTCGGAGTCGACGGGGATGCTGTGGTCTGAGTTGTCGAGCGTGAGGGTTACAAGGGCCTGAGAATCGGTGCCCTTGCTTGATTCATGCAAAAGCTTAGAAAACCTATCAACCCTGAGATTGTGTGCGCTAAGCTCTCCGAGCGCAAACTTGACGGCGTCGAGGACCGTTGACTTCCCCCCGCCGTTAGGCCCCGTTATAACCACGAGGCCAGGCGGCAGCTTTATCACGGTTCTCTTATTCCCAAACGATTTGAAACCCGTGATAGCCACCGACTTTATTCTAACCATTCGCCTAAATCAACGTAAAGGGATGTTTATCAACATGCCTCCAGATGTCGAAGGCGGTCATATGCGCCAATTACCTTGGTAAAACCATCAAGAGGCATAAATACGGATTCTACGGGTTTTACACCGTTGAGCGAGCGGCTTTTTGAGGAGAGGCTGGAGAGTTTTGTTTCGCGGCTCAGAAGCTCACCTGTTGAATCGGTTATTCTTTCCAAGAAATCCAACGTCATGTATTTTACGGGTTCAGAGAACGGTGTGTTGCTGATAACCGCGGACGGCACAGTCAGCGTCTTCTCAAACACCCCCGTAAACACTCCTCTAGCCGGCAGGGTTCACATAGTCGAGAAACTCGGCCGCAGAGAAATCTACCCCATCGTCTTCGAGTACATAGGTGATAGGAGGATGACAGTGGGCTATGACACCATGCCCGCCGAAACATATCAGTCAATAATCAAAAACTATCCATCCCTCTCACTCACCTGCATCAAAGACATTGTCTACGAGCAGCGGCAGAGCAAATCCGATTACGAGATAATGCTTATCCGCAAAGCCTCGTCAATCGTCTCCTTCGCCATGGAAATCGTCAGAGAGGTCATCGCCGGAGGAACAACTGCCTCGGATATTAGACGGGCTTTGGCTGACAACATTTACCGCCTCGAAGCCGACCTCCCATACAGCCCACGCATATCGATAGGGGAAGAAACCTTCCTCAACATAGATAGCCCTCCTAACCGAGGGATAAGAGAAGGTGAAATCGTCAAAATATCATTCGCCGCATCGGTCGAGGGATACATATCACATATCTCACGCACCTACTTCTACAAAAAATCGCAGGAAAAAATCTTGAAAACCTATCAACAGCTCATCCGCCTAAAAGAATACATAACTTCGCTTCTCTCGGTGTGGTCCTCCGCTGTCTCGATATACGATAGGGCAAGAGCCTTTGCGATGGAGATTGGGCTCGACCCCACATCTCTAACATTGTTTGGAAGAGGTGTGGGTCTCGAGGCGGAGGAGCATCCATTCATCGACGCGGCTAGCACCGACATCATACGCGAGGGGTCTGTCATCAGCATAGGCCCCGACCTGCTTCTCCCAGGGCGATATGGCTTATCGGTTTCAGACATATATCTTGTCACTTCCAGAGGTGTGGAGAAGTTAACTGATGCCGATGTCGAAATGGAGGTTGGCTAGAGCCCGAACCTGCGTTCCCTGCTCTGATAAGTGCGTATCGCTCTGAGAAGGTCAATGTACCTGAAGTCGGGCAGGTTAACGTCTTGGAAGACGAACTCACTGTAAGCCGATTGCCACAGCAGAAAGTTACTTATCCGTGTTTCACCGGACGTTCTTATGATGAGGTCGGGCTCCGGGTTGGGTACACCGTTTGTGTAGAGATGTTTCTCGAAAGTTTTCTCATCGATTTGCTCGGGTGACAGCTGGCCCATCTTCACCTCCTCCGCTATCTGTTTGACGGCTTCGAGTATCTCCAGCCGGCCGCCGTATGCTATCGCGAGGTTGAGGAACCGGTTGTCATGCAGCTCGGTCGCATGCTCAAGCTTCTCAAGCGCCTCCACAACATTTGGCGGAAGCATGTCTTTTCTGCCGATGACCTTGACTTTTACTCGGTACTTGTATATCTTCGGGTCTTTGAGAAGCTTGTGAGCCTTCTCCTCTATTAGCCGGAATATCTCCTCAACCTCGTGCATGGGACGTCTCAGGTTCTCCGTGGAGAGGATGTATAGGGTTACTGTTTTTATGCCCAGCTCCAGCAACCAGTCAAGAATCTCCTCAACCTTATCCGCCCCCGCTTCATGACCCTTCCACGGAGGCCATCCCCGCACCCTCGCCCACCTCCTATTACCGTCGAGAATCAGCCCCACATGGCTAGGCATCTGACCCGAAGAAACGTTCCTCAGCAACCATTTCTCATATAGCCAGTAAACACCCATTAGCTGTAGAAGTTTTTTCAACAAACCAGGGTCACTGTTTCTTGGCCGCTCCTTTTCTGAACTGTTTTCCATATATTGAGCGGAGGACACGTGTCATAGCGAAGGTTACTCCAAGCGTAACCACACCCATCACAGCCGTAAGTATGAACAGGAAGGTTGAGCTCTCGGTTATCGTCGTCGGCTGAGGCTGCTGCAAAAGCACTCCCGCCCGTTTGAGCAGGGCCCACAGCCATATTGACAGAACACCCGCGTGAATGGTTCGCCAGAATCCATAGTATCTTATGATGTAGTAGTAGATCATGTTGGAGAGAACCACGAGTATCGCGCTAATCGCTATAAAGTCGATGCTCTGGCTTATGAAAACTCCGGAGAGTCTGAGCACGGTGGGCAGCAGTATCGCTGGGTCGATGAGCTGTTCACTCGTCAGGTTGAGGGAGATGTAGGTCGTGTAGGTAGATGATAGGCCGAGGTACAGCCCGATGAGCAGGGAAGCTCCTGCACCGAGGTAGGCGAAGGCCCTTATCTGCCCGATTGCAGGCATCTGAGATATTCTGTAGAAGCCTGTGAAAAGGCGTGAAAAATGAATGTCTATCCTAAACCCCCAGAGAAAAAGAAGTAGGCCTAGGAAGAGGAGTAGGATGGAGGGTTGTGCGAGTCCGAAGATGCTTAGGAGAGCGGAGAGAGCGATGAAGCCTCCTGGTATGCCTATGATGAACTTGGCGTAGCGCGGGTCGGTTATGCCGAGTCGCAGATACTTGCCTAGAATGAGCCATGACTGCTCAACGGTCTGGCTCTGTTTGACGGTGACCCGTTGAACCGAGGCGATGGCGACTTGTGAGGAGATTATCGGGGTCACTATCGCGTCTGTCTCGCCGTCGCTCACGAATATGCAGCGCTGTGCCGGAAACTTTTCAAGCACCTCACGCAGCTGGTTGAATATGTTCATGTCCGCCTCCATCCCTTCTTTACGGGAGCCCGTGAGCGTGGCCACCTCAACCTCCTCTCCCGTTTTACTCTGGGTCAACTGGTCATAGAGTTTGACCGCGTAGAAGAGCGCGTTGGCGTCGGGGTCCTCGGGGTCCGCCAAAGCAAGCCGCACAGCTGCATCCAGGTTAGCCTCCCGCCCAACAACAGGGCCGCTTATCCCTGTTTTCACCCCGAGGTCATCATCCCTGTCAACAACTATGATAAGCAGCCTGTCACCGTCCTCAGCCATTCCCCAACATTCTCTCCCACAACAATGATTTAAAGGCTCTCAAGTCCTCTGCCCACCCCTCACATCATATACAAACAGAATATCCGGTCTCAAGTCAAAATTTCACCTCAATGCATCTCTCCTTAACAAACAGCTTCAAACCACTGGACAACCTAGACCCTGCAACAATGCATGCAATCACCCTTCTCAGCAAGGTTTCTTCGAGGCTGAGTAAACTTGCCAAGAGAACTCATAGTGAGCTGTGAACTATATTTTCCTTCCGAATAACCACAAAGTGCCACCGCTCATTAAAAACGCCGGTAAGTGTCTACGTTGAAGTTCAACACGCTCTTCAGCGAGGCGGTAGAGGAGCTCCAGAACACTGAGGAGAGATTAAGCCCTGTATATGGGATAGCCTGTATAAGCCCTGTTACCTCTAATGTGGGCAATATAACTCGGCGGAATCGCTGGAGATGTTCAGACGCAGAGACCATCACAGGTAACGTCAAAGTTTCCTGAGCAGCAGGAACAGCAATGAAGATACTCCATACTGCACCACCTATCCAAAGGCCAAAGGCGAGTAAATGAAACGGCCGCAGCACCCAAGCCGAAGGCTGTGTTGGAAATGTCAAACGGGCGTCAAGAAGCGCAGTCAACACAATGCTCAAAGCCAGCAGAACCAAGTTTAGTCTAACTAGGCTGAGTTTAAAGACTCGCACGCAATGGCTGGACCGGTAACTAGGCAGTTGAACCATATGCTAGAATAAGCTTGAAGAGACCGGCTCCCCAGAGCGCACGGTCCATGGCTGGGGTGGACCATGAATATATCAAGGCCGCGAAGGAGAGGATGGTTTCCCTACTCGATGAGCTCGACAAAATCCTACAAAATATGTTGCAAAGCTTAATTCTTCCCTTCTCTAAGCTTTATTTCCACGTCCATATTCTCAGAAAGAGCTCTGCTCAGGAGCGATGATGGGATGGCGCTGTCTCTAGTGATAACCCTGATGCCTTCAGTAAGTATCTTCACTCGCTGCTTTGGCGATGTCTGCTCTATGGGCATGAGGTCCACCGGTGTCCTGAGCAGGTCTTCCAAAACGTTTGCAACCTCGATCAACTTCCGCAAACTCAGTTCTGGACGGGAATACACAGCTATATCAATGTCCCGCACCAACCTCCGCCTTACCGCGGAACCGAATATAACTGCAAACTTAATCTCCGGCATCCTTTCGAAGAAATCTCTCACCTTATCCACCACTTCATGCAACAGAACCTCATGGTATATTATGCTCAACGAGTGAAAGCCTCCTCAACCGCATATAAGAATTCCTCTACACATTTAAAGTCATCCAAAATCTCCCGGTAAACCCTCTCGTCATCCACCGTCCAGTAGCGATGTATCAGCAGATTCCTGAATCCCACCAAGGCCTGAAGATCCTTCACGCATGAAAGAGTTAGTCTTTCAGCCACACATTTAATTGCCTCCCTATACGAGGTGGGAGTCTTGCCGTATGCCTCCATGCAAAGATGCGTGCATAGGGACACGAGAGATTCCACCAAAGTAATCAAATTGTATCTCATCGAATATCTCTGGTCCACATCTAGCTCCGAGAATGGTCTGGAAGTTAGCCTCAGTAGCTCGTTGACCGATAGTCTAACATCCGAAATCCTAGCCCTCACCAAAGCAGGGTCAACAGGCATTCGTAACCAGCCCACATCTATGTAGGCGGGTTAATAATCCTTCCTTCAAAGGAGCCCCCCGATACTCTGTTCAACCTAATTCGGCGGCGGGTGAAGAAAAATTCCTCAAGCTATAGAAAGCCATGTCAAGACCGGAGAGGCCAGAGACATCAGCAGCTATGTGAGAAAAGCCTTAGAACTCAAGCTCAGACAAGACAACCCCCAGGCAACCGCAGACATCCCAAAACTTCTCACCGCTGAAATTGAGAAAGAGATGGACAACTTTCTAAACTCCCAGCTGGCTATTGACCTAGGGATAGAGGACAAGCATCAGCTAGTCTCCCAAGCCGTCAGATACTTCCTACACATCCATCGCCTGCATATCTAAAGAGTAGACAGTACACGACTAAACGACACATTATACGTTACGATATGCACAACGCGTCCAGGGCTGGCACACCATTGGAGACAGCTCCTAAAATTCATCCACGAAAACGGTATAGCAACAAAGGTCAAGCTCTACTTATCCAGAGACAGCGAACACTTCATAGAAGCATACCTAGCAGCCCTAACCATCGACGCCACCTTCATCATAGGCAAGTTCACCGCAACAATAACCGCCAAAATGGAGCTAGAAGACACCATAACCCTAATCACCGAGCTCGGAATACCGATAGAGATAATACAGCCCACAGACCAATCATACAAGGGCATACAACAGCTCCTCCAAGAAGCACAGCAGAAAGAAAAACAGCTAGAAGCCCACACCCTGAAAGAAGTCAAAAAAACACTCATGCTAAAAAGACTAAAAACAACAAGTTAAACAGACAAAACGCCAAAAAAGGGAGACCGGTCGTCACTTTAGCGGGACATACATGCTGCTCCTGGTGGCGCCTATTCCTGCTCTTCCATGGATTACTCTTTTGTTGGTGATGGCGTATTCGCCGAGTCTGTGCCCAATCATTTCGGGCGTTATTTCGACGGGTGTGAATTCTTTGCCGTTGTGGACGTGTATGGTGAGGCCGACCATTTCGGGGAGTATGAACATGTCGCGGCAATGTGTTTTGATGGGTTTCTCGAGCTTCTGACCAGATTCGAGGAGTTTTTTGGCTTTGCGGATTTTGAGGAGAAGCTTTGACTGCGCTGGTGTGAGGCCTCGTTTGTAGAGGCTGCGCCGCGCCCTGCTTGGTAGAAGCTTGATTACAGCATCCATGCTCATCGTCTTCAGCTGGTCGATAGTGTATCCACGGTAGGTCAGCTCCCTAACCATTTCCATCCAAAGCCTCGCAACGGTTTCTAATAAAGACACTCCTTCCCATCCACTCACCTGGACATATACACGCCTACTGAGTGGGGCATGTTGTTTAAGGGTCGTCGGCACTTCTGTGGGCGATGAAAAGGAGAGGCGTCGAGGATATAGTTGGTAATGGGCTGTCTCGTGCTCACTAACTGCTATGAGGTCTCTTTTCTCTAGGCTGGAAGCTGTTTTGGGGTGATGTTTGCTAGGTGGATTTTTTCTTGCGGCCTGTTCTCCGTGCTGCGATGAGACCGACTTTCCTGCCGGGGGGTGCGGTGCGTTTGACGGTTTCGGGACGCCCGATGCGTTTGTGGCTGCCTCCTCCGAATGGGTGGACAGCGGGAACCATCGCGACACCTCTTGACTTGGGCCAGTACCTGTGTCGAGCTCTCATTAGGTAGTATTTTGCCCCTGCTTTGAGGAAAGGTTTCTCGATTCTGCCGCCGCCTGCCACGACACCCATGACCGCGAAAGCCTTTGCAGAAACTTCTACATCTTTCTTTGACGGTAGCTTGAGAACGGTTCGGTCGCCCAGTTGGGCTGTGACCACGGCATAGGCTCCGGATGAGCGGACAAGCTTTCCGCCGTCGCCGGGTATTCGTTCAACGGTTGAGACCAAGCCTCCCTCGGGGACTTTGCCGACGGGAAGTATGTTGCCTGGAGCGGGTTTAGCGTCCTCTCCTATTTCTATGACTTGGCCCACATACATTCCTTCTACGGCTGGAACATAGAACTCTGCGCCGTCGTGTCTCAGCACCGCGACAGGTGCTCCGCGGCCCGGGTCGTGGACTATGTCGGTTACAACCGCTGTGGTGAGGCTTTTTCCGCTGAAGAGCTGTGACGGGAACCCCACCATGTATCGCCTATGCTTAGATGCTATGAAGCGTGGCGAGCCTCTGCCAATTCTTTGAGCTCTAATATTTCTACCCATTATTTCATCACCTAGAAGATTCCGAGCTTGACCGCCAGCTCTGAGGCCTTGTATTCAGGCTTTAGTTTGACGAATGCTTTTTTCTCTCCGCGGCTTGTTATCAACGTGTTCACCTTATCAACTTTGACGTTGTAGAGCTGTTCAACGGCGTTTTTTATCATGTGCTTGTCTGCTTTGAGGTCGACGATGAAGACCAGCTTGTTCTCGGACTCGATGAGTGATACGGTGTCCTGCGTTATGTAAACCCGTTTCACGACATCCTGGGGGTTCATTTCAGCCTCTCCTCCAGCGCTTTAAGCGCCGACTTTGTGAATAGAGTGAGTCTGCCTGGCTTGGCTCCAGGTGCAAGGTGTAGGACGCTGAGGTCTTTGGCGGTGACCACTTCGACGCCCGGGATGTTTGACGCGGCTTTTCCTACTCCATGGTCCGCTGCTACAACTATCAAGGGCCCCTTCCTCCGTTTGTATCTTCTACCCCTCATTTTCCCCTTCCCAGCTCTTACTTTCTTCACACCGCATCTCTTCAACTCATCACCGAGGCCAAGCCTAGTGAGAACGTTTCTGGCCTCAGCGGTTTTTGAAAGAGCCTCGAGGCCATCATCCACTATAATCGGGAGAGTGGTCTGCTCAGCTATTCTATGTCCCCGTGCCTTGACGTGTTGAGGTGATGCAGTGAATGCGAGCGCGGCTAGTAAAGCGTTCCGCAGCTCCTTTTTGTTGATTTGTTTGTGTATCTTTTTCTCGGGTGTGGGTGGATGTGTTGGCCGTCCGCCCACGGCTGATGGAACCATGCCGCCCGCTCCATACTTGGGTGTGCCTCTCCCCTTGATACGTGAGATGCGGGCCATTCCGAAACCTGGTCCCCATGACTCTACCGAGTGCTTGTGTCCCGAGATTTTTGACGCACCTTTCGGCTGGAGGCTGTGGGTTGCGAGATGTATGTAGGCCCGTGCGACGAGGTCTTCTCGGAGAGGTGCTGAGAAGAAGCTTGGAAGAGGTATGGTTTCCACGGCTTCTCCCTCGAGGTTGTAGACCTTGACCGTTGGTTGCTGAGGTTTTTGGAGAAGAAGAGAGGCGGTGAAATTCATTCACTACACCTCCAGTAAAGTTATTTCAGGAGCCTCCAAATGCTTAGGAGGCTTGGTGGGTGCGCGGAGAACAAGGGGTCTCATAGGTGTTCCCGCAACAGAGCCCTCTAGGACAAGGTAATCGGTTTTGACGAGGCCGAACCTGTGCCATCCCGACTTCGGGTTAATCGCAGCAGGGTCATCTCCGATTCTGAGGATGCGTTTGTTAAACTCTGTCCGCCGATGGTAACCCATCTGCCCCGACCTCGGCACAGTGTACATAACGTAGTGCGGGTTCCAAGGCCCTATAGCGCCCACGCCCCGTCTTGTTTTACGGGATTTACGCTGCAGAATCGATACACCGTATCTCTTGACAACTCCTTGGAAGCCCTTGCCCTTGGTCACCGCTATGACGTCTACAAACTGTCCCTCCTTGAAGACATCTGTGACGCGGAGGTCTTTTCCAACCAGCTGCTTCGCCTTCTCAAGAGCTTCTGCAGGTTTTCCACCCATCTTTATCTCAGCTATTCTCGGGGTTTTGCCCGCTCCCACCAGCCTTGGCTGCGTAGCCACCACAAGCCTCACCTCATCCACACCATCCTTGAGCTGATTGATTTCTTCTATCGATGGCTCGGGCCTAAACGTGGGGTTCCTCCTCTTAACATCCTCCGGCACCTCCTTGCTCCAGTATTTGCCGATGTTGACGAGTTCTCCGTCCACGTTGCGGTAGAGTGAGATGCCTATGACTTTCAGGGGTGGAGCGGCGACTACTGTGCATGCTTTGGCGACCTCACTTCCCTGCGTCGGAGAACCGGGTGTGTTGTCGATGTAGTGCACCATGGTCATGCCAACTTTGTAGCCTATGAAGCCGAGAACACCCTCTCCATCGGGCCAGTGCTTGACACGGGGAAGGATACCCGCCGCTCGACCCCTTGGAAGATAAGCCAGAGAACCATGCCTCGGCCGCGAATACTTCCTTCTGCCCAATTTCCACTACCTGCGTTCACCTCATGCATGCATGATAAAAACCTTAACAGGGGTTACAATCCTTATTTGCCGCCCAAACAGGATGTAAACCATGAGAGATGAAGTGACAGAAGAGATAATCGGTTTAATAACTGCGGAGAATGTCGTGGGGCTGGCTACGCATCGACACTATCCACGCGAGAGAATAATCTACTCGAGGTTCGGTAGATGCGGTTTCGCGATTGATGTGGTTAAGGAGGTTGACGGGGTGAGGAAAACCTTCTCGGTTCTCGTCGAAGCTTATGCCGACGCCTCGTCTGACAAGGTTGAGGATTTCTTTAAGCTGCCGGGGAAAATTCTCTACATTTTATCGTCGCCATCGGATGGTGGAAGAGTTTTGAAGAGACGGGAGGCGGCTTACAGAGATGGTGAAGACCTTTTCAGCAGAGTGGAACAGGTTAGAAGAAGCTTCTACAGCGTCTACAGCAGGTTGAAGGAGAAGGAGAAAGAGGCTGTGACCAGAATAGGTGAAGAGATTTTCCACGCAGTTGGGTTGACGGCCGACGAGCTTCACCTCGGCGTCTAATCCTTGACACCCGGTATCCGATAGGTTTTATTTTCCTCGTCGGTGTGAACAAAGACATCGCCGCATTTTCTACATCGGAAGTATTTGTTGACACCTTTCTCAGCCTTCTGGTCGCCGATGAACTCGAGGTCATGTTCACAGGACTCTGACATGTATAGTCTGTGTATGCGTTGGCTATATGTTTTCGAGGCGGGTTTGAGGCCCTGTGATGAAGTTTCTGCTGACATCTGAGGGTGACGAGGGGCCGCGGACTTTCAAGGCCGGCCAAAGCATCCACCTTGGCCAGATGAAGCTGTACGTCGAGGGCGAAACCACGGAGTTGAACGGTTTCTTCGAAGGACTGCGTGACGACGAGGCTTTGGTCATCATCCATGCACCCGCCGAGAAGGCTCCATCTATTCCGCATAGGTTTGAAAGAGCTGTCGAATGGATGAGGATGTTTGAAGGGTTCGCCGGCGGAGTCATAGGCGGAGGCTTTGTGTTCAGAGATGTTGTCGGGCTTGTGCCAGTCTTCGTCGACGGGGACGGGTTCACAGCGACAAACGTGAAGGCAGAGGCTTTGGCGAGAGGTCTTGAGCCGCTGCCTCCAGCTACAGCCCTCGACACAACAAACAAGAAAACATTAAGATACCATGCATGGGGAAAAACTGGGGCCGGGCCTCAGCAGCTTCTTGAGGCGCTGCGGTATGCTGTTGAAAAATTTTGTCCACGCCACGTATCCGTCTTCTTTTCCGGTGGCTTGGACAGCCTTATTCTCGCGAAGCTCATCCGAGACAGGGGTTATTCCCCTCTTCTTCTCACTGTGGGAACGGTGGAAAGCCACGACTTCGCAGCAGCCGAGTCCGCTGCATCGTTTCTCGGGCTGGAGGTGGAGAAAGTGGTTGTTGATGAAAAGAACGTGGCGAAGGCTTTGGAGCTGCTTGAAAATGTGCTGGGGCCTCTGGGTGACATGGACGCGGCCATCGCTGTCGCCATGTATCTTCTCTCGAAAAAGTCTGTGGAAATGGGGTGTGGGGCGGCGGTGCTGGGACAGGGTGCTGACGAGCTCTTCGGCGGCTACATGAAGTATGAAAGGATTCTTCACGAAAACGGGTATCAAGTTCTTGAGCAGGTGATGCGGAGGGATTTTGAGATGCTCGCAGCCGAGGGGCTGGTGAGGGATTTTACAGCGGTGAGGCTCGGCGGAGCCTATCCTCTTCCGCTTTATCTTACGCGGGATGTTGTTTCGATGGTCTTGTCCATACCTGTGGAGCAGAAAGTGCATGTTTATGGGGGGAGAGTTGTGAGGAAGCATGTTCTGCGGATGGTGGGTCGGATGCTGGGTCTCGGCGACTTGGCTGACAGGGGTAAAAAAGCTCTTCAATACGGGTCGGGGTTGATGAAGATGGTGAGAAGGCTTCGTTGAAGACGCTTGTCTCGGCTCTGCTTCTTCTCAAGAGGCTTCCGCGCACCGGCTGGCTGGAGGAAGGAGTCAAGAACCCCGAGAGCGTCGCGAGCCACAGCTACTCACTTGCAGTGATGGCTATGGCGGAGGCCGAGGCCCGTGGCCTCGATGTCTGCAAAGCTGTGAAAATGGCTCTGCTACATGACCTCGCCGAAAGCTACACAGGAGACCTCACACCCGCCACCAAGAAAAAAATCCCGAAAAACATATTCCACCAAGTCGAGAGAGCCATAATCAGGGAGCTGGTCTCCAGCCTCCCGCCTCACATCGCCCAGCAATACACCGAACTTTACGAAGAATACCTCGAGAGAAGAACCCCGGAAGCACGGCTTGTCCACAGGCTCGACCGCAGAGAACTCGTCGAAGAAGCCCTCTGGCTTAACAAAAGACAAAAAATCAGCTTGAATAGATTCGGCATAGCTTAAATGCGACGCGGCCCGTAGATGCATAGGCTTGTCCGTTGACGACTACGTGGTGAAAGCGCTTCTCTCAGGTTTTCCCTTTCTGAGAGAGGTGAGGGATTACGTTGCTCAGCAGGGTCTTCGTCTCGAGGATTTTGAGGGCAATAACGAGTATCTTGAAGTGGCTGTGCGGAGGGTTGAGGAGGCTCTCCGCCGATGGCCCGCCCGACGGCTTCAACCCCTTGAGACAAGCGACTTGGAAATCTTCAGCCACCCACTCGCCATGGCTCTTGTAGCTATGCTTGACAGCCCATTCGCCAAGAGAAGGTTCGCGGCCTACGAGGCCGAGAGATACGCGACGATGCTGAAAAACATACGGGAGGAGCAGGCGAAGGTGGTGGCCTACGTGATGTCCGAGGTTCTTGGCATGAGGATAAGAGAGGGCCAGCCGCCGCACGAGTTCTGGATACATTTCGTCGACTATCTCAAGCACGCAACCCCTCTCAACGAGCCACGGTTCAAACTCGTCAACAGAATCCTCGACAAAGGCTACGTCGCCGTAACACGCAGCGAGGCAATCACCCTTGTCAAAAACGGCCTCGAGAAACTCATACACCAACGGCTCGAGAAAATGGGAAGCCTAACACCGCCACCCTTCCTCGAGAAACAGGTCGAGAGGCTGAGGAAGCTGCTTGAATCGGTTCACCAGAGAGAAGCAGCGCCGTCTGTTAGGCTAGACCCCGATAAATGGCCTCCATGTATGCAGGCTCTTCGTAAACGGCTTCTCGCAGGAGAGCCTGTGAGTCATTTCGGCAACTTCGCAGCCGCCGCATTCATGCTACGCATAGGCATGACCGTCGACGAGGTTGTCAACATCTACAGCCAACGGGGAGACTTCGACCCCAAGATAGCACGTTACCAAGTCGAGCACATCGCTGGACTCAAGGGGAGCCGCACAAAATACAGCGTCCCCCGCTGCGCAACCATGCAAACACATGGCCTCTGCATAGAGGAGGGGAGACTCTGCGGCGGCGTCAAGACACCTCTGCAGTTTTATAAGAGGGTGAGAGCTGGTGTGAGAAATGAGCGGAGCGGGGCAAACGCTTCACCAAGCGGTCAGACGTAACCTCGCATACATAGCCGCGACCCAGGCTTTCTTGACGATTATCGTCCAGACGTTTGTGGTTCATGTGCCGATAACCATCTCTCTTCTAGGCGGCTCAGCCGCTCTGGCTGGGTTAGGTTCTGCGTTGATGTGGGGTGGGAGGATTTTAACAACCTATCAAATGGGTAGGCTGATGGACAGAGTTGGACGGATGCCAGTCATCTACTCTGGAATGGTTATAGCCGGGTTGTCAGCCGCCGCGGCCGCGTTCTTCTACCAGCAACGGTTGATGGAGGCTTTTCTGACGGTGATTGTCTTGTTTGGTGTCGGCCGTGGGATGGCTGACTACGGCAGGATGGCGGCGGGGGACATGCTGCCCCCGGAGAAACGCGGCCTTGGAACAGGTGTTATCTTGACAGGGAGCATGGTGGGGACGTTGGCTGTGCCGCCGATAATCGCGGCCGTGAAAATGCTCGCTGGCGGGGAAAACATCGCCGCAACCTATCTAACGCTCATACCATTCGCCGCGGCAGGTTTTGCTGCTGCATATGCGGTGAAACCCGACCCGCTACAGATAGCGAGAACCCTTAGACACAACAACCCATCCGAAGCACATCAACAAGCCATTAGAAAAATTTCTGAAATCTTAAACCGTAGAATGGTGTTTGCCATTGTTTCAGCGGCTGTGTCGACGGGTGTGATGGTTGCCTACATGTCGCTCGGCTCCCTGCTCCTACACCTCGAACATGTCGAGACAACGGTTATCTCAGCTGTCGTAACCCTGCACGTCATAGGGATGTACGCGTTCTCGATACCGCTCGGGAAAGCGGCCGACATCGTTGGAAGAGTGCCTGTCACACTGGTTGGAGTGATTGTCTGCTCAACAGGCGCATACATCATGTCCGTCAACAAAAGCCTCGACATCGTCACCGTCGGCATGTTTCTCGTGGGCGTAGGCTGGAGCGCGGCAACAGTCGCCTCAATAGCCCTCATCTCCGACGAAACACACGCAGCCGAGAGAGGAAAAGCCATGGGCCTCAACGACACAGCCACAGCACTAACATCACTCACCACACCAATACTCCTATCAATAATCTTCCAAAACTACGGCGACACAGCGCTAGGCCTCGCGGGACTAGCAGCAGCAACACCAACAATAATACTAGCAACAACCACAAGAAGAAAAAAAGGCTTAGACTCTTCTCGACATAGCACAAGTTGATTAAAGGATGTTTTTTCATACACCTAAAGAGGTTGATTTCAACGGAAACCTATACGTTCAAAACCCTAGAAACCATCCTACAGCCACCAAGAAACATAAGAACAGCAGACACCTTCAACTCATTAAGCAAAAACTTTGGCCTTGGAGAAGCGGTTGTCGACGTCGTCGCAGTCTATATACATAACCACGCTGATTATAACCTTAAGCTTATGGAAATACGGCTTTCAGAGAAGGCATGGGGCCATATATCTACTAGGCATCCTGAGGTTTCGTTTTACAAGAGTGAAATAATCGAGGCCGTGAAGGGGCCTGATACAGTGTTGAAAGGTTCTAGGGGCGAGTTCAAAGCTATAAAATATCTAAGTAGAACACATCTAGGCCCGAAGCATCTGGTGGTTGTCTATAAGGTCGTGAACGAGGAAAAGCATATTATAACCGCCTACTTTACCTCAGATTTAGGAAGTGTAAGGGGTGAAGTTGTTTGGAAAAAATAGCTCTTAGGCCCGAGAGGCTTAACGTTGACTATGACGAGGAGAATGATGTTCTCTACATCTCGTTCGGAGAGCCTAGGGAGGCAGATGATAGCGTAGAGCCTCAGGAAGGAGTAATACTGAGAACCAGACAAAGAGAATTAATTGGAATAACAATAATAGGGCTAAAGACACTAAAGAATTCCAGTGCGAAAAGCTCGTCTACATAGAGTCTATTAGAATAGGCGAACTAGCCTAATCAGGAATTAAGATCTTCCGTCAGATGAAAGCGTTTAGGATGTTAACCCGTCGCAGTATAACTATGCAATGTTACCTGCTAGGAATCGGAAGATAGTGGTCCAAAAAACCTGAGCATGATTAAAAAATGTGGGAATTTGGTTAACCTTTGGCCTTGGTGAAGCGTTTGTCGACGTCGTCCCAGTTGACGACTTCCCACCATTTGTCTACGTATGCGCCGCGGTCGTTTTTGTACTGTAGGTAGTAGGCGTGCTCCCATACATCTAGGGTAAGCAGTAGTGGTAGGTCGGGTGGATGCATGAAGTTTTGCTTCTCCACTTGGTAGATGACAAGTGTCTCGGACTCGGCGTCGTAGGTGAGGATGGCCCAGCCAACGGCTTCGACGTTTTTGGCTGCGTCGCTGAATTGTTTCTTAAAGTTCTCGAAGCTGCCGAAGTCTTTGTTAATCTGGTCGGCTATGGCTCCTCCCGGTGCCCCTCCTCCTTTTCCCGGCGGCGCCATGTTTGGCCAGAAGACGGAGTGGAGCTTGTGTCCGCTGAGGTTGAAGCTGAGGTCTCGCAGTATGCCGCGAATGTTCTCAGGGTTCTCACCCTTCCTCTGTTTCTCCAGCCTCTCGAGAGCCGCGTTGGCACCGTTTACATACGCCTGATGATGCTTGGTGTGATGAAGCGTCATGATCTCGGCGGATATCACAGGCTCGAGCGCGTTGTATGCATATGGAAGAGGTGGCAAGCTATATTTTTTCATGGTCAACAGTTTCGCAGCCGTTTATAAAAGAATATCGTTATTGTTCACTGTTTGAGTTGTTTCTTGGTTAGAGTTGGTATGAGGGGTAGGAGGATTAGGTAGAGGGCTGCGGTGAGGTAGAAAGATGATGCAAATCCTTTGAAGACATCGTGGAGGACGCCGAATAGATACGGCATCATTATGGCTCCTGCAGCCGCTGATGTGTTGAGGTATCCCGCGGCGACGCTGGCTCCACCTGCGTGATACCTATCTCTGAGGATGGCGAAAGCTGCCGGAGTCGGTAGGTAGATGAGAAAGCCCAGCAACGCGACGTAGAGAGGAAGCAGCCAGACGGGGACGGATTGAGACACCGCTAATGCAGCCGAGAGAGCGGCAACATTCATCACCAAAACACGTCCCTTGCCAAGCATGTCGGTCACATATCCCCCAACCGTGAGCGAGACGATTCCGGTCAACTGCAGTATCGATGAGTAGAAAGCCGCCGAGCCTTCCGAGAGCCCGTGCAAGCTCGCCAACGCCGTGGGCATCCATGTCGTCGTAGCTATAATCACGCCAAGCCGCACAAAATGAAGAATATTCAGAAAATAGAATCCAGAATCTTTTGAAAAGTCTGTAGGTCTTTTTTCCTGCCTTCGCCGCCGAGCTGTGAAAATCAAGGTTGAGGCGACTGGGATAAGCGCTGCGAAGACTAGGGTTGCTGATATAAGCCCTGTTTGCCATTTTCCCCCCGAGGCTGCGAAACTGTAGTATGCTCCCAGCCCTGTTCCAGCGTTGAAGCCGCTTGCGACAAACCCTGTGGCGAAAGAACGTCTCTCATCACCAACTTCGAATGCGAGCTGGAGTGTGGGGATGAATACAGCTCCTCCTAAGAAGCCTTGCAAAAACCTGTAAAACAGTATCTCGTTCCATGTTGATGACGTTGCGAAAACAAAGTGTAAAATAGTGTAGACAACTAGGCCTGATGAGACAACTCGCACAACGCCTAAACGTTCAGCAAGCATGGCGAAAGGTACTTGGCTGATAAGATAGCCTGTGAAAAACGCTGAGCCAATCAGCCCTCCCTCAGAGAGAGGAGCACCAACATCCTGCAGCATCGAGGGCAGAAGAGTTGAAAAAGAGCCCACGAACGCTCCGAAGATAACGTTGGCCAAAAACCCTCCTATAACCGGGAGCCAAACAGTTCTCCTCAACCTTTACAGACAGCGAGCCGACCACTATTTAACAGCGGCTTTTCTTCTGGGCATAGTTGTCGCCGACGCATCCCATGTTCACGTGGTGTTTTCTGGCTGCGCAGTTTTCAGTTTCCGCCCGGGGCTCCTAATGGTAGGTCTATCCAAGGCCAGTCGAATACAGAGTCGTCGTCGAACCAAGCATAATAGCCTGATGGAACTGTCTGTCTGATGCATCGCGTGGCGTCGCAGCTTCCAGAAACTTCTCTGCCGAATGCATCGGTCCAGAACTGTGAAGACCCGGAGTTGCCCCAACCATAGTCAGGATGCTCCACAGCTCGCATGTTGCAGAGGATGAGAGGGTTCAGAGCCGGAAAATTATCCGAATACTGTGGTGACGTGGATGTTTGGGATTAGGTGGTGGTTGTGGCTGTGGATGTGAAGGTTCTTGTTCTGCGTCGTGAGACATATTGTTTCTGTCTTAGATGTGAGCTAAATGCTCATTCTATTTTCCCGAATTATGGGCGTGTATGCGGCATGGTTTTATTCCGTTGTTTTACGCCGTTTTGGTGGAAATGGATAGGGATGCTTTTGCTCAGGTAGTCGAGGTTTTGAAAAAGCGATATGGAAACGAGCCGTTTCCTGTCCACGTTACCGATGCTGATGCTTTCAAGGTTCTTGTGGGGGCTGTTCTCTCTCATAGGACACGTGACGAGAAAACAGACGAGGCTTACAACAACCTCTTCACATGGTTCAAAGACCCACGTGACCTCGCTTCAGCCGATGTGAGAACCGTCGCTCGCCTCATCAAACCAGTGGGATTCTATAGGCAGAAAGCCAAGAGAATCAAAAAGCTGGCTCAGATTGTCTACGGCCAGCTGGGCGGACGTGTGCCTGACAACCGCGAGGAGTTGATGAAGCTGCCGGGCGTGGGCCCCAAATCCGCTGACATCGTTTTATCCATCGCTTTCAACAAGCCCGAGATAGCTGTCGACACTCATGTGGAGACGGTGGCGAAACGGCTGGGCATAGCCGACGAGAAGGCGGGGTATGAAGAGGTGAAGAAAGCCTTAACCATGCTCAGCAAATCCGACGACATACGTTTAATCAACCATCTATTCGTCAAATTCGGGCGCGAGATATGTCGCAGGCCCAGGCCACGGTGCAGCCTTTGCCCATTAACAGAATATTGCCAATATTATCGAGAGGTTAGAGGCCGAGTTTCTTGATTGTATCGAGGACCTCTTCTGCGTGGCCCTCGGCGACAACTTTGTGAAACGCCGCCCTGATTACACCGTCTCTGTCGATGATGAATGTTTTCCTTATGCAGCGGCCTTTTTCCTCGCTATAGCTGTTGTAAAGCCGCGCCACCTTGCCCTCCGTATCAGATAGAAGCGTGAAGTTCAGACCATATTTTGCGATGAATTTTTGATGTGACTCAGGGGTGTCGACGCTTACGCCCACCACGTTGACACCGTGTTTACTCAGCTTCTCCATCGAGTCCCTGAAGCCGCAGGCCTCGGTGGTGCATCCCGGGGTGTCGTCCTTTGGATAAAAGTAGAGAACAAGTGCTCTGCCGTTTTTGAGCAACTGTCTTAGACTAGTTTTTCGCCCCTGATGGTCTGGTAGCTCGAAGTCCGGGGCCCTGTCACCAGCCTCGGGCTTCATTTCAGGTTAAAGCTCTGTCCACAGCCGCAGCTGGAGACAACGTTGGGGTTGTTGATGGCGAACCCTGACCCCATCACATCCTCTATGTAGTCGATTTCAGAACCCTCGAGAAACGGTGCACTAAAGCTGTCTATAACAACTTTCACACCGTGGGCGTCGACGACGACATCATCCTCGTAGATATTCTCGTCCAGCGCCATGCCGTAGCGGTATCCCGAGCATCCGCCACCGGTTATGTATATCCTGAGAGCCATTTTTTCGCTGCCACCCTCCTGCTCAATCAGCTGGGCAATCTTCCTCGCAGCACGTTCGGTGACCGTTAGCTTGAAAGCTTCCTTCTGAACCTCCATGCCCTCTATGGTTGTTGAGCCTTATAAAAGCATTTGCAACTTACACTTTTAAATATGCGGTGAAATCATCTGCAGAGGAACGAGGTTGAAGATAGTCGCGGAGGATTCCGAATCCATTACGCTTGACGTCTCAGACCTACCTCATCCCCTGGCGAACGCTTTGAGGAGAGTAATTATCCGCGAGGTTCCCACCATGGCTGTCGAGGAGATACTGGTTATTGAGAATTCGTCCCCTATGACTAATGAGGTTCTGGCTCACCGGATATCTCTCATCCCGTTCATAACTGACTTGGATAACTTTAACGTGGCTGAGGAGTGTAGCTGCCAGAGCAGGCTTGGCTGCGAAAAATGTGTGGTCAGGTTTGTGTTGAGGGCGGAGGCCACCGACCAGCCGATCACGGTCTACAGCCGCGACATTAAGCCCGAGAGACATGACACAAAGGTCGCACCCTTCGACGGAAACATCCCGTTAGTAGCGCTTGCTCCTCGGCAGAAAATCGAGCTGGAGCTCTATGTCAGGCTCGGTAGAGGACGGAAGCATGCAAAATGGCAGTCGGGCATAGCTACTCTGTATGAGGAGAATTCCCGCTGGCTGCTTTACGTCGAGAGCTACGGGTTTCTGCCGCCGCGGCGGATGGTTCTAGAGGCTGCCAGAATAGTTAAAACGAGGATTGAAGAAATCGGCGCAGGTCTTAAGGAGTTGATGGCCCGTGAACCGCAGAGTGCAGGCTGAGATAGCCATCAGGAAACTGGGCGGCAAAACCCGGTTCGCCAAACGGTTGCTGAAGGAGCTGAGGAGAAGCAGAAGGTCCACCAGAGAGGTTAACATCAGCCGCCTCGAGCGAAACACCATGGACAACGAGGTCGTGTTTGTGCCGGGCAAGGTTCTCGGACAAGGTTCGCTGACAAAGAAACTGACAGTCGGAGCCTTCAGCTTCTCACAATCAGCCATACAGAAAATACAGAAAGCCGGTGGAAGAGCTCTTTTGTTGGAAGAGTTTTTGAGGGAGTTTGGGAAAGGTTCGGGGGTTAGGATAATTGGCTGAGAAAACATATGTGGTGGACGCGGAGGGCTATCGGCTCGGCAGACTCGCCTCCTACGTAGCCAAGCTTCTTCTCAAAGGCCACCGTGTCACAATCATCAACGCCGAGAAAACGGTCATAACTGGGAACAAGTCAGCCATCCTCGAACACTATCTCATGCTGAGAAACAGGAAACAGTTCTCATCGCATAAGAAAATAACAGTCTGGTACCCCACAAAGCCAGACGCGATTCTCAGACTGGCTATTACGAGGATGCTGCCGCGGAAGAAGCCGCGTGGACGTGAGGCGGCGAAGAGGTTGGTTGTGTTGAAGGGCCCAGCCAACGTTGAGGGTGAGAAGATAGAGTTCGAGGACGCGAAGCTCACCAAGCTATATAACCGCTCCGCGAAAATAATCAGATACATCACGCTTGAGGAGCTGTCTAAAATGCTTAGAGGTGGTAGAGAATGAGGAAAACTGAGCAGATTTTTGTGGGGAAACGGAAAACATCTGTGGCTAAGGTTTTTCTCAGGCCTGGGAAAGGAAACGTTTTCGTCAACAAGACACCTCTCGAGCTTTTCAACGAGTTTTTCCGAAGCAAGGTCCTTACACCCTTGACGCTTCTACCTGAGTTCTGGAAGAAACATGACTTCCATGTAACCGTGAAAGGCGGCGGCGTCATGTCCTCGGCCGAGGCCATAGCCATAGCGGTGTCGAAGGCGGCTGCGGCAGAGTCAGAGGAATACAAGCAAATGCTTGAAAGCTATGACCGAAGCTTGCTGGTCGATGACCCGCGGAGAGCGGAGCCCAAGAAACCCAACAGAAGAGGCGCCAGACGGAAACCACAGAAGAGCTACAGGTGAGACCCGGAATTGATGTTTCCAATCCGATGTTTCAGCTGCGGCCGCGTTATTGCCCATAAATGGGACGAGTATCAGAGAAGAGTGTCGGAGGGGGAGCATCCGAGAGATGTCCTCGATAGCCTCGGCTTCAAAAGATACTGCTGCAGAAGAATGTTTATCTCAGCTGTCAACGTGATGGATGAGCTCATAGAGTTTCATCAAAAATACTCTGAGGCCCCTAGTGCATAGCTATGGCCCGTGAATCTTTCACGATAACCGATGGGGAGGCGTGGGTTGTCCTCGACAGCAGGGGAAGCGAAACCATCGAGGTAACTCTATACTCGGGCAAGGTGTCCGCCACCGCGTCGGCGCCCTCGGGAAAAAGCAGGGGCAGTAGAGAAGCTGTCCCATTCCCCGAAGGTGGTGCCAAACAGTCCGTGAAAATTTTCACCGACTCTTTACGGGGCAGACTGGTTGGACGTGACCCAGCCGACCAAACAGGTATTGACACGTTGCTGAAGGAGGTTGATGGCTCGGAAAACTTCTCCAAAATAGGGGGGAACCTGGCCTACGCCGTTTCGGCCTGCTCCGTTAAGCTCGCGGCCATGCTCATGCAGAAACCCATATGGCGGCATATGGCTGATTTATCTGGACTGGCTCCTGTCTACCCTATTCCTCTGGGCAACGTTTTGGGAGGAGGAGCGCATGCGGGCGAAGGAGCTCCAGACATTCAGGAGTTTCTCGTTTTTCCCAGGAGAGTGAGAAGCGTCGAGGAGGCGGTTAAGGTGAATGTGGAGGTGCATAGAAGGCTTGGCAAGGTTTTGGCGAAAAAAGTCGGCGGATACGGGGGTGGAAAAGGTGACGAGGGCGCCTATGCACCGCCTGTCGACGATGAGAAGGCCCTGCAAGCTGTTAAAGAGGCTTCTGAGAGGTTGGATGTGGGGTTTGGGCTGGACGTCGCCGCCTCAAGCCTCTACGACGCATATCAGAAAAAGTATCATTACAGGAACCGTGGAAAACATCTGACCCGGGAGCAGCATATGCAGCATATTTCGGAGCTTGTCGAAAGATATGGGATAAGCTATGTCGAGGACCCGTTCGAGGAAACGGATGTGGAAGGGTTTGCGGAGCTGTGCAGAGCTTTTCCAAAGCTTCTTGTATGCGGAGACGACCTTGTTGTAACCCGTGCGGAGCTGATTAGATGGGCCTCTGAAAAGAGAGCCGTAAGAGCGGTCATCCTTAAGCCCAACCAGGTCGGCACCATAACAGACACGGTGGAGGCTGCGAAAGAAGCTGAGAAAAGGGGGATTGTCCGTGTGGTGTCTCATCGGTCGGGCGAGACATGCGACAGCTTCTTGACGCATCTGGCCATCGGGCTCGGGGGCAAGTTTATTAAGGCAGGTGTAGCGGGGGGTGAAAGGGTGGCTAAGGCAAATGAGCTTCTCCGGATATGGTATAAGGCCGGCGGCTCAATTAGCTTGCAGGAGGCTGATGTGATATGACGATGTCGGCTGAACAAGAAGCGGAGATACTGGAGCAGCTTGTCAAATACAACGTTCACGTCGGTTCACGTATCAAGGTAAAGCACATGGAGCCCTACATCTTCAGGATGAGATACGACGGCGTCTACCTTTTCGAGGTCAAGAAGATTCTTACGCGGCTTAACCTCGCCGCTAAGCTGATATCATACTATGAGCCTGGCGAGGTGCTGGCTGTCTCGACACACGTCTTCGGGATGAAGGCTGTTCAGAAGTTTGCGGAGTTGACTGGCGGCTTGGCTATAGCGGGCAAGATGATGGCGGGCATGCTCACAAACAGAACATTGAAAAACTACACCGAGCCCTCTATCGTGATTATCTCCGACCCGCGCTATGATGCACAGGCCCTCGAAGAGGCAGCAATAGCACGCATCCCTGTGATAGCCATGTGCAGCACAGACAACACATGCTCAAACGTCGACCTCGTGATACCGATGAACAACCGTAGCAGAACATCCCTTCCCTATGCTTTCTGGTATTTGGCGAGACGTGTGCTGGAGGAGAGGGGGCAGCTCACGCCCGATTTCGACGCCTTGGTGAAGCCCGAGGACTTTATGGCGCTTCCCAGCTCCGCTGAAGCAGAGTAGAGAAAGGCGAGACAACCGTCTCATAACCGCGCCGCAGAAATTCTACATAATATTCCTCGTCATAATCTCTGCTGCGGAGAAGCTGCAGTGGAACCCCTGCACCGTGTTTAACCACGTAGCTGACCGATTGGCCCGGTGAAACAGAGGCCCCCGCCCGCTTCAGCATCTTGGCCGCCTCCACATGCTTAACACTCCTGCCATAGCTCTCTAAGGGCCCTGACACGCTCCTCGTCACAGCCAGTTCCTCGACACCCGCTTCGCCGAGGTAAACCATGCGCAGATACCTCTTGAAAATTTCATGACATTCCTCGAGCTTCTGCGACACATCCCGCGGCGAACAAATCTCAGCCAGCTTGGTGAGAAGCTCTTGCTGCATCCTACGCACCAGCGGCGGAGTATCTCTTCTCCGCGCCTCAACTCCTCTGCACTTGATTCTGCCGTCGACGTATGCGCCGAAGTATCTGTTGTTGACGGGTCTTCCGGGGCTGGTGCGGGAGTCGAGGAAAGCTATCCACTTGAACGTGCCCTCATACCCAACCGGCAGCCCCAGCCTCTTCTCCAGCACCTCACCAAACGCTCTGTAATCCTCCTCCGACGCATCTCTCCGCCAAATCCATAGACAATCGACTATGCCGTGCAGAACCTTGAACCCGTGTTCCTCGGCGAGCTTGACGCTTCTAAGCAGGGTGTCGCGGGCGAGGGCGCAGACAGCCATGTGCGCCTCCCTGCTTCCGAACTTCGCTTTCTTGTAGCCGAGATAGCCGAACGATGTGACAAGTATCCACTTCAACGCATCGGCCCGCGCCTTGTAGACCTTGTCACCCCCCTCTTGGTAAAGCCTCTTGTACTCGAGCCTCCGCCGCAGAGGCTCCTCGATGGCCCGCGGCACTATGCCTCGCCATTTTCCGCAGACGTGGTAGCCGAGCTCCGGTATGTCTTCGCCGCCGCAGCATCGACAGTTCACGGTCTCGCCGCTGATGTTGTGCTTCAGCATTAGCATGGGGTAGAGGCTGTGGAAATCCAGCTCCCCGACATTCCAGTAAACACCGGGCTGATGGTCAAGTATCCACCCTCCTCTATCAGCTCTTAGAAGCTCCTTCCCGGTCATGCATGTGGGCCTGCCGCATTCAACAGGTATCAACACATCGTTGAGAAAAGCTTGATGATACTGGAGCGAGGTCATGCAGCGGCCGATGGTGTAACGTGCCGCATCCTGCACCGGTAGCCTAGCGACACGCGCCACCTCCACAACCCCGTGAAGCCCCGTCTCCCTGTAAAGCATCGAGTTATCCACATCTATGTGAAGCCTTCCACAGAGCCTGTAGCCTGAGTAGCTGTGGTAAACTCTTCCATAGCTCATGTAGGAGAAGCCTCTGCTCCTGCCACGCGGTTCCTCTTCACGGCCCAGCCTAAGCTCCACGTTGTTGACACGGGCCCTGTAGCGGAGATAGGGCAGAAGAAAAGAGTCGCCGCCACATGTGACGACAACATCCACGTCAAGGTCGTCGAGAAGCCGCGTCAAACCCGTGAGAACATTTTCCTCACCACCGTCGAGAACAATCTCCTCACCGCCGCAGACAACTTTCACGTTCTTGATGGGATGGGTGAAACGTGGGAAAGGCGTCGCCGAGTCCACCGTGGCCTCGAGAAAAGCAACGCGGAGAAAAGAGATGTCGTAGAAAAGTTTGCCCAAATCCTCGGCCGCATAAAGCATGCCGTCTTTTTCCTCAACCGCGGCGGTTGGAGCAAGCCCGTGGCTGTAGAGGAACTCCTGCGCAGGAGGGAGGTCAACGTTGTAGACACGTATCCCGCGGCATCCCCATCTCTCCTCGACAAAGTCGGCGAGAAAACGCTTTTCCGAAGGAGGCGTCTCCACCTCCAAGGCATCAACCAAACCCGTCCCCAGAACCTTTTTCACAACCCGTCTAACCACGTAACGCTCTCCAAGAACCCTCTCAACCTCGGCGAGAACCTCAAGAGGCCCCGCAAAGTAGAGCCGCGGCCACCACCCAACAACCACCCGCACAGCATCAGACCCCCGCCTAACCCAAGCCACCACACCATCGTCACGACACCAAACATCGAGAAGAAACCCATCCACACAAACAAGCAAACAAGCCAAGATAAATCATGAGAGAGCATCGCGAAAATGCGGCACCAACCTTTATCATAGATTCCCTGTATGTCTTGAAGTTAAGCATAATCAGGGGGTAACGGATGTTCACGATGTCTCTTCATCAGGTTTGTTTTAAAGGATGCAGAGAATATTTGAGCGTTGTCTGGCCGAGAAAACCATCCGCCTAAAGCCATAACACACGGTTAAGTAGGCTGGGGAGAACCTTCTAAGCTGGGGGTCGTGAGTCAGACCTTTACAGTAGGCGGCCGGTAGGTTTCAAGTCCCACCCGGGCCCAATAGCCTACAACATCATATTGGTCGTTGTTTATTCTATTCTTGGTGCTTGGTATATTGTTAATAAGATATCCTTTATCTTAGCTCTAATAGCCATAGGAGCTGGCTTATTACTACCATGGGTATAGAAGCTTAGAGTAACCCCCATACAACCAAACCTGTCAAGACCTTTAACACTCTCATAGATATACCCGAATGTGAAACATTGCCTATCCAAATAACCCCATCCAGGAGCTTTGACCACCTTCTCCATATTATCGTCCCAAACCTTTAAAACCCCATCATGATAACTAAACCTGACATAGTCATAGTTGTTTGTGAAGATAGCTAATATGGATAGAAGCTCTTTTGTTGGGATTTTGACCTCTGCGCATCTATTATGCTCAATATCCCATACAAGCTCCTCAACCTTCAAACCAGCATCATTCTCCCTATAAACAACCATATCACCATACCTAATCACCCCAATCTGAGAAAAATCATAGACAAGAGGTGTGTCTGATTTGATGCTTCTAAGGGCTTTAAGAGCGTTCTCAAGGTTTAAAAGACCTAACGGAGGCTCAACAACAGGGTTCTCAAAAACCCCGTCAACGGTTAAACGGACACAGGTAACATGGGTAGGGCTTAAAACGGCGCTGTTTAAAACACCATTCCTCACATAAACCCCGAAATTATCGAAATAATGCGAGCGTAGCATCTTGAAAAACGCCTTAAGCCTTGAGGCTGGCATAGCTATACGCAACGGCTTAACCTCAACCCTCTCAACAGCATCCATCTCAACCCTCTCAAGAAACATATCCAAGCTTGTCATGGCTAAACCATCTTATCCAAAGTATTTAACCGACTTAGGCCAACAAGGGAATGTAACTATCTCCTCATAAGAACGCTGGTCTTCATACAACCTTCAAAAACCTTATCCCTGACCATTATTGTTCGGCTCTTCCTCATTTTCGTCAAAATCGAAATCATACCGCTTAACATCCCCTCTTCTCTTTCTCGGCTTCTCTCTTAGTTTAAGACCACACATAGGGCAGTAAGGCTTCTCAAGCTTGAGCTGAAAAGCGGTAAGACAATGGGAGCAAAAACCATGACCTTTTCTATAGAAAGGCTGTCTCGACGCTGGATAGAAAAAGGCAAGCTTCTCGTCAGGCTTATAAGACATACACAGCATATTATCCTCAACCCATAAATCAACCCTGATACGGTTGCCGTCCCAGCCGTTGAACAGGCCAGCATATTGGCTCGGTATCCTAAGCCTCAGCCCCGCTGTCGTGTCGTAACGGCCCGTAAACCTCTCCCCCCTCACAACCGCTATATAATCGCCCTTCGGAGGTAACTCAAATTCCTTAAAAACACGGATAGGTAGCTTAAGCCTCAAAGTGCCAGACGCTTCATGTATAATCCTCGCCTCCATGCCTTCAAGAACCTTCTTAGGCGAAAAATCATCAATACGGCTATTCATAGCATTCTCTTTTCCATGAAACGATAAAGGCTTTGCCTGAACATCTTCATCAGGTTTGGGTGGCTGAAAATCCTCTTCACGACCGTTCATAGCTTATTCTACTTGATGAAATTATAAAAGCGTTAAACAATCTCTGAAAACCAGAAATTCTGGCTCTCCACGGCTTAGAAAGCCAAAATACCTCAAAAAACCATGTCATAAACACTTTGGCCACAAAAATGCAAAATTTCGCCACTACCTGGCGTAAATCGTCGAAATAAAAACAAGGAGTTTAGCGAAAGCCATACTTCATACCTCACTCTCCGTCGTCTTCGCCTTCTCCTCGATAAGGTCTGCGATACGTTTCAGGAAATCAGCATCGCTCTCATCCAAGGTCATCCAGCTCTCCATCGGAGGAATGAAACGTAGCTCGTAATAATGTAGAAAAGGCATCATACCACCCTTGAAAAACACCCTCAGCTTGAACCCTCTCTTCTCTCCAGCCAACCTAAGCCACCTCGTTATCCTGCGGTCTGGACAAACAAATTTCCGAGCCAGCCCTTGTCTCTCAACCTCGTCCAGCCTCTCCATGGCCGCGTCTCTCAAATCAGGGCTTCTGAGGAAAACCAGCAGACAACGGCACCCATCCGTGGCAAACATAAACCATAGATGCGGATGGTTATCAGTCGTGGCGGTAACAACCTCCAAAAACGGCGTATCATTAGAAATTCCTGTTCTCACATCCCTTATAGCGTTCACATCACAGAGCAAGGAAACCACCTCTCTACCTCACTATTATAGGGCAGAAAATCCTCAACATCCTTACCCGCCATCATAGCCCAAAGCCTGAAATACAACACGAAATTCAGAAGCCTTCCATAGCTGGGCCGCTCCCTCAACCCGTCCAACTTCAGCAACAATTGAACAGGCATGTCGTTGCTAAATCTTCTCCACACTTCTTCACACCAATCCTGAACCGAACGCTGATGAACGCTCATGTCTGAAACATCTCAACCTAAGAATAAAAACAGAAAAGGCCTGCCCAGTATTTGTCGGCCTTCACCAATTCAGACATGGCCTTAAATAATTAAATCCATCCAAGGCATAGCGTATTGTATGTTGTCATACGTGGCCGCAATGCTATACGCACACGTCCTCAGAGACCATGCACCGCCCTCTCCCCCAATAACGATATCAATTGATGCTTTCAAGGCTTATGTCAAGGAACTTGGCGTAATTGACATGATAGGTGAGGAGGAGGTTGAGCCGTATCTGAGCATGCTCGCTAAACTCGGATTTATTGAAAAATATGAAAACAACAAGATAACGATACATGAGGAGGGCTGGGAGCTACTCAACTCTCATTGGTTTGAACTTAGAAAGTCATGGCTGAGGAAAATAAGTATCGTTAATGAATTGTTGTCTAAGATTGAGGACAGCCTTACAGTAAGTCGGGGCTCACCGAATAGGGCGGGAGAAAACACCGTAAAATTAGTTCTGACCGCGCCACCCACAGCATCTATGACGATTGTATTCATGTTCGACACCTCAGGCCGCTAAACTCCTTGAATACATGAGAAGAGCGTTTTCAAAAAACCGTCTCTGCTCATTTGTAAGAGCTATCTCTGTGATGATGTGGTTATCAAGGTTATCATTTGAGAAAACGGCGACGTAAAAAACACCAGAAGACGCCACCGCCATCAACCACTCCTCTACATCTTCGAAAACCCCTAAATATTCTTCGCTGGAATGAAGCAGAACCCTGACGAGGAGCCTTCCATCAAACATGAAATTGCAACAATGAGGGGTTTCAACCTTTTCCACAAAAACTACTATACACGGGCGCCCACGTATTACTGCGAGTTTAATATCACTCTTGGGGAACGACGACAAGCTCCACCACCTCTCCATCCCTCATAAATTTCTTCAAAGCTTCAGGCTTTGAAGAAACACGGTAAACTGTTTTCATACCTGCTTCTAAACCCGCTAAACATTTAAACAGCTCAGGCCTCATTCTTCAACCAAACCCGTCCGAGGACGCATTTGGAGTGCTTCGCTGATATGCATGTATGTATAACTGTTGAAGCTGAGGCTCTGCCCCCGATTTATCATATGTGATTTATTCAATTCAGAGGCTTTCTTCTCCGCTTCGTCCTGGGTGTAAGCGGTGTCCACAACCGTAAACTCACGCATGTAACCGTTGTCAAACTCCTGAAGGACGAGGTAAAAGCTATGGCTGTCGCATACGACAGCACCCATATCGCTTAAATAAATTGCTTGTTTACCGACAAGCGGTTTAGAACATAGAAGGCATGAGCCATAGCGGGCTGTGATGCTGTAAACTCTCGGAGGCTTCAAATAATACCTCATTCAGCCTCATCCTCGTCTACACAGTGTTCCACTACTTTTGAGCCTGCTCTGCTCATCTGCTCGTAAAGCCAATCCTCAACAGCCTCGTATTGCGCCCGATACTTCTCAAATACATGGTCAGCCCTCGGGTCTGATACACAGTCTCCACATACATAGAAAATCAGCTCAATCTCGAAATCAAATTTCTCTTTCTTACCGCAAACCTCACATTTATACACACTCATGCCAACAAATTGTCAAGCCATGTATTTAATCGGATGAGGCCCCCGCATGTTTTCTATCCATAAAATCACGAATTAAAAGCTCTCTATGACCGCATTTAGGACATTCATAGTCAATAGGTTCACAATCTACATCCTCAACATAGCTTGGCTGAATATTCGGCGATGGAAAGACCTTGAAAATTTTGACCACGGAGAGATGCTCTAACAAATATGTAAGCTTCTCTCCACAGCCTGGACACTTAAACCTCGCCACCTACTCCCCCCTCTTTCTGTCTCAAATAAGACAGGAGCGCGTCATCTACAAACACGTCATAGAACCCTTTAATCTCGCTACTGCGCTTAACCACATGAGGCACCCCGCGGAAATCAAGGAAATGCGACAACTCCTTGGCATGAAGCCGCGACAACGTATATTTCCTTCCCTCGCCTCTCTCCAGAGCTTCCATGCGTTTTTTAAGGATGCTGAAAAGCCTAAGCCATAGAAGCGCCATTCCTTTGACATATCTGTAATCGTCTCCATAGTATAGCCCTTGTTTGTAGCATTCCTCGATAACCTTCAACTTTCTCTTCATGTGTCTGATTGCTTTATGAACCGTCCCGTGGTCAATAAGGGCGACAACATATGCCTGCATCAACGGCATCCTCGGCCACGGCGCAGTAGAGTGGACATACGGTATCTTCCCCGCTAAAGCCTTCTCGATAAGGGGCACAACCTCTTTTCTATGCCTCTCTGCACCTATTCCACGGTAATCATGTAAAATGTCTCCTATAATCGCCTTGACATCAACGTCTCGTATAACCAACTTCTCGTATATGTCGGACTCAAGGACGACCTCGTAGTGATAAGCATCTATTATCTTCGCGATAACCCCCCAACGATTATGGTGCTGAGAAAGCTCAGGGTCAAAACATCCATTAATTTTGATTACTGTTCCGACACGGTATCCGAGCCTTCCCCTTTCCTTAGCAACCGTGTAGGCTTCGGGGCCTCCGAGTATCTCTTGTAAAAAGCCTCCTTCGGGGAGCTTTCCTGTAAGCTGTGAGGGGCTAAGCTTCAGACCATCTTTGGTCTTGACTTTGCCAGCGAGAACGTCTTCGAGAAAGGCCTCGATAGGCTTCTCTTTATCAGAGTAGAACTGCTGGACGTATTCGAGCCGCTCAACGGGTAGCCGAACATTTAGGCTTGCAGATGGTTTAGCTGGGACAAAAACCTCCGCATCCATAAGTTATCCAACCCTAGCCAAACTACCTTCCTGTTTTATTCAATCAGCAACGACAATCTCCAGCACTTCTCCAGTGAGAAGCTTCTTCAAACTCTCCAACTCCCTTTGTGCCTTTGGAGAAAGCGACTGAAAAACCTCTTCGTCGAGGTAAACGGGTATTGTGCTACTGCTTGTCTCTAACTCGAGAAGCTCCTGAGCAACGTCATCACTCACCTCGCATACTTTCTTCCATTCAATCAAATAAACCGCCCTCGTCTTTACCATATCGTTCACCTACCCTTTCATCACAGGTATAGACCTCTCTCATACATTTAATCCCATGAGGCCAGTTATGGAGCAAGGAGGATAACCCTCTTATGTGTAATGATGGGTTTAGCGAGTGGGGGTTTCGGCAACTCTTTAACAGGCTTCGGTTTGATGTAGAAATCTTCGGTTCTTATCAACTCCTTCGGAGCATCGGCAGGAGGCTCATGAAAGCGGCTGTTAATGCGCCTATGAAGGCGCACATCTATACCTCTATCCCTCAAAATTTTGCAGGCAATCAGGGTTGATAGGTTAGCGGACATGCCGAGCTGAGCTTGGTAATAGTAATAACCCTTAATTATGTAAACTTTCTCGGCGACGTCGCTGATTTTCTCAACAAGAGCGGATGGAAGGCTTTGGATATCAACTTCATAGAAGCCTGGGGCAATCTCCCGTAGTTTTCTCACCTCTTCGATAGACCGCCTATATTCCATCAATAAGCGTTCTCTCTGTTCTATCCTTCTCTTCTCTTTATCTGTTAGCGTTCTGTATATATGAGCCGTGGTGAAGAGGTCTTTCGGAATCCAAATCAAATCAATAAGGTCATAATTCCAACGCCTTGTGAAAACTACTTCAAAGTCCTCGTCTGGTATCTCGGGATAGGAAACGTCCATGTATCTACTCAGCCTCCTCATATACCGTTTACATTCGTTAAACATTTTCAAGAACTCCTGTTTGCTGACCGTAATAGGCTCGTTGGGTTTGGTCGGGAAAAAGGGCGGTAAAGCTTCGCCCAATTCAAGATATATGGTTTTGTTATGCATGGATGTTCCTGTGTTTAGAAAAACACGTCCATCATACCCTACAAGCTCCGACTGAATTCGGTAAGTTTTGTTTAAACCAAATATTTCAAGCCTGCCATGATAAGGCAGGTAGGCACGCTCTAATTCCCCTCCAAATAAATAGGGCTTATAGCCAAGGGATAGAGCTTTTTTCAAATAACGCAGTCTCCTTAAATGAGGAGCGATGGAATGAACGAAATCTGGATATATTCTCGCCTTTTCGAGCCGCTCTCTAAATCTTCTCTCGAAGACCTGCAAAACCTCCTTAGGGTTAACCTCTTCCATACCCTAAAGAAAATAGTTGATTTTTATTACCGCTAAAGGCCATATTCATAAAAAAAGGTGAAGGGTTTTAGGGGCTGGGTGTTTAGATATCCACCCATGCCCCCACAGTCTTGTCTCTGACATGGACGATGGGGTCTCCAGCCGCTGGCTCGACTATTGCTATATCCTCGGGCTTCTCGGCAATCTTCAGAACCTTTTCCCTGATTGGTTTAGGCATGTTTCTGACCTTCTCTTTGACGCTTTTTGCTCCGCCCTTCTTTCGTCCCGACTTTCTCGCCTTCGTCTTTGTCTTTTTCTTAGTCATGGCAGGCGATAATATCTCTCTCAAGTAAATAACTCTCAGAGGCCCGCTGTTGTCAACAAGTTGACAGCATTTAGGGCCTTAGTAGAGCTTTATGAAACCCTTTAGAATGCATTTTATCTTGTGTATGAGCTTGGTCTCTACAGTGCCGTTTGCGTATATCACATAGAGCCTTGCCTGCTTGCCTTCACGCGGCCTCATAATCCTTCCTTTTCTCTGCACAAGTTGTCTAACGCTCTGTCCGCTTGCTATGATAGCGGCTATAGCCACCTCTGGCACGTCCACACCCTCGTCCAAGGCTCTAACAGCTAACAAGACGTTGAAGCTCTTCCCCCACTCGGAGAATATTCTGCCCCTCTCGCTCATGGATTTATCGCTGTGATACGTTTCTGCCGCGACCCCTTTCTCGGAAAGATACGTCTTCAGCTCCTCAATGCTGTGTATCGACTCGCTGAACACTATTATCTTCTCATGGGGATGTTGGGTTACGACATTGTATAGGGCATCTTTCTTGGAGGCTATCCTGCTTAGGAAAATCCGCCTCTCATTGATGAGAACCTTGAGCCTCCGCTCCAGCTCCTCGGCATCTCTTTGAAACGCTTTGGAGTTCTTTAAAAATGAGAGCATGCTTCTAACTTTCCATATTTCGGCTTGTATCTCCATATACCTTTTCCTCTCTTCCCTGTTCATTTCGGCTGGGATGGGGACGAGCGTTATTGGTGCCACGTATCCGTTCTCAACAGCATTCTTCAAGTCCAACGTGTAAACAACCGGCAACTTTGATAGGATGTTGTAGTGTTTACCATCTTCTCTTTTAAGCGTGGCTGTCAGGCCGAGAACCTTTTTCCCATCAATCTTCGGCAGAATAGTGGAGAACACATCGGCTCCAACATGGTGTATCTCATCAAGAATTATCAGCTCGAAATGGTTCAGTATCTCGGGATGGCGGCACACGCTGTTATAAATAGCGACCGTGTATCTGCTCAGCCTTTTCTCACCACCATAGAACCTCGTAAACAAAACATCAGCCTCTCTACCCTTCTTAACCCACTCCACCATCACCCTTTCGTATGGTGTGATTACAAGCGTCGGTAACCCAATCCTCTTAATGGCGTGAAGCCCAATAATCGTCTTCCCCGTCCCCGTCGGCGCTATAACTACTCCCCTACATCCCCGACCAGCCCATTTCTCGAAAGCCTCGACCTGATATGGTCGGAGAACCCTTCCACCGACTGCTTCGTTTTGTGCCTGACTCGGAGAATTTTCCTGCAGAAGAAACTGCTCTAATCGGGACAGCATCGTGGCTAAACTTGCAAAAATAGCAATAAAACCGGCTAAGGCCAGAGGCCCTGCTCACATAACAGCCCTGTAAAAAACGGTTACCCCGAAGGGATAGTCATCATCCTCATAACCTACATATACATATCCATCCCATCCTGTTTCGATGATTTCTCCAGCTTTCTCGAAAATAGCCTCATAAACCAGCTCATCCTCATCCAAGCCTGTTGGAAGCTTTTCAGCGACGCATTCAATAGACCAGCCCTCAGCCCATACCTCATACAAATCCCCATCCTCTACCTGAACCAAAACAGGCTGGAAAAGAGGCAAAGCAGAGCTGGCTATGGCGTTCTCCAGCTCCTCTTCAGACAAACTCTGTAGCCTGATTATCGTTTTAGTTTCTTCGAATTCACGGACAACCATGTTCTATGAAATCCTCAGCATCCGGGTCATAAGTGCCTACATACATAAACTTGTGTTCGAATTCCTTGCCACAGCTACACTTCACTTTGACGACGCCGATTTTCTCCCACCAGTCAACTTGGAATTCACCGGTTAGAGGCAGCCCCTCTCCGCAGTATGGGCATTCGACCATGAAATATCACCCCAACCACAGCCTGAGCTCATCTGTTGTCGGCAGCATCTCCCCAAGCTGTATGCCTGCGCTTCTGGCCCATATATGTAGGTCAAGGAGAAACTGAACAAGCATAGTTGTATTAGCTGTCAAGTTCTCGAGCTTCAGTTGCAAAAATTTTGGCGCATTTAGCTGGGTAAGACGATTTGTCAGGTCAGTTTTCCATGTTTCAAAAACTTCTCATGTGATACACCACTTTCACCTCTCTTATAACATTTAGAGGCCATGTAGGAATTGAATGCTTCTTCAAAGTCCTCGAAATCGGGCAGTTTTCCAGTCTTCAGCCATTTCTGAAAGATGTGGCTGGCGAGCTGCTCCAATCTGGCGTCTGAGACCGAGTAGTGTTTGTTTCCTGTGTTGCTTGAAACCAAGGTGATGTGTTGGATGTCGTGTTGAGAAGGGTGAATGTAGAATTTTTCCCCATGTGTGCCGGCTTTTGAGGACCTGCTGTAGTCTGGTCTTAGGGGACGATAACATGTGAAACATACGACATAAACCGAAGTAATTCCTCCCATCCTTGTATGCCGCCAATCAAATATCAGAACGTTTTCAGGTTCGACTGGTTTTTCAATCATTTCCCACACCACCTCATACGCATTTCGTGTTTGGGGAGAAATATAACCAGATGAGGCCATCATAGTTTCTGAAATAGCGAACTCATGTTTAAAATCTGGAGGCTTTGACGAAGTTACATAAGGCATGAGGACCAGCCGCAGTCAAGACAGGTCACGCATCTACCTTGGTTTATGATACGCTCTGACTCGCACTCTGGGCATTTTCGCGGGAAATTCATCCGACCATCCATAAACTGTCAACATGTTGACGGAAATAAAGAGGTTTAAGGCCCTACTATAACGGGATAAATCAAGGCGCTTCATCTGAAAAGTCATGGTAGAAAATCACGGGATTTCCCGGGAGCTGCTGGTTCGCGGCGACCGTAGAGCCATGTCGATGTTCAGGGCCCGGCTCCGAAAATTGGCGAGTAAAGGGCTTTGGGAGGAGTGGGACAGGTTTCTCGACAGCCTTGAGCCGGTGGCGAGGTATTGGCTGGCGAGCGAAACATGTGGCGAGTATACGGAGCTGCTTCACTTGGGTGAGGTGATTTTCTTTATCGAGGTTGGTGTAGATGGGGCGGTGAGTGTAACTGGTCTCAGGTGGGATACACGTCTTTCCAGAATTGGGGTGCAGTTGAAGCACTATCTATTAGAGCACTGCTTCAAGGAGATTAAGCGCCAAGCTACCTCCCAAACCAGTAACGTCCGTTTAAACCATGCTGCATCAGCAGGGCCGTGAAAAGCTTTCCAACACGCTGGTCGAATGAATAGTCCACGCTCAGCTCCTCTCCCAGAGCATTTGCGAGATAAGTCATGTTCATTCCCCTGATGTGTAGGGTTTCTCCATAGACCATGTCAGGCCTGACCCTTCCCAAAGCATCAAAAATCTGCATCAAGTCACCTTCCACGTCAGGTCTTAGCCTGCACGGCGGTAGAATAGGAGCGATGATTACACCTGTCCTGAGCCCCGCCTCTCGCGCCTGTCTGATTATGTCAAGCCTTCTCTGCGGCGTAGTAACTCGCGGCTCAATAGCCCTCGCCAGCTCCGTGCTGAACGTTGCCACGGAGACCTGAACCCTTACCTGCTCCCTGTATTTCTCGAGTAAGTCAAGGTCTTCGAGGACGAGCGGCGACCTTGTCTGGATGCAGAACCTCACCCCGCATCGCAAGCCGTGCTCAAGGATTTTCCTCGTCCATCCAGCAAGCTGAGGTAGATAGGGGTCATGTGTTGAACTGAGGAGAACCTCCTCGCCGCGCCACCTGCTCCATGGTGTTTGCTCGATAACCTCGTCTAAGTTGGTTGGTGTAGCAAAATAATATCCCCAGTCCTTATCGACCAGCCGCCCCGCTCTCGGAGAGGAGTATAGCTTATGTATCGAGTCCACGTAGCAGAACCTACATCCAAAAGTGCACCCAATCGCATAGTTAGCGACCCAGCCGTCGGAAAGCCCCTTACCCACGCCCCCCTTCTCCTCAACCGTCAGCTTCGAGGGCTTGACCAGAGGCGGCTTAATCCTATACCTTCCAAACTCTATCAACTCAACCTATATTGTTTTGGTGGGGATTTAAACGGATAAGGCCAAGATAAAAAATGGTCAAAGGCTCCTGAAGACCATCCAAATAAACCACGGCATATGGGCCGGGGGTTTTGAAACCCCGATGGACCGAACGGGACTTGAACCTTATCGGCCAGCTCAATTTCTTGGAGCTGACTCGCGACCTCCCGCAAGCCAAGCGGGCGCTCTTCCATGTTGAGCTACCGGCCCATGCTGTCGCTTCGGCTTGCTGGCTAAAGAACCTTCATGGCCAAGCACTGCTTGGCTTATCTACTGGCTGGCTATTGACCATAGGCGGTCAAACTCCTCCACGAATTGCTTAGCTACGTCTTCGGATAGTATCGCGACGAGGTTTTCGTCATTAGCCTCCTCAGCCGCTCCCGACCAGTTGTAGCTACCGGTTGCCACGATTCTTTCGTCGATAACCATGAACTTGTGATGCATAAGCGCAGAGTTGCCGTCGAGCCTGATGTCTAAGCCCGCCTCCTTTAGGCGCTGGTATTCGGAGCCTCGTATCTCGGCTGACTCGGCTTCGAGCACCACCTTCACATCCACGCCCCTATTGTGAGCGGCTATCAAAGCGTTGGCGAGCCTATCGTTTGTGAATACGTATACTGCTACGAGAATACGTCTCTGCGCCGCGTTGATGAGGGTTTCCAACATTGATTCGCAGACCATGGGCCTTGAGAAGCAGACCGCTACGCCTGAGTGGTTGTATAGCTGAGGTATTTCGGGGATGATTGAAGTGGTAACCGTGACTGTTCTCGTAGAAGTTAGTGTGGTGGGCTGTGTTGCTGTTGTCGTAGATGTTACGGTGTAACTGGCTGTCGCGGTTAGCACGCGTGTGGAGACCGCGGTTGCCGTGGTTGTGAACGTGGTGGCAACCCTTTCCCTCGGGCTTAGGGTTAAGCCAGCGGCAAGTCCCGCGAATAACCCAATCAATAGAAGGACAACAGGGACCACAACGCTTCTATTCATGTCTCAGACCCCCATGACGCATTCCATAACTATCTTGAGAGGGTCTATCTGCTCGTAAGGTATCGGGACCACTACCGCGAAGCCGCTGTTATGAACGAATGTTTTCGGGTATGATGTCGCCTTTGGTATAAACTTCCCCTCATTAGCCTGTATCAACATGGTGCCTCCATCCCTTGAAGGCATCACAGCTCCTATGATGTGTTTGTCTGCGTGAGCCTCACGGATATAGGTGAGGTTGAGGGGTTTGGGTGAGAACACTACGTAGCCGAGGGGTGTTGGAAAGAGCTTGACGCCGTTTTTGGCGAATAGGAAGTCGTCAAGCAAGGCAAGAACGGATTCTCCGACACATCTCATGATATAATGGAGTGGATGCTCTGGAGAAAGCAACGTGATTGTCGAGAAGTACTTCAGCATCGCCCTCTCCACAAGACCACGGTCTTCATCCATATTCAGAACCTTCTTAGCCACGTAGGCCCCAAACCTATCCCGCAGGTCAATATACCTAAAGTCCGTCGGTAGATTCTCGCTATCTATTCCGAAGAAGTCTCTTAGCACGAGGATGAAGCTGCTTGGCAGGTCTTCGTCTTGGTGATGGTCGAAGAAAATTCTGCCGTCGTATCTCTTGCCTACATCGACGACTATCTCACCTTCCTCAGGCTCGCCGGTGAAGTCGGGGACTCTAATAACAACGGCGTCAGGATACTTGTGTAGCAGAAGGCTTACCGCCAAGAACTCGTCTGAGTGAGCCGGCCCAGAATGCGTGATAATCTTTTTGACGGCTAAAGGCTCCAGACTTTGCAACGGTAACTCAGCCTCATCTCAAGCCATCAGAGGTCAAGCCAGCCTCCGACAACTTTACCATTCACTATCAGTAGAGGGTCTAGCCCGACTCGCCTAATCTCATAGCTTTCAATATGCACAGGCTCGAGGGCTTTCTGCAGAGCTTTTGGCACCTCTTCTGGTAGTTTTTTCTCCTGTTTGACAACTACTTGGCTCATGGCTATACCTTCATGCATCATAGATTTAACCGGATAAGGCCTTATCCAAAGCCTCTAACAGGTTCTCCAATTCTCCATGCATCTCCGCTCCATATTTCTCCATTTTGTGGCTAAGCTTGGCTGAAAGAGGCGTCAGGTGGACCGGCCTGCCGAGCCTAATCGCGGACCATGCGGTTGATTCTGAGTCGCCCCCCTCATCCGCCTCCACGACCACGACGATGTCAGAAATCAGGGCTATCGTCATGTTTCTGAGGATAAAGTCTCTGGGCTGCGTCCTGTGTCCATCAGGGAATTGGCTGACCGCGAGGTGCTCGCTCATGATGAGGCTTTGTAGGCCTTTGTTTTCTGGTGGATAGACACGGCTTAATGGTGTGCCGAGAACGGCGGCCGTCTCCCCGCCGCTGCGGACGGCTTCTAAATGAGCCGCGGTGTCAATCCCTTTCGCGAGGCCGCTGACAATAATCACCCGTTGTCTGCAGAGCCATTTGACTAGCTCCCGTGCATAGTTCAGACCTTCTTCGCTTGCGTTCCTTGTTCCCACGACGGCTACACGGGGGGTCTGAAGAGGGATACGCATTTTTCCGCAGACGTAAAGCCTGTTTGGGGCGAGTCTCCTCTCGACGCGGTTTAGCGGTCTTCCGAGGAGCTGCTCCACCGTGATGCTACGTGCCTGTCTGTAGGCTCTGGATTGCGTCGTCATCCACTAGAACCACTCTCGAGCCCTCGGATACAATCCTTGCGGGCCTTATTTCGAGATGCAGAAACTTCCGTGGAAACAGTACGAGATACCTGCTGTTCAGCGGGTATCTTGTCCTAAGATGAATCACTAGGCCATACTTGTTCAATGGCTGGATGAAGTTATAGTGGAAAACCACGCCGCGCAGGGATAGGAGCCTGGCAGCCGCCAGCACGTCTATCGGTGAGCGGGTGGAGAGCTGTATAAGGTTGCCGACCGCGTCTCTATCCACCACAGCTATTCTTCCTAAACTACCTATCCAAAGGTTTTCAGGCCATAAAATCTCCTGAAGCAGCTTTTCTGAGAGGAAGGTTACTTGCTGGCTGTTTAGGCCCAGCTTGTCGCGTACATAGAAGCTGTGGTGGCCGAAGAGCGAGAGCAGGACCGGGTTGTATATCTGTACGAGGTCGGGGTGGCTGAACGCGGCCGCTTTCGTCAAGTAGATTTCTTCGAAAACCATCAACTCCTCGATTGAGGGGAGATACTGCGTGAGCTGGTAAGCGGAGAAGCTTCTCCTCATGTATTCGAGCGGCTCTTTAAGGGAGTCAATGGTGTAGACCCGCAGCTCATATGAGTTGATTTTTTCCAGCCTCGTGGGCCTCAGCTCGAACGGCTCCTGCTCTTCTCCTTCAATTTTTGCAAAAATTCCTCCAATGATGGGGATGTAGTAGGAGCTGTTTATCTGGTAGACGTTTGTTAGTGAGCCTAATATGGAGAAAGCTTGCCAGACCTTTGGAGGGTATGGATGTGAAGCAGGCTTGAAAGGCATCTTGGATGCAAGAATGACATGGAACCCCGCGTCCCTAAGCCTCCGAACCAAGGAAAGGAGACGAGCAATCGGCTCAAGCTCTTGCAGGAGGCTCGGCATATAAGCCGCTTTTCTAAGCTTTTTCACAAATGTTTCCTGTATTTCTGCAAGCAGGTGTTCGACGTCTCCCTCCATGGTCATGGGGATGCTGGACATGGATTAGGGTCTTTGAGGCCTTGTTAGCGGGAGTCTATGTCTTGTGAGGAAACCGAACCATTTATCAAGCTCAGCGGCCCTCTCGCGCTCGAAAGGCAGCACAGCCGCAGTAGCGCCTAACTCCCTCAGTTTATTGGCCGCAATCTCAGCCCCCTTCAAATCCGAGAACACTAGGACATCATCGTTGAAGAATTTCGCTATGCCTGTGCATAGGCCGGCTGAGGCTGTGTATAGTGTCGCGGCGGTGTGGATGAGCCCAGCCCGGCATTCGTTTAGGGCTGTTGCTGTGTAGACTCTTACATCGTCTGGATGATAGACGATTACACATGAGCCGGCGTGGAGCCTTCCCCATCGCCTGCATTCGCATCTTTCCTTAACCATGTCGAGAAGCATGTTGTTGACAGACTCGAAGCCGATGAACCCGTTCGCCTCAACCCCGTCAACCTTCTGGTCTTCCACGAGTCTATACTCGTCTATCAGGCCTTCAAACATGGATAGGTAGCTGGCGAAGCTTTCTAAATACATGGGGTTTACTCTGAACTTTATCATGTTTCACGCCCCCGTGGTCTGCTGGCTTGCTTGTAGATGTCTGCGTCTTAGGAAGCGTTTTCCCCCGCTTTCGGTAACCTCGTAAACATACTCCCCAATCTTTACCCCGCCCTTGGCCGAGGCCTTTTCGACAAGGTCTGGAGGAGCTTGGTCTGCGAAGACCCATTCGCCGCGGCCGTCACGGTATTGTCTCCACGGCAGGTTGTCGAAGCCTGTCTCCCCCTCCTCTCTAAGAAGGTCCCTGAGCTGTTTCAATATATCCAGCTCTTTCTCGAGCTGTTTTATTCTCTCGTCGAGGAAGGCGCGTAGTTTATCGCTGCTCATGAGCCAGCACCTGCTCCTTCCCGAGGCCGAGGACCTCCAATGTCCTGTTTCTCACCTGTCTCCTCACCTTGACTGAGGGGGCGTGTAGGACTTGAACGCCTTTGGATGTGTCTCTGAACACGGTTATCCCTTTGACTCCTATTTTTTCAGCCGCGACGTATGCGTTTAGGACGTCCTCAACCGTTGCCTCTGCCGGCATGTTGATTGTCTTGCTCACAGAGCTGTCAACCCACTTCTGTATCTCATACTGGGCCCTGAGATGGTCCCACCAAGCAATTTCCCTAGCTGTGACGAAGACGTCCCGCATATCCTCAGGTATCTCGTCTATCCCTTGTACGGAGCCGCCGTTTTCGGAGACTTTTTTGAGCAGCTCCATGGAGTAAAGCCCACGCTCCTTCAACTGCCTCTCAAACTCTATGTCGACATAGTAGAACCGCCCCACTGTGACATGTTTTTCATAGACAAGCGCGAACTGTGGCTCTAGCCCGGCCGATACATCGAATATCATGGATATGCTGCCTGTGGGGGCTACCGTGGTGACGTGGCTGTTTCTAAGCCCCACCCGCTTCACGCGTTCCGACACTTCTCTCCAGTCCATTGTCCACATCTCGGGGTGATAGAAGCCCTCTACGGCAAGCAGCCCCTGTGTGTAGAAGCTGGCGTCATACAATGGGAATCTGCCCTTCTCCTCCGCAAGGCTTGACGATGCCATGTAGGCGTGGTAGGAGATGAACTCCATCACCCTGCTCATGGTGCTGAAGCCTTCTTCGCTGTCATAGGGTATGCCGAGGGCGTAGAGCATGTCCGCTAACCCCATTATGCCTAGCCCAATCCTCCGGTGTCGCCGGTTCTCCTCTGTTAGGCGCGGGAACGGATGTCTGTTGACGTCTATCGCGTTGTCTAGGAATCTTACAGAGGTTTCAACGGATTCTCTCAGCTTTTCCCAGTCGATTTTTCTGGCTTCCCTGTCCACGTGCTCGTAAAGGTTGATGCTGCCTAGGTTACAGGACTCATATGGATAGAGCGGCTGCTCCCCGCATGGGTTGGTGCATACTATATCGCCCAAAGCTTGTCGGAGAGGGTTTCTCCTGTTTATATGATGCTTGAACAATAGCCCCGGGTCGCCTGTCATCCACGCCTGTCTAGCTATCTCCTGTAAGAGTGTTCTGGCGTTCACCTCCCCCACCTTCATCCCTGTCCTTGGGTTTATCAGAGGATAGCTGGAGTTGGAGTGGTAGCTTCGCCAGAACTCCTCATCAGTCATGACGGATATGTTGAAGTTCTCGAACCCGCCGTTTTCCTTGCATGTTATGAACTTCATGACATCTGGGTGCCATGCCTCGAGTATGCCCATGTTGGCTGCTCTTCTTCTACCGCCTTGCTTGATAACATCGGCTACCTTATCTATCAGGCTCATGAATGAGACCGGTCCGGATGCGACACCACCGCTTGAAGATACAACGTCACCTTCCGGTCTCAGCTTTGAATAGTTTATTCCAACTCCTCCGCCTGTCTTGAAAATCAACGCAGCCCCCTCAGCAGCCCTCATAATCGAGGAAATATCATCCTCGACGTCGAGCACAAAGCATGCGCTGAGCTGGCCGAGCCTAGCTCCTGCGTTGAAGAGCGTCGGGCTGTTGGGTAGAAAGCGTTTCTCGAACAAAAGGTTGGCGAACCTGTGGAAAGACTCCACCGCCTTTTCGGGAAGCGGCTTGCCCCTTATGTGGATGTATTGGTTTGTCACGAAGTTTTCTGGAATATTGTATGTTAGGGCTCCGCCCTTGTCTGCGACGGCTATGGCTGAAGCAACGCGGTACACCATTCCCTCGGGGGTTTCGATAATCCTGCCCTCCTCATTCCGTAGAAGATACCTCGAAGCAAGCAGCCTAACCGCGTTGACGGATAGCGCTTTCTTGGTCCATCTCTGAGGCTCCACCCCAAGTATGGATTTCTTCTCAGCTCTCTCCTGCTCCCTTCTGTGCCTGTAGGTTATGTAGGCTTTGGCAACGTCGTAGAGGCCATGCCTCATTAATGAAAGCTCGACAATATCTTGTATCCGCTCGACGTGAGGCTTTTCATCACCCTGTGTCTCCAATATCGAGACCACTTCAGCGGTCACTTTCTTGGCGGACACGGTGTCAACACGCCCAACCTCTCTCATTGCCCCGAGTATGGCTTTCTCTATACGTGAAGGGTCGAAATCCTCAAGCCTTCCATCCCTCTTCACAACAGCCTTCAACATGCCTAACCTGCCTCCGCCTTGGATATAACTGGATGAGGCCTTGTGCTGGTTTCGAGCCGGTTCCTCTTCCTTCTCGGCTTCTTTCTCAACAGCGTGCCGCAGTCAGGGCATCTAATGGCCCTTGTCTTGAAGTATGTCCTGCATCTCGAGCAGAAGCGGTATCCAAGGGCATAGCAGCCGTATCCGCTTCTAATCACTGCGCCTCACCCACCTTGGGGATGAACAGCATTAGTTTCTGTTCTATTGAGCCTTTGACTGTTATCTCGAAAACCTCGCCGTATATGGGCGGGCATAGCACCCGGATAAATGTGCCCCTCTGTGGAGGTACGAAAACCGCGTGGACCTGTTCATGTTCTCCTGTGATATTTTTGCAGATGGCCTCCCGCACCTCTACGAACCTGTCTGAGTAGAGCCACAGCCATAGGTAGGAGCCCATAAGTCTAATATCTGCGAGACTAGCCTCTAAGCGGGGCGGCGCCGATTCTTCTGGGAACATGTCCAAAACAGGTCCCCTAGAGCTTGTAACCGCTAAAACCGCCGCCCCTATGCCGAGTATAACCATGAGTAAAACGGCGCGCCTCATCAAAATCTTCTCGGAGGCGCATACATTTATTCCGATGAGGCCATTTAGCTAATGGACCATCCAGCCACAACCGCTACCCACGACCTCATGAAAACCATGAGCTAATCGAAGAATTTAATTGATAAAGGCCCTATCCGCTTAAATTATTAAACGGCCTCTGCCAATAACATGGAAGTGAGGAAAACAGCTAGGAACAGCTATGCAATGGGTTACAAGTTTTGTAGAAGATGCCACCTATATGTGAAAACGGAGTCAAGGATTTGCCCAATCTGCCACAATCATGTGCGAAGCGGCCCGAGGAGCAGAAGGTTGAAGCAAAAAATTCGTCTAGATAAAATGGAGAATGTAGGCTCAACATCCCTCAATCCATCAGCGTAATACCTTCCACCTATTTTCGGTCACAGGATAATCCGCTCTAATTCGCCAAAATTTCGGCTTTCTACAGGGAGGGCTTGACCATATATGGTCAAAGCAGCCCTCACGTATCTTGAAGCGTAATACTTCTTGGGTAATTTCGGTCGCCAGATAATTGGGCCTAATTCCCGGAAATTTCGCCTCTCCACGGATACTCGTTGACCATATATTGTCAAAAAATAGCAAATTTTTTCCGACTTGCCCTCATTTTCTTATATCCACCTAGTCTAATCTAAACAATTGGTTATGAATCCGGTGTTCTTTGAAGACATTTCCGTGGTCAAGTATTGCTCCAACTGTGGAGTGCACATGTATTTCGCGGGTGATGAATGTCCGGGTTGCTCTGAACTTCTCATCGTCGAGTTTCATACTCGTAGGAAAAACCGCCTCCCAGTGTATCTGGTGAGGAAAGGGGGAAGGTATAGACATGGTTTCAAGTATTGCTGCTCCTGCAGGCTCCACATATGGCTGGAAGGAGGTTTACAAAGGTGCCCGTTCTGTAAAAGACTTGTTCGTAACGGTCCACGGGGCAAACACAATGGAGATGGGAAACCGAGAGTAGATATATCCACTTTGGAAGAGGAAGAATACGGCTCTATGTTTTAACCTCTATGAGATTATCCTCTACATGAAGGCCTTCATCAATTAGTTTTTCGCTCAGTTCTTTGGCTCTCCGCGCTATTCTAATCATCCTCTCCCTAGGAGATTCAAGAGCTATGAGCCTGAAGCTAGCCGGCTGCTTAGCCACCTCATCGATGCTCTCGATAGCTGCTGCCAAGAGCGCGGCCTTGGTAAGCGGCATGGTTATAGGCAGCTTGAGGAGCCAATTGTCGCCGCTTCTCTCCAGTAGACATCTGCCTGCTTCACCTGTTGCTTGGAGGCGGCTCAGGGATATGTTCTCTAGGATGTCTGTGTTCCCGTAGAGGGCTCCGAATATCTGCTTATCAGAGACTTCTCCGTCGACCTTGATGGAGAAAACCAACGTGGACTCATGTTTGTAGCTGTTCTGAATGCTCTGCATGTCACCACCTCCTAACTACCTGTTTTCCACCGTTTCTTTTATCACGGTTGTTTCCGTTGAATGGTCTAAACAGCCTCATGAAAAAGAGGCCCAACGCAAACCTTGCTTTTCGGCTAATCATGAGGAAGAGGACGACGGCCATGGCGATGACGAGTAATGGTAGACTCATGGTTTTAGGGATTATAATGATGGATTTAAGGGGATGAGGCCTCTGTCGCTACAACATCATGTATGTTTACTGTCATCGCTCCATCTATTCTTATGAAGGATGCTATGGCCTTGAATGTCTTCCCTTTCTTGAGAAGGTCCCGTGGCCCTTGATAGGTTGCTGGCTCCAGCCTAGCCCTGAAGCTATCATCGACAACCACTACCGCGAAACCGGGGTAAACCTTCTCAACCCTGATGGTGTGAACCTTGGATGGAGCTTTGGCTGCTTTCACCGCAGCTTTCGCCACATACCTGTCACCAGCCTTCACCACCAGCCCCTCGCCGACAAGCCTGTTGATGGACATTCTCACGATATCCGGGTCGTATTCGACAGCTTGCAGGGCATCGGCAAAGGATAATCCTTTTTCCCCAGAGTTAAGTATCAGCTCGTAGAGCCTCTTCCTGCATGCAAATAGCTCGCCGTGGGATATCTTACGCGCGGTTACATAAACAGGTTCGCCGTCCTCGGCCTGAACATATTCTGTCGGCTTGGTCTGCCTAAGCCATGGCCATGGCTTACCCGGCTCAGGCTCCGGCCCCTTCCTACCCAGCTTGAACCCCTCTAGTTTCTTAGCTACTTTCTCCAACAGCTTCGCCATCTTCTTCGCCCTCCGGTAGCCCTCGGCGAAGTAGTATTCGTCAACCGTGTCTTCGGCGAGGAGGATGGTCACCTTGCCCGGCAGCCTTCGGCCGGTTCTGCCCCTTCTCTGGATGTAGCGTATCCCCGATATCGCCGGCTCGTAGAAAATCACGTATCCGCACTCCGGTATGTCTAGCCCCTCCTCTCCAATGGATGTGGCGACGAGTATGTTGAACTCTCCTTCCCTGAACCCTTTCAGCACCCTCATCTGCTCCTCTTGGCTCATCTTGGGCCCTTCCTTGCCCTCGCCCTTGCCGACGAACATCTTAGCCCTGTAGCCGAGCTGGCTGAGCCTCCACGTAACCACCTCAGCCGTGTTCCTGATGTTAGCGAAGACCATGACCCTGTCGCCGGGTTTCTCGCTGAAGTGCTGCGACAGCCTGTTGAGCAAAGCCTCTACCTTTGGATGGTCTAGGCTGCATTTCTCCGCCAGCTCAGCTATTCTATGGAAGTCCCCGCTTGACGCGAGCATTCTATGGCTCCTCAGCTCCGAGGACTTTACGTCGTTGAGGTATTGCCTCAGGCTGTATACATGCTGGCTCTCTATCAGCTCTAGCGCATGGTATAGGCTGAGGACCTCGGATATCATGGCCATGTAATGCATGTTCCGCCCCTTTATTCCAGAGCTTATCTCGGCCCTCAGCCTATTCATCGCCTGCACGAGGGCGGCTCTGGTGACGTTTTTCAGAGGCATCCTCACTACGCCGAAGCCCTGTAGCTGTCTTACCCTGTTCTCTATCGCTGCCTTGATTGCTGACCTTATCTCCTCATACTCCTTTGGTAGCTTGACCCTGACCCAGTCAACCTTCACCCCGGGTATGTAGCTCGATACTTCTTCATGCTCCTCGCTCCTCCACGATATCTTTTCTATCCATAGGTTCTTCACAACCTCCATCACCCTGTCCTCGTCGCTTCCGGGGCTGGCTGTGAGAGCAAGGATGCGGGGCCATGGGCAGCTTCTGACGTATTCTGAAGCCAGCCTAGTGTATGCGTACCGGCTTCTGCTTCTATGGCACTCGTCAAAGACTAGAAGCGCGAACTCCTCAAGCCTTACCCAGCCGCGCCTATAGTCGTTGTAAGCCGTCTGGGGTGTGGAGAACACTATCCTGACGGATGGGCTGCCCCAAGCCATTTTCCTGACGCTTTCACCGGTTTCCCCAGTTACTGCGACAGCCTCGTCCTCCGAAATGTTTAGGTGTTTGAGGAAGCTCTGCCTGTGCTGGAGGACTAGAGGTTTTGTAGGTGCCATAACAAGTATCCTGCAGCCGGGGTGCCTGTGAAGTAGTTCGGCTGCAGCTAGCTCAGCTATCACAGTTTTCCCCAATGCCGTTGGCAGAACCACCAATGTATTGTTTTTGAGAGCTTCCTCAACCATGTTCCTCTGGTATTCTCGGTCCTCTATTGTGTCCGGCTTAACCATCGGATGGCTGACAAACACATGCCTATCAAGAGGCTGCTCAACAACTTTCCTATCCTTTTTCTTCTCCGCCTCTGTCTTCTTCGGGGGCGGTGGAGTTGTTAACAGGCCTTCAGCAACCTTAACCGCGTAAATATGCTTACAGTCTCTTACCAACTTTTTTGCTCTGAAGACATAGTCTGGGCATGTGCATGAGAATTTTTCACCATCAAAAGTCACCCTATAGATTTTTGTGGGGTCTTCTTGGCTGGGTATGTCCCAGTGGACCGGCATCTGAGTGGAAGAAGGCCCTAGACTCTTAAATATTTTGAGTGACCTAGTGACTTCGGATGAGTTATAGAAAAGGCCGGAGATTCGAGTATGAGGTTAGGGATTATTTTGAGAGGAGAGGATGGCTTGTTATCAGGGCTGCTAGAAGCAGGCCCGTTGACTTGGTGTGTATAAAGGATGGGAAAGTTATGCTGGTTGAATGCAAGTACGCTGGAGGCAGGGTTCAAAAAGATGAGCGGAAAGCTCTTGAGAAAATGGGTGAAAAACATGGAGTGGATGTGGCTGTTGTGCGGAGAAAGAGGAGAGGCGTGATAGAGATTGAGCCGCTCTATTCCGGAGGCGTGTAGGGCTCTATCCTTGTTTCGCATCCACAGCGTGGACAGGGCGGCCTAGTCTTGCCAACTATCTCAGGCCACCTGTGTCCACATTGTTGGTCTGTGCAGACTGCTGTGACGACTTGAAGCTCCCCCTGCTCTCTCATCTTATGAATCTCCCAGTCTTCATACATCTGGGCCGGTGACATTGTTGTGAAGCTTTCACTAGAGGGGTATTCAGCGTAGCATTTAGGGCATCTATAGGATGAGCTGACAAGTTTCCAATATTTACTCCCATGGTGGTCGATGCTCAGCAGATACTCCTGTGTAACAACGAGCGTGTGTAGGGTGGAGTTGCAGTTCGGGCATTTGAGAACCTTCTCAAACCTCGGAGGGCCTATCATCATGGATATGCTTAGCTGTCCCTGCTTTGGTTAAAAACCTGTCGGTTATATTTCCAGCGCCTCTCCGCCTTCTTCGGAAGCCGGGTTGAGTCTCTCTATTGCGTCTAGAACCTCTTCAAGCCTTTTATCTTCTAGTAGCCTTCTGAACCTCTCCAGCTCATCACGTCTCCTCAGCATGAGGCCTCGTCTCTTAGTAGGCGCCCCGTCTTCTCCGACAGGGTTGACCTCGACCAGTAGTGAAGCAGACCTGCCACGCGAGGCCGGAGCCTTCACCACGAATATTCCCGGAGAGCCTTTGACTGGGACACGCTGCCAGTCCTTACCTGTCTCAAGAAACCTCTCAAGCGCGTCCGTCATAGCCATGGCTTCAATGCTTCAAAGCAGGAGATAACCTTTCAAGGCCACCTGTTTTCGGCACGTATAGTTTGGAAGGCTACCGCGAGTATGATGTATCCTGCGATTGAGATATACACGCCCACGAATACTAGGGCCAGCACCGCTCCCAAAAACAGTAACAGCCCGCTCGTCTTGAACGTTTTAATACCCAGTCTGTCGCCCACTATGTCGAGCGATTTCTTGAGGAGGAAAGCTGATGCAATGGTGAATATTGCGGATATCCCAATCACGGCTATGGCTCCGAATAGATAATACGAAGGAAACGTGAACGCGTACGTGTAGGGGTCGGGGGAGCCCAGCACCGAGGCGTAGGCTGGAGGCCACGCCAGCATCAGCAGAACCACAGCAACCATTCCAGCAACCGTAGCCGCGGCGCTGTATAGCGCAAACCTGTATATTTCGGGTTGTTTAACAGCCTCTGATATACGCTTCAACGCTATTACGACAGCTATAATCCCAGCAGTTGTCAGCGGCCCTCCGATAGCAATCGTGACAATCGGTATGTAGGCCAGCAGCATGGAAAACAGCAGGCCGACTGTGGATATGATTGCTCCGGTTGAGCCAATCTTCCGAGCGTTAGCCAACATTGCCGCCTCCATACCACAGCAAATCATGCTCACGGATAAAATCGTTTAACGCGTTTATCAGCTTATTTGCGCGCGTCGCGTAGAACAGTTGATGGGCAGGGCGCTGAGGCGTGGTCTCTATATCTCCTCAATCGTGTTGGCAGCTCTCTGGGCAGCGGCCACCGTGTACCCGGTGCAGCTCTCCATAGCCGAGGAATGGTACGAGGAGTGGGATAGGGGTATGGTCTATCTAACCGCTAACAGGCAACCGGTGTACGTCATGGCTGTGTACTCCGTCGACTTCACCGGCAACGGGACCTTAGCCTTCAACTGGACGGTAATCGACCCACGGCTCTATGCGGACGTTGTTACCCATATGTCGGGCATCATACGGTTCATGGAGCCATACGAGCGTGTGCCAATGGTTGCGGACGAGGTTGTCCTCTTCCAGAGAAGGGGTGAAGTAGCACTATGGCTGCCGGGCGTGGTTGAGCCGTTTGACACAGGTCTTCTTCTCGGCCGGCCGGCGGTAGCAAACTCTACTCATCTATACTTCGCGGGCCCCACCAAGCTGTGCGAGGGCCTGTTCTCAGGTGAGCGGGTTCCGGTGTATTGTCGCCCGTATAGGGGCGGGAGGCTTTTCCACCTAGCCGTCAACGGCAGCGTACTCGGGCTCTCCATTGTAAACGGCTCCGCTTGGCTCGTCAAGATGGTTAAACGGGGTGAGACATGGCATACCATACCTGTTTACAGGCTCGGCGCCGGCATGGTTCCGACCTCGCTGTCCGCGGGCCATGGAGTGGTCGTCGCCTCAGCCTCCGCCGTAGAGTCTGGCAAAATATGGTCAACTATCCTGGTTGAGGCTGGTGGAAACGTTTCGGTGGTTAAGCGGCCTCTGGACATCAGGGATGCTAAGGTGATGCCCGAGGGATACGTGGCGTTGGCTTACACCAACGCTAGCGGCGGCTATGTCGAGGTGTTCGGCACCGCCAGAGGATATAGGGCGGTTAAGCAGTTGGATATGAGGCCGTATTTTATCAAGCCGCTGGTGGGCGACCGCCTGCTGGTAGGCGGCTCATCCAGCAACGGCGCAGCTCTTCAGATACTTAGGCTGGAGAAGCCTGTTAAGGTCTTCGAGGTTCTCCGCGACTACTACATTATTCTCACGGGGGCCGTGGTTGTGTTTGCCGTGGTTTCGTTGTCTCTTGTTTTGAGGTCGCGTTCAGAGCTTGCCGCCGTGGCTCTTATACCCGCTCTAATAAACATCGCTCCACCTGTGCAGCCTCAGAGCCAGTTCTCTATCGTGGAGGATTTGGACAGGGAGCTGAGGGGGCTGGAGGCTGTGCTCTCCGCCGCCGACTCCTTCATGGTGTCCACGTATCTGCTGAGAGCTCTGGACAGGTTGGGTGACGAGCCCCTCAAACTATACCTTAAGCTGCTGAGCTCGAGGGCCCGGGATGCGATTCTCGCGGGTAACGTGCTTGAGGCCGAGTACACTCTCTACACGGTCTCCAAGATGCTGGAATTATCCGGCGCGGACCGTAGGCTGTTGCTGGACAGCGTCAGGCGAGGGGCCTATGCTCTGGCGCTCATGCCGTATGTCACCGACGCCGAATTCGCCGAATACATGAACGAGGTTGAGAGAAGGTCGGCCGAGGTGGGCCGCATAGTCGAGGAGATGAGAGCCAGAGGCTTCGAGGTCCGGTTTGAGGTAAGGGTTGTCGGCGGCTCGCCGATTGTATTCCTGCTGGTGGTGAACATTGTCTACGCCGGGCTGGTTGCCTACGGCGTTTACAGCTTTATCGCCGACGCCTTCATCGACAGGATAATCCAGTACGGGTATGCCCTTGCTGGGATAAGGCTGTCTCATGCCGAGTATGTTGGGATGCTGGCGGCCGATACAGCGGTCGAGACCATGGAGGCATTAAGCGATGTGAAGGGTGTGACTTCCATGGTGCGCCGGCTCAACGACGAGAAGATTATGCAGACATGGTACAGGGTCATGGACGGCAGCCCTCTCAGAGAGCTGGAGAGGTTTGAGCAGATAGGGAGCCCGGTGGCTAGGAGGGAGCTGGCTGATAGGCTTAGGGAGTTCTGCGAAACACTGAGTCCTGAGATTAGGGGCAGTATCTGTGGCTTGTCGGGTTTTGCGTCTGACATGGAGCACTTCGTGGCAGAGGTTCTGGAGGAGGTTATGCATATCGATAAAAGGCGTCAGCGAGCGGTGTATGATGAATTCCGTGAAAAGGTTGTACAAGAGTTACTTGAATTTGCGAAAAACCTTGCCGCGGATGTTGTATTGAAGAGAACAGGCCTCGCCCGGATGCATGCTCTCATGCATAACCCCGTTCTAAGCGAGATGGGTTACCTTGTCGAGGAGCTTGGGTCGCCGTTGGATTTCTTCAGACAGAAGCTGTACCTGATGCTGTTCCTCAGAAACTTCATGGCGTATCTCAGGGGAGAGGTGGAGCAGCAGCCGCTTATACCTGTGGTTTTCACTGTCACGGCTCTTGAGAACAAGCATGGCTGCAGGTTTGGCGATATGATGACGTATCTGCTTCCCCCGGTCTATGTTAGCGGCACGGAGGAGGTTGAGGTGGATGCCGGCGTCAGGGTGAGGTATGTATCGCTTCACGGCACCTATGTCGTCAGGGTAGAGGACACGATGAAGTGCTCTAGCGGGCATGAGGACGAGCCTGACTACGACGACCTGATACTGCACATTGTCCCCCAAGGGGTCAACAGGTATGAGGTGGCGACGGCGTATGCGGAGCGTGTGTGGGAGATGACCGCCGCCATAGGGCCGTTTGGGCGCAACATAACCCTCACCAACAATGACCTTTTGCTCAAGATACATGAGCCTGCTAAGGTGTTTACCTATCCAAAGCTCTACGGGGAGGTGGTGAGGTGATATGGAGCCCGGCTCTAGGAGCCTTCTCGGGCTTAAGCTCAAGATGTATCTGGTGTTCTCCCTGATTATGGCTTACATGGCATTCGGACTTGGTGTACATTATGCGGTTGTATGGTTTATCTCAAGCATTGAGGGGCTTGAGCTCTTGGTGACTATATATGGTATTCTCATCATGGTCATGGTGGCTGCATTCTTTATGCCTTGGCTGTTCTCTGAAGGGCTGTTCACCAAGGTGCTGTACGCTGACATTGGTCAGGTTTACAACGCTAAGCTTATCCTTGCGGTTATGAAGGTGTCGAATTTATTCGGCATGGATACGCCGAAGGTGGCTTATTCGCGGAAGCTTATCCCCAACGCGTTCGCCTTCCATGGATTGGGAGGGCCTGTTGTAGGGGCTACTGACGCCCTCGTGAGAACGCTTCCAGATGATGAGCTGGAGGCTGTGATGGCCCATGAGCTGGCGCATATCAAGAACCGTGACGCGTTATTTGTGACATCGATAGGTTTGGGTCTGGCCGCTGTTTACACGATTAGCTACCGTGTTATACCTGCTCTGGGAGGCAGGCGGGCCAAGTCGCTGGCGCTGCTCCTTATGCCGAGCTGGTTCATAGGCCTTGTCGGGATTCCCGTTAGGATGCTTTTCTTCTACTTTAGCAGGCTCAGGGAAGAATACGCGGATGCGGTGGCTGCTCTGACCCTGCCCGATGGGGCTGACAAGCTTCAGCGGGCGCTCTCCCGCATATACCTGCTCAACCAGAGGCTGGAAAATGCTCCACTTGTTTCAGACCGTTCTTTCCTGAACGAGTTTTACAAGGAGCTTACGGTCTTTTTGACGCTGGAGAGCTCTGTACCACTCTCTGACGACCCAATGAGAATCATTTTCCACATACCTGATGAGGAGGTTCAGCGTGCGGTGGAAAATCTGAAGATGTATAAGCCAAGCATCTGGGAGAGGATTAAGCCGAAGCGCACCCATCCACATATATCGGATAGGATAAGGAAGCTGGAAAAACTCAAGCTTCGGCAAGCCCCTCTCCCATGAGAACATCGCATTCTCAATACTGGCTATTGTGGAGTGTAAGGACCTCGCTCACATTACCGTGAATTAATGACATGGATTAAAGAGTATGAGGCCATCCTCCGACCTCTGCTAAACATGTCTCTGAGTTGCAGCGTAACAGTCATTCCAAACATTCTCTCATGCAGAAGTGGTAAACGTTTTACTACAACCTTCTACACATAGTATGTGAAGAGCTGTGGCGGGCAAGAAAGCTGCTAAGAAGAAGGGGTCGAAGCCGGCGAAGAAGGCGAAGGCTAAGAGGCCGAAGGCTAAACCTAAACCCGCTCCGCCAGCCCCCTCCGAGAAGCCGGCGGAGCCTGCTGCTGAAGCGCCGGCGATGTAGCCCCAACCCTCTCATTATTTTTTCTAGGTTTATTTTGTTGAAGCGAATACCAATCACTTGACTATCTGTGGTCGGCTACAACTATCTCCATAGGCTGGTATAATGGCTCACCGCAGATGAGGCAGTACTTATGAAGTCTGCTGTTTTGTGCTCCGCAGTTGTGGCAGAAAATCGTTTCAGATGCCTGTTCCCCGGATTTTTTGTTATCTGGTTTTGGGGTCTTTTTTGGTTTAGAGAAATAGTATGCTGTGGAGAATGCTGTGGCGACGGAGCCTATGATGGCTATCGAGAGGAGGTCTGGCTCAACCCTGTATACGGCCTCAATGTACTTGGGTGAATCCATTCTCACTACTAAGGGGGAGCTGGTTGTACATTTTTCTCCGCAGTCTCCTGTGTAGTGTGAGAGGACTCTCTTGAAGAAAAGCGCTGCCTGAACCTCGTTGGGGGCGTTTATGACCGCTGTCGAGTTGGGCTTGTACCATCCAGAGCCCACGGCTCCTGCTGGGGACTTCACCTCAAGCCTGTATTCCATCCTGTAGACCGCCTCTGCTTCGATGGGTTTTTTGACGACTGTCTTTACCGTCGGCGTAGATGATGTTATGTCTCCTCTCCAGCCCTCGAAGACGAGTCTAACCCTCCCCGGGTCCACGTCTATTACTGCTGGCAGGGACAGTTGCAGAGCGTCGCCCTCCCTATACCAGTCCTCAACTACCACGCCCTCCGGCCCCTTCACCTTCACCATGTAGAACCTGTCGTACTCCGCTCTTACTGCGGATGGCCTCTTAACCTCAAGGGTCGTTACATGGCTCGACGGGTTGTAGATGACCTGCGGGTTAGCCCCTACGGAGACCCATTCCCTGAAGACCAGCTTCTCATAGGGTGAGAGCAGCACTTCTCTCGGGGCGGCGACTACCGCTGTCTCCCCCACGCTATACCACCCGCTCCCGTTCACCTTAACCCCAAACGCTGATAAAGCCTCAAGCCTCACTTCCTGCTTAAAAACAGCTTCAATCACAGCAGGGTCAGTGATAACTAATGTGTTCGACGTGTTGAACGGCTGCTCACCCCTGCTCCACCTCTGGAAAACGTATCTGTAGCCATCTTTGATGTATTCCTTCTCCGCGTTGAGGGATATTCTTTCTCCCTTGATGGCCCATATGCTGGTCCTCAGCTCCTCCACTATAGAGTCAACCACCACCAGCACCTCCTCTCTATAGATTGCCTGAACAGGCTCCTCAGCTCTAATACATGGATACTTTTCTCCGCTGCTCCATCCTGTGAAGACGAGTCTCCTCTCAGCCGTGAGGTAGTATACTTGATACGCTACGCAGATTGTCGAGCTTTTGGGGACTTTAGCGGGGTTGTCCACCATTCTCCCCTCGACTATGAATGGTAGGCCGTATCTATTGCTCACGTCCACCTGCCCACCCTCTTCCCCGAGGGTTGGAGCAAAAATCAGCATGGTTGACAACAGCATACATAGGGCTAGGATGTTTTTCATAATGGGGTCAGCCTCCTTAACCCGGATGGGGAGATGGATAATAGGGAGACGAGGAAAACACATGTATAGGCAATCTCTATCCATTTCTTGTCCTCCGGCACTCTTACCTCGGCTATTCTTGAAGCGATTGTCAGGCCTGCGAGAAAACCAACTGCAAATGGTTTACCTAGTATGGCTAGTCCGCTGTCTCCTAGGATGGCCATGGCCGTGACGGAGGCTGCCGATGTCCAGAAGCCCACACCCGAGCCCCTTCCAAAAACACTTAACACCACTATTAAGCTGGTCAAGGCCAGTACTGGCATCATGTTGACGTATCCCAGCAGAGGGATGGCTAGTATCATTCTGCCCACAACTCTGTCAAGCTCCACATACTCCACATAATTGGAGGAGGCGTCGGCCATGACTTTTATAGCGGTCGGTAACACCTCCACCACCCTATGGAGTAGCGTTGCCTCCCCCAGCCTATACACCATGACGTCTCCAGAAGACACGGATTTGTCTGGAACAGCTACAACGAGGGAGCCTATCGGTATGCTTGGCTCCATACTACCCGTTACAACGTGGTAGAGCATGACTTGGCCTGTGAAGAGGACATAGCCGATAATAAAAGCGGTAAAGACGACGATGGAGCCTAGAAGCTTCATGGCTGTGTCACCCTGACCCTTACCGTGGCCTGGGAGCTGTAGCCACAGTCGGGGCTAACGTCTATTGTCAATGTGGTGGCTGTGGGGCCTAGAGATGCGGTGGTTGAGCCTGAGGCGCTGCAGGCCCCCACGTTGACGAAGACCTGTATCAGATAGTTTCCAGAGATGGATGATGTGAGCGATACGGTGACTACATCTATTGTGGTGACCGCGAAGCTAGCGCTTCCCAGCTTGACGGATAAAACACGTATATCGGTTTTAGAGACATTGACAACCCCTGTTCCACCCACTTGATTTATCTGAGAGGCGGAGATGGTTGCGGAGTAGGATACCATGGCTAGGCTTGCCACGATTATTATGAAGAGCAAAATCCTCTCTGTCTTCATGGCTTTAGAGACATGATGGAGGTCCGACACATGAAGTGACCCTGATGATACATGCCTTGACGGTGGCTACGTCATCAACTGATATGTCTGGGACCGTATTTATGGTTCTTGTCCTGCTGCCTGATTCTTGTCTGCAATCACTTCCTATGGCTATGAGGTTTCCAGAAGAGTCGTAGAGACCAACTTGTTTTTGATATCTTGCGTTGGTAGGCATCCAGTATGTTATGGTAACTGTTGCCACATTGTTTCCCACGAGGTTTAGCTGTATCCTCTCTATCTGGGCCCCTGAGAGGCTGTCTCTTCCGAAGATGTATGTTGTGTCAGGCCTGTTGGGTAGTATGCTTACTTGGTTGACTGTTATGAGTATGGAAAAAATAATGGTGGGGGTTAGCGCCGCCGCCACCGCCAGCAGAAAGTTACTGCTCAACTATCACTACCTCTACCCTGTAGACGTCTTTCGGGTTCACGTTCGGCGCCACGTCAACAATTGTTGTAACCGAGCCTGAGCTGGCCGCCTGTGTCTGGCACCCGCTGGTCAGGTGTGTTGAGGCGCTGTCGTAGAGGTTTACGCAGACGTTGTACGTCGCCCCAGAGGATTTGGCGGTCGTCCACTGGACGTTCACCCTGTCCACCTGGTAGGGCGGGGCGGATGTCAGGGTCCAGCTAACCTTTGTCACTTGGCATGGGTTGGCGGGGCAGTTCACGTCTACGAGGCCTGTCCCACCCAGTTGGTTGATGTCTGCGCTGTTTAGGTTTATCAGCACAGCATAGGCCGACGTAGCCAGTAGCAGCAACGGCAGCACGGCTATGGCTAGGACAGCTTTTCTCAACCCCCTTTCACCACCTGCGGAGATGATGCCAATAAGGATGGATATATGGGGATAATGAGGGGGTGATGGTGGTTATTGGCATCAAAGCAGATGATTCGGTTTAAACCCCCTGCTTTAAACCATTTTTAGCATGTGGGAAAACATTTTTGACTAGGATGGTTAAGCCATACGCTAAGCTTTACATTCCTGCTTGGATGGCTGTCTATGATAGGCTTAGACATGCTAGGGGTAGGCCTTTTAAGACGACTTTGCTGTCGGAGGAGCTGGGGATACCTAGGACGTCGGTGAATCAGGCGCTTCTAGCGCTCCGTGTCAAAGGGCTTGTCCGCAAGACATCCAATGGCTATGTTTATGATGTCTTCCAAACCAAGCCCGTGAGCAACGGGGAGGTGCCATGTTATTCATGTGGCTCTAAGAGCTATAAAACTGTCTCCGTCGCCGTGGCAGGCTCTGAGAAGCTCCTTTGTCTTAGATGTCTCTCCCATATCGTTGAACTAGCCCTGAGAATCACCGACCGGCTCAAAAACCTCGAAGGCGGAAACATCCAGAGGCATACAAAGCGGGAAAAGGCCGCAATATATGGCAGGTTTGTAGGGCGTCTCATATCCTTGGTTGGGCGTCGGGGCAGGGTTTGCGCAACATCCCTTGGTCTTCGTCATGGGCTGTCGAAGAGGGAGGTTAGGAGGGTCTTGGTTAAGATGGCTCCAAAAATGGGCTGGATTATTGAGAGAAGGTCTGGCCATCTGTATGTGAGGCACGGGGGATCTCTTAGGGAGCCGGAGCAGGTCATCGCACCGACTATAGATGGTCAGGGATAGCTCCCCCATCTTGTCAAAAGGTCTTTGCCGACGCTTGCTACATCAGCTTCTTTATCCACTACGCAGATGACTGGTCTCTGTATCTTGAGCGCGTGTCCCTTGTATATGCAGTATCCTCTGGGTAGTAGCCTTGCGGAGTAGGCTATGTCGCTTCCCATTATGCTCCTAAGCCTCTCAAGGTCCACGTCCTCCACCCTGAAGGCGAATATGTTCTGGCCCATCTGGGTTGATATGAATTTGTCAACTTCCGAGAGTCTCTGCGTGGCTATGAAGAGTGGCATACCGTTTCTGGGGCCTGTTGTCGCTATCAGCTTCATGACCGGTATCATCATGTCGTATGCTTCTCTGCTTGCCGCGCCTTCATGTGGTGATTGTGGGGCGAAGTTGTGCACCTCGTCTATGAAGACGGCGACGCCGAATGTTGGGTCTGTTCTTGCCTTGGCGTAGCAGGCGTCCAGCATCTCTCTGCTCTTGTTGATTATCTCGTCCCAGTTCGAGGCGTCTGAAAAATCCGCGTGAACCAACGCGTTGGACCTTACCGCTTCGACGATATCTAATCCATTCTCCTCCGGAGCGTGTCGGAAGATGTTTCTCCCCAGGTCTTCGAGGCGTTTCTTCACATCCTCTGATTCAACCATGGGCAGTATGGTGTCGAGGCCTTGCTGGGACCATTCTATCGAGCTGACCCCCATCTCCTCCAGCTTTTTGGCTATGGCGTATAGCGTTCTCGCCTCTCTCGCGTTTCCCGAAAGACCTGCTAGGGCTCTGAAGTTGTTGTACCAGTTTACCGGGCTCATGCTTTTCTCCTTCCGCGCAAGTTTAGTGGAGGCGGCTATCCTCATGTATCCTCCATATTCTTGCGCTGTCTTCTCTAAGACATCGCTTCTAAACTCCCCATCCCAGTCTATCAAGAGTATGTGGGGGTTTCTAACGTTTTTCAGTATTTTCAGCATCATTGACATGAGGAGCGTGCTTTTCCCTGTTCCAACCCCTCCAACGACCAGAGCCCCCTGCCTAAACAGTGTTTTGAGGCTGAGGTTTAGCCTGACATCGGTTGGGTAAATTGTCCCCAGCGATATGCTGGGGCCTTCTGGGCTGATGAATGATGCTAGAGCCTCTGGGCTAGGTCTATAGACTGGTGTGAGAGGCGGTATCGGTGTGAGCAGGGACTTGACGACACCGTTCTCCTCGTATCCGACCTGCCAGCAGACAGCTTTTCCCACCATCTTTTCGGGGTCTTGCACAGCGTCTCCGTCTCTCAGCATCTTCTCATCGTAGCTGGAGCTAGGCCTCTTCATGAAGGCTGCTTCGACCTGTATGAAGACTGGCTTGTCCTCGGTCGGATGCTTTATGCAGAGGTACTCTCCTCTATGTACTGATTTGTTAGCCAATAGTGTTATCTCTGCTCTGTCTGAGCCGTAGCTACCCTCCGTCGAGTGGACGTAGCCGACTATTTCTCTGAAGATGTTCACCATATCTTCTCACCCCATCTCGGGACAAGCGGGGCCCATAGCTTACGTGGAACATTCGACAAAACTCTATGGATGCATGACTTGTACAGGTCTGTGACCAGTCTTCTGCTTATCTTGACCTCTTCATCGGCCTTCATGATTAGGGCGGGTGGCCCATACACGGGGTCCGAACTGTATGTGATGTATTCCAGTATCTCTAGGGCTCGGCTATCATCGATGTATGGCGGTGTATCTATTCGGAAGACCCCGGCCTCAGGCTCGTTCAATAACTTGATGTAGGTGTATTTCACGTCTGTTTTCTCGGTCGGCGGTGTGGTGGGAGGCCATGGACAGGCTTCATTCTTCTCGAGGGTGGCTGAGAGAAGCGACCTATCTGTCCCAAGCGTCGAGAGATACCTGCTCTGCGGCCTCTTCACAAACCCAGCCACCATGACATCTCTCTCTTTACAGAGCTCTATGAGTGACTTGAGCTGGTAAACATATTCTCCGACATATTTTGGTCGGGGAATCAACGGTCCATCAACGATAAGCAAATCTAGCTCATTCTCCTCCACAACTTTTTGCGCCAGCATCAACAGCATAGTCTCTCTTTCTATGTCAAGCCTGTCGCTAAACTCGCCATCGTCTTCTCCATATTCCTGGATGAGGAGCCTAGGCTCCATTATTTTGCGCCTGTATTCATCATCATGTATGACTGCAAGCGCTGCCGCGAAGCCAACGTTGACGTCTGCGAATGGGAGGATGCCGCTGCCCCCGTCCACGGCCGCCACCCTCCAGTTCTTACGGGATGGGGAGATGATTATTTTAGGCGGTGGGGTAAACATGCTGACGGCGCTGGCGAACTTTTCAGCCTCTGTATCCATGAAATGTGTAAGCCTGTCCTCAAGCCTCCTAACAAGCCTGCTGTAGGTTTTTACCTCCTCCTCTTCCTGAGCCAAACCAATTTAGTAATCTTAGTTGAGGGCTTTAAACTCTCAAGGCCTAGAAAACCCTCTTGACGACAACTTCCCACTCACAGTTGGAGCTGATTTGCAGGAAATAGTTTCCCGGTTTTACGCCTATTATGTGGTTGTCAAAAGTGCCTTCACTACCACTTACTTCTCTCGACCATTTGGAGAAAGGGTCCCCCATTAATAGTAGCAGTATGCGGAACTTGAGCTCCGAAACCGGCCCAGCCGCTTTCACTGTGAAAATTATGCGTAGGTCTGTGGTGTTGGTGACTGTGAAGGGTCTTGTATTCTTTGCTCCTATATCACGTTCGGTCAGTAATATTTCAGGCGTCTCGGCTGGGTAGACAGTTTTTGTCACGATTTTGGTGGTTGTGTCTCTGAAGGTTGTATATGTGGTTATGGAGGTAATTGTCCTGATGGTTGTTAATGTCTTCAGAGAGGTCGTGGTCACGGCTTCTGTAAGTGTTGTGTGCTTTGTTGTGGTGAAGGTGATTGGTGGATGGCCGAGGAAGACGCCTAGCGCCAAGCCTATCAACAGCCCTACCGCCACGGCGGCTGCAGCCTTAGCCAAGCCCCCCACCTCTGAGTATCATGTATGTGAAGTAGAGGTTGATTATTAGCGATAGGATGATGTGGACCATGAAACTCCGCTTGTGTATTTTGTGTCTAAACGCCACCGCTCCCAGCATTATCCCCAGCCCTGCCCCCAGCAGGGCGAACCTCTTCAGCATAGATTCGCGAACCCTCCACTGACGGGCTTGGGCCTGTCTTTTGTCCCACGCCATGGCTAGAAAGGCCACTATGTTGAGGGTTGATAGGGCGATGATGATGACCTCGATGTTGTTAGACAAGCTTGTGACCAGCACGTCATGTATAAACCTGAAAGGCGCCATCACAGTAGCCATCAAAACCTGTTCCATAGACGGGTTAAGCCCTGCGAGTCGCATCTGCAAAGCTGTCATGGCAGCGCCTACCAGTATGTAAAGGAATATGATTGGCGAGGTTATGTAGAATGCGTAACCGACTCCGGCGGGGCCGATGTAGGAGCTTGCCAGCATCAGTAGGGCGATTGCGGATATGATGGGTGCTATGTATGTGCCTATGAACCCCTCCCACCAAACAGGCCCCGACGTGGGAGCCGTGATTAGACCTGCTAGGACGAACAGTATGACGAACACAGTATAGGTTGTTGGTACATAGCCGAACATGTTTGCGACATCCATCCCCTCATACCGTACATGCTCCTGTTGTCGCCAGAAAACCTCTGTATCGGCGGTTTGCCTGTCTGGCGTAGGCGGGGTTGCTGACGCCATTCTAATCGATTGTGCCTCTATGGTTTGCAGGCGCTGGTCGTATAGCTTCCGTTTTATCGGGTCGCCTAGAACCCTGTAGGCTTCGTTGACAACTTTCATTATCTCCTCCGCATGTGGATGAGAGCTGATGTCTGGATGATATTTCTTAACAAGGCTCCTATAGGCCCTCTTTATCTCCTCCTGAGATGCATTTCTTCCAACGCCGAGTATTGAATAGTAATCATGTATTCGTTGTCTCCCACTCATCTGAACCACCCGCTGAACCAGGAGGCTGGTTTGGAGATTGCAAGCCTTCTTGGCTCATGGAGAGGTATATGGGTGGCTGTGTTGGTGGAAGAACATGTTTGGCTGGTTTACGGCCCTTTGATACTATTTCGAACATTTGTCGTATTTCTTCTGACATGTTTTCCTCTATAACCTTTTTTCTACACATTCTTTTCCTCAAAATGTATTGATGTGCGAATGCGCGGGTGATGCTCCTAACCCCCTCATAGTCTATGACAATTTCTTCATCATGGGTTTTTTCTATTGTGTCGAATAATGTGTCGGCTGTGTCTCGTAGAAGAAGGTTTTCCGAATAAGCCTCTACAAGCTTCAGTCTCATGCCATCTCCTCATTTAACACAGGCTGAAAGAGGATATTTGCCTTCTCCTCGGGATGCGTCTGTTGGGGTTGTTATTCTCAGAATAGTCAACGGTTTTCCCCTTCTCTGTCAGGTACTTTACCCTTACGTAGAGCTTCACTACTCTGCCACGCTCCTCACCGGCTCAATCTCCATCCATACAGTGTCCTCATGCTTTCTTCTCCTCGGTTTGCTCCTCATCATTGTACCGCATTCGGGGCACCTGTCGTACACCGTCTTCCTATACTCCATGCATCTGCTGCAGTATCTGTAGCCGTCTGAGTATCTCCGGGCCATGGGGATATGCTGTGTTCTGATGCATTTAGCGGGATATGTGGTCAAGAGGCCTCCGCCATAGCTGTGTCCTCGTTGCCGAGAAATGAGCTGATTTTTCTGAAGTCTTTCTCCAGAAGCCTTAGTTTGCGCCTTGTCCCGTCTACTAGGTTCAGGGATGCATCTACTACGTTGACGTAGTTCAGCACGCTGCTGCCTATGATTAGGCCGGGCTCTGTCCTCAGGTCCTCCACCTGTAGCCCCGATATCCTGTCTCTTGTTATCAGCTCTCCCCCTATTGAGACGTGCCCTCCTCTGTAGACCGTGATAGGTACCCGGCTCCATCTTTCCCTGAGCTTCATCAGGCCGTATGCGATAACTGCTCCGAAAAGAATGGGGGGCAGAGCGGATAGAGGCGACCTTATGGCGAGCAGGCCTATGAATATGGAGAAAAACGCCACGAGCCCGATTATCCACTCTACTATGAGCTGGGGTATTGTTCTGAAGCGTCTAACTTTGACTAGGGGCTGGAGCTCATTGAGGCTCATAGTCTCACCTTCAGCAGCTTCGCGGCCTCTTCCGGGCTTAGCCCAAGCTTCTTGAAGCTGTTCTGGTATCCGCATGCTGGGCAGATGACGTATATCCAATACTTTACGCCGTTGACCTCAACCCCTCCGCTATGCGGATAGCTCTCCACGCGGCCGCCTTCGAGGCCGTCTCCACAGCTTACGCATCTAAGAGTTTTCATGCTCCTACTGTGTTCTGGGATGGATTTATCCGGATTAGGCCTTATCCAGATATATCCATGGCCAATCTATTGGCCGGTGGAGTGTCTACTCTGGACGACTATGGCGAGCCTTCTGTCGATACTGGGATTACGGCCGAGTATGTGATGAGGCTTATCGAAAGTGGCCAAGGTAGACCGGTTAAGATAATGGGTAAAACGGTGGGATACCTTTACCCTACCCGTTTCGGGAAACTCTATGTAACGAAGAGAGCTGATTCGGAGCTTTTTCTAAAGTATGACAGCTTCGGTATAAGCGACTCGGTGCTCCGCATGGTGGCTGCAAACGGCGCTGAGAAGGTGGCAATCATCCATGCCGGCGTCGATGTATATTTGAGCGATGTCCAGCAATGGTTCACCGACGCTATACGGCACTGGTGGGCTGAGGGCCACGAGCTTCAGCTACATCTTCCTAGGAGGCTGATGAAAAAGCTTCCACGGGAGCGCCAGCTCCAAGAAACATCTTAATCCTGTTTATCATCTCGTCGAGGACCCTTAGCCCCTCTCTCCTCATAGAGACTTCATCTCGTGTTTTCGATTGGCTCAAGCTTTTCACGAACATGTTTCTGAGTAAGGCCTTTTCATTCTCAAGTATCTGTAGAAGTTTCTGTAACTCTGACGGGTCTCCACCGTTTCTTAGAATCGAGAGCGCGGCGTTGTAGGCTTCCGCAGCCCTCTCGGTGAAGATGAACAACACACCCCCCGCTTTCACAGGATATACCATAATTCCTGATGGATAAAAGATGATGAAAATCGTTCCTGTTGACTATATATGGTCAAGTCCCCTCTCTAGAAAGCCGAAATTTTCAGGGATTAGGCCAGATTATCCTCTGACCGAAATTAGTCAGAGAGTATTACTCCTCTAGATACGTGAGGGCTGCTTTGACAATATATGGTCAACCCCCTGCCCATAGAAGTGCAAAATTTTGGCGATTTAGGCCGGATTATCTGGTGACCGAAAATACCCGAAAAGTATTACCGCTTTTTGACCATATATGGTCAACCTGCCTCTCTAGAAACCAAAAATTTCCGGGAATTAGGCCGGATTATCTGCTGACCGAAATTAGTCAAAAAAGCATACCTGTTATTGCTTTAGGGGTTCCGAGCCATATTCTCTGGCGTTAGCAAAAGGCCTCTCATTTCCGCCATGTATTTCAGCTCGGGGCCTACCGTGAGCGGTATGTAGCATGCGTGTAAAACGTCTGATACCTTATACGACTTTGCAACGGTCGCGATGCATGTAGAATCTCTGTGGCTAACTATTGTTACTGGCTTGCTTTGGAAGTAGATGGTGTAGCCATCTTTAAGGAAGGGTGGGCGGATGTGTATATGCACGACTGTGTAGTGGTCGCTGTCGCCTATCTCATAGAATTTGGAGTGAAAGTTTTTCATGATATAGGTTTGGGACTTGATGGTGACATCGTATATGTATATACTGGTGGGCATGTACATCTCAATGGCTGTGGCTTTTTTCTTCGGAACGTATCTAACCGCGTTAAACATCTGCTTCACCCTGTCCCAGACCAGCTCGCATCTCCTCTGCGGACTCAGTTTCCAGAAGCTCATGCTGAGCCCGTTATTCATCCATCTTCACCTATTAGCCTCCTTATTCTATGGCCTATGTGCGGAGCTTGTTTATCTACTCTCTTGGCCAGCCTCTTCATTATTTTTCTCGTATGCGATTTCCCGATTATGGAGACCATGCTTCTGTAGAGGCTCACCATGTAGTCGAACTGGATGCTTGTTTGTATAAGTGCTATAGTGTCTTGGTCAAGCATCGACGCCAGCTCTTTCTCCACAAGGTTCTGTAGCCGGTTATGCATAGAGCTTCACGCCTCCAATTAGGAGGGTGACGTAGGTTTTTTCAGACTCGGGCCGTGTGGTTAGAAGCGTCTTGATTTCCGAGATTCTGGCTTGTAGAATATGGCTGAGCTGCTCCGGCAGAGCCTCTGCCGCCGCGGGCGTCAGCCCCCGCCCACCTGCCTCGATTATCGCCAAGCTGGATACTTTGCCGAACCCTTTCTGAATAGGCGCCAACGTGCTAGAGTTATGCGCCGATAGGTTGGCTATCTCGGATGGGGAGGGCAGGCTCCAGTGCATCGCGAGCACGGGCCCCGGCTTTAAAACGCGTCTGAGGTCGCTGCTGTCTATCACTGTTATCGCCCTGGCGCTGGTGAAGGCCCTCAGGGTCGCTGTAAGAGGCTTCAATATCCTCTCGTTAACAAGGTTCAGCGCTTTTATGAAATCCATGTCCAGCGAGTCCCCTATGAGGTATGAGTTGCTTGCTGGAATGGTTGGCGCATGTTTGCATGCGCGCTCCAGCGCCTTGAAGGCTCTTTTACTGGTCTCCGGCCCCTCCCATGAGAAGGGCAGCGTGCATATGCCTAGGACAGCGGCGTTTGGATAGTTTTTCGCTAGGTCGGAGAGGAGCTCGGGGCCGGCGCCTGAGCCGCACCCATACCCTGCGGTGAATATCACAGGTATCAGGTCTATTCTCTCCATTCCCTTCTCCTCCGCCACTTTCCTAGGCATTTCGATTATCTCTCTACGTGCCGGGTGCTCTAGGTAGTCTCTTCTCCCCTTTTCAGGGTCCATGCCGCTTCCTGTTCCGTCGCCTATTAGGAAGAGGTGCCTGTCCACGTGTTTGCTCAACGCCTCTATGTCGGCTTTGCTGCTGCTGATGCATACAGGCTCGATGTTTTCAAGCCTCTGGAGGATTCTTCTCCCACCCGGCCCGACGCCTGTGACAGCCGTGGCGGCTATCCTGCTTCCACCGCTTCCCACCCCGTAGAGGACTGGAACCGCTATAACGGGCCTCGACATCATGCCTTGTCCACCTCAAGGATAGACAAGAGCTCATCCGCTAGCTGAGCGTAGCCGTCAGCCGCCAGCCTGTCGGCAGCTTTCTTCAAAATATATGAGATGAAGATGTCGGCGACCTGTTCCGCTGCCCCTCTAGCCTCTAGGAAGAGGGTTATTTTTTCGAGCGCTTGCTCGAATGTGTCTTCATGTTTTAGGCGAAGCATCTCGGGTAGCGGCTGATAGATTTCTCTGCAGGCGTCGATGACGTATCTTGTCAGCTCAGGTGGGCTAAACGGCTTCGACCGCTTCCATCACCGCCGCAAACAGGAGAAGTAGAGCGGCTATCGGAGCGTTTTTCGACAACATCTCGTAATACTTTGTCCTGAATTCTCCGCTCTCTAGTTGCGAGGCCTTGTACAGGGTGTGGGCGGCGATGAAGACGTACATGAACTCGAATGGTATGAATAATGCGAAGCCTCTCAGGGCTATGGCCGGGGCCAGAGGCAGCGCCAGCATGGCCATGTAGAAAGAGGATATGAACCGGAGACCTGTTCTGAACAGTTTCCAGCCCCCGTTTCCGCCGAGCATTCTCCACCGGCCTGTCATTTTATGGCTGGCATGAATGAGAACAGGTGATGCGAAAACCATCATCAGCCCGGTGGCGTTGTTGAACACGATGGCTGCGTAGGCTGACAATAATTGGTTGCCGGTGGCGGGGTAAACCACTTGGTAAACCATGATTAGCCGGCCAAGCAGCACAAGCCCCTGGGGAGAATTGTAGATTATCTTGATGAGCTCCGCCGGCCCGATGGCTGTCGCCAAAACCATCGATACCAGAGAAACAGCCGCGAAAGAGATGAGCGGGAGCCTCATTCCACCACCCCCAGCGATAGGGCGAGCGCGCGGGGCACCTCCTCCGATATGGGTCTGCCGTAGAGCCTGGACATGATGACTTCTGCGACGAGCTGGGCATCGTCTTCAGACATTACTTCCAGCAGGTACTTTTTCAGAGCGTCCTCGCCTTCTGCTAGGCTCTGCGCCAGCTCCGGCAGCAGGGCCTGAGCAACCTCCAGCCCCTCCGCTTCGGCTTGAATATGCTGTCTAAGCTTTTGACGGGCTTTTTCGAGGTCGAGGGTGACTTTGACTGTTTTTAGCCTGTTTATGACCTGTTCTGGGAGGCTTTCATATATGGCGGGATGGGTTAGCAGTATTAGTTTGCTTGGCTCAACCCTGTTTACGACTCCTTTGAGGAGCCGGAGCGGCTTGTACCCCTCCTCCACATCTAGGGTCCTCATTCTCCGCCGAGGATACCTGCCTCTCGTGAGGATTAGGAGGCATGGTCCGCCTTGGATGTATCTCGCCAAAACATCCTCTGAAACTGTTCTCGCCGCTTTCTCGAGGTCGTAGACACGTCCTTTTCCTCTGAAGCGTGAAGCGATTATGGAGGTTGGGAGGCCGGGTGCGAGGATGTATGAGCCGTCAAGCAGGTAGGCGGTGCCGAATATGCTCCATTTCTCGGGCAGCTCGTCCAGAGGTATAGTATCTTCTATAGATGTGGAAGCGGGTTGTTGAACCCGCTCAACCACTCTAGATTCTTTCTCCTGTTTCTCGGTTTCCGGCAGAGTGTGTATTTCCTCAGGTTGCTCAGGTTCTTGTTGTTTCTCCTCCTCCTTTGTTAGAGGTTTATTCTCTGTGGTCTGCTCGGTTACAGGGATTGTCGCCGCTGTTCTATCCATGTTTTCGACGATGCTTGACCTGTACTCTTGCACGGCGTAGGGCAGCAGTGTTGCTAGGCTTGTTGCCAGCGCGGCCACCTCGTCACTATCTATTAGCCCTTTGTCCCTCGCTATGGTGAACGCGGCTTTGTACGCTGCTTTCTCGACGTCTTCGCTGCCAGCTATTTGTTCTGCTGCGGCCTTGAATTCTTCAGGGTCCACGTCTAGTCCGGCCAGCTCATCCACCAGCCACTTGGGCAGCTCCCATGTGGTCTGGGAGCCTGACGAGGCTCTGACAAGTACGGGGGGCTTCTCTATACGGGGCTGTTGAGCTGGCTTAGGCTCCTCGACCACTACACGTGGTTGAGTTTTCGCCGTCTCTATGGATACTGGTTTAGGCTTCTGCGGAGGCTTCGGCTTCTCTTCGGGTTCTTTATGTTCTTGGGTTATCTTTGGCCTGGTTTCCACATGGGTTTCCGCAGGCTCCTCCTCTCTTGTTTCCTCCTGTAGTTTGGCGCCGCATGAGACACAGTGTTTGAAGCTTTCAAAGGCCTTGGCGCCGCATTTGGGGCATTTTATCAGCTTGACCACCTGCTCCGGCTCGGCATGTTTCTCCTCTCCCTCCAGCTTGAAGCCTAGGTCGAAAATCGATATGCCGCGTGCTTCATACACCACTGTGTCGAGTCCTATGAGGTGTCTGGGGATGGTGAATGGGTCTCCTCCACGCCGTGTAATCTCTGCTCTGGCCTTTTCTATAGCGGGGTCCTCCAGCGCCAATTGGACGGATAATCGTATAAGGGCATCGGCTGCGGAGGAGAGGGATGCTTGTGAATGGTAGCCGGCTATGCTTGACCCTGTTGCGGCGTTGTATTCGTTGACTGTTTCATGGTACAGCCTCTCCCTCATCTTGGGGGAAATGGGGATGACTGATGCAAGCATTAGATATGCTGTGGTTAGACGGTCTATGTCTCTGCCGTGTAGGACCTCCTCAACCGGGTCCACTTCCAGCCATAGCCAGCCTCTCTTGATTATCATGCTTTTGCTGGCTTGGCTGAACGCTGCTTTGGCGACGCCCAGCCTCCTCTGGAACTCTTCCTCTCTCCTCCTCTTTTCTCTGGCTGCTGCGGCGGCTTTGTATGAGGCGTAGGCTCCTGCGGAGGCTGCGACAGCCCCTATCATAAACGGAAGGTATTGCATCAGGGAGTTGAGCATGTTTCCTAGCGGCTGTTCTCCGCCTGGTTTCTCTGTCGAGGTTTCGGGTGGTGGAGATGTCTGCGGAAGCGTGAGCACCAGTGTTAGCGAGATGTTGGACATTGGCTGCAGCGTTATGTCTGGCCGGGGTGACGCCGCTGCATATGGGTCGCCGACCCATTCCTTGAAGCTGCAGCCCTGTCTAATCGTCGGCCTTATTCCAACCGCTTCTCCGTACCTGATGGGCCCTATGATGTATGTGTCGCCTTCTTTCTTAACCGGTTTTGTCGACTGTATGGAGTATAGGCATTCGGCTGGGCTGGCTGTTATGGAGACGTAGCTGGGAGGTGTCCGCTTTGCTTTGATGGTGAAGGATGCGGGATAGTTCAGCACCAGCGAGTATCTTGTGCCGTACACCTTCTCCAATGTGACGTCGTTGACCAGCACAGGGTCTCTGCAATCCTCGCTTATCTCGTAGGAGATTGTCACCACCTCGCCTCTCGGTATCGGCTCAGTCACCCATCTGGAGCCTGTGGATGTTAGCTTGACAGGCTGCGCCCTCGTCTCGCTGAATACGGCCACCCTTGCTACGCATTCAAACGGGTCGGCGTTCACTTCAACGGTCACGTTCTCCTCGGCCCTGGTCGCTGAAACCAAGGCCGTTGCCAGCAGCAAAACCACGAGGAAGAGGCTACTCTTCTTCAACAACCATCCCCAGCCTCTTCAATCTGTTGTAGAGGCGGCTCCAGTTCTTCACCGGGTCCTCGCCCGGGTTGACCTGCCTCATCAGGGCTATGTAAGCTGTCTTGAGCTGCTCGATGGACTGTATCTGCGTGATAAGCTCCATCTCGGCTGACGTGAACGTGTTTTGAACCTCTATGATGAAGAGCTGTCTCAGGGCCTTCGCCGCGTCGTCCAGCTCCTCTTTCTCTGCGAGGCTTCTCAGGTATGCGGTGGCTTTTACCAATGTGTTGTAGCCGTCGAGCGCAGACATCTTAGCCATGTACTCTATGTCGCGCAGCGTCATGTATTGTAGAACTTTTTCACGGGCCGCGAGGGCTATCGCCACGGGTATGTAGTCTTCGTCGCCCAGCTCAGGCAGCTCAACCATTGGCTTGAGGTAGGGGGAATCGGATACGATGATATGCGTCTTCCTAGTCTGCATCGTTGTCTGTATAATGGCTTTCTCGGCCTCCGGGTCGGGCTGTATGAAAATCAATGCATCGGCTCCGGCTTTCTTAACCTGCTCCAGCAACTGCTTAGAGCTGGTGCTATAAGGTGGTGAGACTATCTGAGCTCTTTTTCTGGCTTGTCTGCAGGCTTCTAGTGCCAGCGTAACACCTAGCCCTATGTCAGGCGATTTGACAATGATGCCTAGGCTCTCGTCAAGGGCCGCTACCAGCCTGTTACCGTAGCTGTCGAAGCCCATGAAGCCGGCGTCGCCGCCTATCTTAGCTCTCTTCTCCTCCACGGCTTCTTTGAACTTTTCAAACCGCTCCTCATCCCAGTAGACGAGGCTTAGGTGATAGGGTTGGATGCTTGCTTTGCCGCCGGCCAGTATTTCCTCCACCAGTTTCTCAGCCTCCTCCTCCAGCCTCTTCTCCTCCTCCGGCTCCTCCAGCCTCCTCTCCTCCTCAATATGTTGTCCAGTGTTTTCGACCATTTTCCGTAGCTCGGGCGGTATGATTATTCGGCCCGAGACTCTCAGAGAGTCTTCGGTGTCTTCTTTATGCTGTCCGGCTGAGGCGAGTAGAAGCAGGGCTTGGAGCTCGCTTCCTCTCCCCCGTTTCCCGGCTCTTGTGACGATGGGTGCTTTTCTGGCCGCGGCCACCCCTAACCCAACCGCCGCCGGCGGAGTTACCGCTATGGCTAGGCCCATGATGAGGCTTGGCGCGCCTTCTAGGCCTGTCACCTGTCTGCCCAGCTCCGCTAAAGAGTATGCAAGCCCTCCAATCATGGGGGTGTCTAAGAACTCTGCGTTTGGTATCTGTCTATAGGTGAGGAGCACCACTATGGGTCCTGTGACCGGCCCTGCGCCGAGGCAGTTGTCTGAGACCGGTAACCCATAGGAGTCGGATGTCTTGAGAAAATGCCTGTCCAGCTTTGTTCTGCATGTCAGCGTCAGGGTTGAGCCCGCGGCCACCCATGTCTGGTAGGCGCCTTTTACGAGGATTTCTTGACCGTTTATGGTCACAGGCGCCTCAGCGCCCTCGGCGATTACGGTGAGCCTGTATTCCGTGGCGTAGTTGACCTTGGCTAGGCTGAGCAACTGCTTGGGTATGGGCTTATCCATTGGGAAGGTTTTATCGGCCACGGTGTATGACTGAGGTATTTTTCTCTCGTTGTCGCTTACCCTGACCGGCTCAGCATTTATTGTTGTGAATTGGTCAAGCGGGTAATATTCGTCGAGGAACTTCACGTACGTGTAGTAGTAGGCGGTTAAGTTGACGGAGCCTGGCGGTAGCTTGATGGTTATCTCTGGCTGGGAGTATATGTTTCCGAGAGCCTCCGCATAGAGATAGATGTATTTGTTCTCGCCCAATATTATCTCGGGTGGGAAAACATAGCTTATGGTTTCGCCCACCCTCGCTACCAGGGGACCGGGGCGGAGCTCTTTCGGCAGAGATATGTTGAGGACGGGGTTGACGACGGCTCTCTCTATCACCTCTCCGCCCGGTCCTGTGTAGAGCCTCTCGAAGACTGCTTTAGCCTCAAAGTCTCCGTCGATGTAGAAGAAGAACGGGTTGGCGGAGGTGTAGTTGAACGGCATGCCTTTGCTGATTACCCATCCCATGAACCTGCAGTTGGTCGTCGGCCTAGCCTCTATCCTCACCTGCGCGCCGGCGGGGTATCTGCCTGCGCCGGCTATGGAGAGGATGCAGTCTGACGGCTCCCCTGTCAATGTAACGCTGTAGCTCTCCTGCGCGTAGACGGGGAACATCAATAGAAACATCAATATCGTGAACAACAGGACCTGCTTCATGTCTCTACACCTGGCTTGGGAACAATGTGGCTCTCACCAGCTCGGACATCAGGGGGACAGAGTAGTAGGCGGGTATGAACAGGAACGCTGTGATGGCTACTCTATGTAGGCCGAATGGATGAGAGTCTATGGCGTAGCTGATGGTCAGCGCCATCGTCGATGCCGCTATAATCATCATCAGGAAGCCCATGTCTATCATCTGGGCTGCGAGCTCGGGGCTTGGGTTGAAGCTCGGCCCTCCCTGCGGAGCCTCGGGAAGCTCAAGGTTTGTGCCGCCGAACGCTGTGCCGGCTATGAGTGGATGAACCATGCCGAACATCATCGAGGCTATGAATGGCGTGGCGTATGTCAGGTATAGGAAGAGCTTGGTTCTACCTCTCTGGGCTTCTCTGGCGGCGCTGTAGTATGTCAACGCTGTAATAACCTTCTCCATTAGCTGGGGGCTTGCTCCCCCCAGCCTGTCCACCATGTCTATGAGCCAGAGAATCACGCGGGTGAGCCAGCTACGCGCGGTGGAGGCTGCATGGTATATTCCGAGGCCCATTGTCAGCCTTGTGGAGAACCCTTTGACGAATGCTTGGAAGTGCCGGCTGTACCGCTGTGCCGCGGCGGTCTTCAGGCTATGATACATGGTTTTCCCGGCTTTTCTCTCCTCGACCGCTATCCTCACAAACCGTTTCAGCTCCCTCTCAGCCTCTTCTATCTCACCCACCTGATGGCGCATGGATGCGTAGACAAGGAGAGCCGTGACGCCTACTCCCGCCGCTATTATGACTGGATACGGAACCGGTATACCCGCTGCCTGAACCACATAAGCAATGGCGGCTGAAGCCGCGGCAACGGATAAAGCCTTCGCCAAGGTGGCCGTGTCTAGGGATATTCTATTAGGTATCTTCGGCATAGCGTTCCTGACTGCTAGCAGTAACACGAGGCCGAGGAACGGTGTGATGAAGGTGTTTAGAAGCACCATTCCCTGCGTGGATTCTCCGCCGACTATCACGGTGAGGCTCATCCCCAGAGGCAGTAGAACAAGTGCGGTGAAGAGGATTTCGATATAGGCGGCTATTGATGACGTGAATCTTTCAAACTTCTCTGTCATGTATTTCAGCGCCTCTTCCGCGAGGTCCTCCAGCGTAGACACCATGTCCCCGCCTGTTCTCCAGACGCTTGTCGTCGTCAGCAGCGCCCGGCTGAACTCTTCATGCGGTATGGTTTCGGCGTGGGCTTCCACGCTCTTGACCGCCCCCACCCCTGCGAAGACCGCTTTCCGCTCAATCTCTGCAGCCTCTTTGCTGACCTGCTTAAAGACATCCGTCGCTTTTTTGACATGCTGCAGCGCCATGTAGATGGTGCCGCCGCAGTAGGCGACTATGCTGCTGAAAACCATGAAGAAGGGATACTCGGTGGAGAGGGCTGTCTTCCTGTTTGAGGCTGAGTTCGAGGCGGATAGCATCGTCATGAATATTGGAGCTGCCGCGGGGCCGAAGCCCGCTAAAACAAGCGGGTTAAAGGAATGTGTAAATAGCGAGATAAGCGCCACGGCCGCAATAACCAATACTGAGGCAATGGATGCGCCTATCGCCGACGATATTTTCTCCGCGAGCTCGTAGGAGGATACACGCTTCATCGAGGCCCTGGCCACTTTAACCGCGTATCCCTCAAATCTTGCCGAGAATTTTTTGCCAAGTGATGAGCCGGCGAAAGCGGCGACAGGCGCTGTGACCGCTCCCACCATCATCGGAATATTTCCAGAAAAGACGGCTAAAGGCCCTATTATCCCGGCTGAGAGTGCTGGGATGATGGACATGACTGTGCCGTCCTGCATCAGGCGACACCCGCCACTGTGTAGTAGCGCTGTTTGAGGAATTCGTGGTACTCGAGCGCGTCTGATATGTTTTTCTCGATTCCTTCGACGATTACCGCCGCCTTTCTCTCAATATCGGCTATTATCTTCTCCTCGGATGCCCCGAATCTATCGACCAGGATGTTGAGTTTAGCGCTCTTCTTGAAAGCTTCCTCGGGGCTGTCGGGTTCGAACGTGTCTGACGACTCCCTCCATCTAAACACCTGATGAATCCTGAAGCCGGTGGCTGAACTGTCTGGAACTATCTCCGCTATCTCCATCATGCGCCTCAGCCTGCCGTTGGGTGTGTCGGTGTAGGACATTATGCCGCAGCCCCAGAAGAAGCTGAGCAGGCTCTCGCTGAGGTCGGCTTTTCTCAACATGATGGCGAGCCTGCTGAAGAAGGCTGAGGCGGAGTCGGCGTGGAACGTGAACCCTCCGCCATGGCCTGTGAAGGCGGCGTTCAATAGATGGTATATCGCGTCCTCGCTTCTCACCTCGCCTACCACGATGTAGTCAGGCCTCATACGTAGAGCCATTTTTATCAGCTCGGCTTCTGTGACCTGCACTTCTCTAGCGGTCATCATGCTCGGCCTCTTCACGGTCATGGCTCTCCAGCCGCGGGCGGGCAGGTAGAGCTCGTACGTGTCCTCGATGGTGTAGAACATGCTGTTGGGGTGGAGGCATGCAAGCAATGCGTTGAAGAGGCTTGTCTTACCGCTTCCCGTGGGGCCGGCCAGCCCGACGATAGCCTTCTGCTCTAGAGCATACCATAGATAAGCAGCCATTAACGGCGATAGCACCCCGCTTTTGACCATATGTGGCAGGCTCCATGGCATGACGGCGAATTTTCTGATGGTGAATCCCGGGCCTCTAGCGGCTATGTCTCTGCCGAATATGCCTGCGAACCTGTCTCCGCTCGGTAAAGCGAAGTCGCCGTATGGCTTTGCGACTGTTAGCCCGTGCCCAACCGCGTGTGCGAGCTTGTTCATGAAGTCGTTTACTTCGTCGTCGTCTCTGAAGTAGGCGTTTGACCATAGCCAGCGGTAGTGGCTGAAGCTTCTATGGTAGACCCCGATGTATAATCCCGGGCCTATGCAGTTGATGTCCTCGATTTCAGGGTCCTCGACCATGATGTTTAGCACACCGTATCCGAAAAGCTCTCTCGCGATGTAGTATGTGACCTTCGTCCTTGTCTCGTCGTTGTCTATCCCAAGTGTTTTGAGCGCTGAGCGTATATGGGGTTCGAGGGCTTGGCTCAGGTTTATGCTGGCTTTCTTGACGACGACATCTGTTCTATGGCTTCTTTTTGAAAGCGTCGTGACAACGTCTTCGGGGATTTCAGCCTTCATGTAGATGTTCTCGAGGGCCATGCTGTATCCCAGTATATCCTCCGGCTCCAGCTCAGGCTCTGAGACGAAGTATCTGCCTGTCATCCCCTCGGCGGCTATCCTTATGCTGGCGAGGCCTATCCTGTAGCTCTTCAACGTGACCCCTGTCCCAGGGTCTCTTAGGACAAGCGGTATCCTGGCGGCTGAGGAGAGGAACCTCTCCAGTAGCTTGAGGCGTTCCTGAGCCTTGGCCAGTATCTTCTCCTCTTTCTTGTCGAGCTGCTTGGCTGGTAGCCTGATGACCGGTGGCGGAGCCGCGGGCTCCTTGTCCGCCTTATCCTGTTTACGTGTCTTCTTTGCCTCAGGCTCTATTGCTTCTACTGTTTTCGTTTTCAGCGACTCTCCGCAGTTGGGGCAATGTAGTAGCTGTATCCCTTCTTCCTCTATGATGGGGGGCAGTTTTTCGCCGCATGCTGGGCACTTATCCACCCTGCTCCACCTCCCCAGCCGCTTCCTCTATCGACCAGGCCCCTCCATATGGCACTACGCCGCTTACCTGTACGTCTTGTATGTGTCGGCCTTCTGAGTCAAGTATCTTGAATTGTAGGGTTATTTTGCCTACGTCTCTCATCCAGTTGACGAAGCTGTATAGGTCTGTGACGGGTACTATGACTGTGACGCTTGCTTCGAAGTTATTCGGCCTGATAACTATCCTGCCCTGTGAATCGGTTGGAAAACCATCCAATATCTCGGCTGACGTGGCTAGCCCAGGGGTCAGCACTATTACTTTTTCTCTAGGCGAGATGTAGCTGTTCTGTGTCCCAAGCTCTGTGAACTTGACGATTATTGTCACGGATTTTTCGTTTGGCGGCGGGCATCCTTTAGGGATGTTGAGTGTCTCGTTTTCCTGTGGGGGCCCGCCTTTTATTCCGCATGTATAGATGGCATAGGCGGAGAAGGGGGCTGGCTGATTGGTTTTCTGGACAGTTGTCGCCGCTATGGACACGGTTTGTGTTATGGTTTGTCCCTGGATGACTGTTATTGTTTGAGAGGGTTTGGAGGCCGCTGGACTCGCTAGATATCCTAGGATAAATCCTGTTAGGAGGAAGACTGCTGCCGTGGCCGCCGCCGTCTTGAGATTTTTAGGACCAATACCGCCGCGGAACATGCCGCGGCTATGAAAACTATCGTCCATGTAGATAAAGGAATAACTATGGTTGCTTCTGTGGCGTCGGCTGCTAGGGCTGTCTCCCCTCCTCCCAATGGGCTTGAAGCCTTTATTGTTGTTTCGGTGGGGGGTGCCGCCGGCAGCTTGGCTTGGCCGTCATAGGCTGTGGTGGCCCTGATGTCGGGGTATATCCACGCCTCTGTGAAGGGCGCGGGAATGCCTAGCACGTCTACGGCCTTTATCCTCACCGTTTTCAGCCCTGTCCTGAGCCTGTATTCTCCCGGCCCCTGTATAGATACTGTCTGTTCTACGTTGACCTCTGCTTCACGGTACCTTATGGAGACGGTTCTCCATGTTCCGCTGTCTATGTATGCCATGGGTGGGGTGTATACTCTCGTTTCCCCGCCTCCTTCGAGGACCACGTTGTCAGGCTCGGCCAGGTATCCTTCGCCAGCCTCCAAGGCCATTGATACAAGGTACTGGGGCAGGTATTCTACGCGGATATGCATCGGCTTGCTGACCGTTATCAGCCACGACCCTGTCCTAGCCCCGTCCACGTAGACGGCTTTAAGCGCCAGCCTAGTGGCGTTCCCCAGCTCAACGGTCTCGGGAAGCCATCGCCTAACATCTATCGATGAGCCGTTCTCAACCCTCTCCTCAAAGCTCTTGACAACGCTATCTACACGTATTGTCTGGAGTATTCTCCACTCAACCTTGACAGTGGCTGGCTGTGTCAAGGTATACTTCACCATAGCCATGTTCCCCCGGCTTAGGGACTGGTTCCACGTGGCTAGGACAGCCCCGTCCTGACCATATACGGTCATGTTCCTCAGCTCCACCACTGTCCCGTTCCCGAACTCCTGAACAATGGGCATGAGGGTGTAGAGGGTCTCATTGGCTGTGAAGTACTTCTCCTCACTCAGGATATACCTGCTCTCTATCCTCACCTTGTGCTGCCTCTCCCAGATGGGCTTGAGGGTCAGCGGCTTGTCCACAACTATCTCGGTTCCGTTGTATCCCTCGAACCCCTTGAAAACAAGCCTTGTACCGTTTCCAAGGTCAACTACATCCTTCTCCGGATGTATCTGCACCGTTGAGCCCTTGTCAACCCAGACGCTCTTGAACAATCCGCTGTATAGGCCCTCAACCCTTACGAGGTACTGAGGCTTCCAAAGCCTGTCCACAAGGTTCATAGGCGATGTGACGTTCACCACAGCATCCTGCCCGCGCCAAACCATTCTCACATCCTCGGATAACTGGAAGGATTCAGCCGCCGGCGCGAGCTTCACGACACTTTTCCTCAGAGCCCATACGTGTTTGCCGTCGTGGTAAGCCCAGCCTGACACGGCTTCTACCTTGACAGGGCCAGCCTCAAGCCTATACGCCCTCTCAAACCTAAGCTCAGCCAAGAGCCTGTCCTTGAGGCTCTCGAAGCATAGGCTCTGACCATTCATGGTCAAGGCTGTGAAGTTATCCCAGCCGGGGCCTATGCCGTCGTAAATAAGTATACGGTATACATTGGATTCGTTGATGTAGGGCATGACGTACTTCAGCAGCTTTTTAGGCACTAAGGTGTAAGTGTAGTAAGTCTGCGATGAGCCGCCTACTCTGGTGACCTCCTCGGTCAACGTAACCCTCTGAACATCGTATGAGTGGAGAACGAGCCTAGTCCCGTTACCATAGTCAGATACAAACGGGAGATTTTCGCCAGACTTATCCTTGAAAGGCTTGATACATAGCGTCTCGCGGTAAATACCTTCGGTGACGGTGATGGGTGCGATGGGATAGGATAGACTAATCCAACCCTCCCCCTCGTCAAAGACGTTGTAGTGATACACCCATACCTCACCCGGCATGCTTATAACAGTGAGGTTGCTGGGCGGGCTGAGCCAGCCGCCGCCAAACTTCAGCACATCGTCGGCGGAGGCGTTTCTTAGTGAGCTAAACCTAACAGCCAATGCGTAGAGAACAAATGTATCTGGTGGACCAAATATTGGATAAGGTCGCCAAGCGTCGCCGGGATACCAGCCGCCTATTCTGAACCCTCTCCAGTCAAAACCATATTGATAGCTTCGTGGGTATCCATCGTTATGGCCGAGGCCTATGGCGTGGCCAAACTCATGAGATAAAAACGCAAGGTTGCCTAAAACCTTCACATATGGTTCCTCGAGAGTCGCAGAGATTGTGCAAGCACCGTTCCCGCAACGACGTGTGGGGTCTATAATTATGTCGGGTGTAGGTATTGTTTCGTTTACACCTTCTATGTAGAATTTGAACCTTATTTTTGGGAGGTGTCTAGCCCATTCATAGTGTTCTGCGGCGTATTGTAACGCGGCTTGCCACGTTCTAACCACCCTCGATGCAAACAACACATGCTCCCAGCCATACTCTGTTTGGATGACCTTAATCCTACTATAATCAAGATACTCTATGGTGGTTCCGGGCCTGTACTTGAGCAGTATGTTGTATGTGTATCCTCCGTCCTCCTCCACGGTCTGCCTCGGGTTCCACCACTGGTTTATGGGGAAAACCTCTATTCTCTGCGTCAGCCTATCTCCTTTGAAGTCGTTGACCCATGTCACCTCCCAGCCCGGGTACTGGAACTCTTCACCATGTATGGGCAGGAGGACAAACAGTATGCAGACGGTTGCAAGCGCTGCTAACGCAGCCCTCATACCTTGGACACATTATTCGCAGGAATATAAACGGAGAAGGCCTGAAAAAATGTATGGGTGTTTATTAAAGGTCGCAGTCTGTGATTATTGTTGCACCCGGTGGAACATTGCATGTTATGGTGTTCCCGTTCTTGCTACATTGATACACTTCGTTCTTGCTATATGTCCCGGCTCCGGGCGCCACAAAGGCGTTGCATTTGCCTGGATTGCTTGTGCCAAAGGAGACGGATATGGAGTTCGGCGGCGGGCTATCGCATGGCACGTTTACTCCTAAGCCGCTGTTGGTCCATACTTGGGTTCCTACGTCGCTGCTCTCGCATATGCCGACGACGTAGCTCTTCATGCATGGGGGCGAGCTGGGCGGCGGTGGCGGCGGTGGCAGCCGTTCAATTGTTCTGTCGTAGGTGTATACTGCTACTATGCCTAATGGGCGGTCTGCGTAAACCCTCAGCGTGCCGTTGGTGGAGTAGGCTACGATGTTGGTGGTGTTCCAGAGGTCTACGACCGCCACGTAAGCCAGCTTGTGGATGGCTGTTGAAAAGTAAGATGTTTCGACTAAGTAGTAGCTATAATAATTTCTCTCTACATAAAACCGACTGTGCCACTCAAGTGTGGTCGGAAAACTCACCTCCCCATAGTACCTACGGGGCTGGGAGAGGTATGTGTACTGGACGTATACATCGACCGTGTTGCCTGAAACAACTGTATACGTAACCGTGAGCGGACTCCCGTTGTCGAGGGGGATGCTCACGTCCTGAGAGAGTGTTACCGAAGAGCTTCTGGAATTAGCATCACTTATCGTCAGACTGACCGGGCTGGTGATGCCTCCATTAATGAGCCAATAATAACAATAACCACCCCATGAGTAGGAGCAGCTTGAGCTGGTGATTTTGACTGTTATTTTCCTGACTGTTATTGGGTAGCGGTCCGCGGGGAAGGTTATGTCCACGCTGCCTGCTCCGGTTAAGCCTGTTACCGATGCGGTGTCTGTAAGCGTATCTTGTACCAGATTGTCCATGTTCCGTAGGCTGTTTTCAGGGAAGAAGTACTCCTGCCCACCTACCGGGATAGCTCCTCTACCTCCATATCCATTACATACACTTACCGTTTCATAGTTTACAGCCACGAATCGTGGGCCATAGTCAGAGGATGGTGTAGGGCGCCATATCGAAAACGGAGTATATGGGTCACTCCACGCTCTTCTATCGCATGGATCCCAATAACTTACCGACCCCTGTCTGTAGCCCTTTTTATATGTCATGGTGAACTGGGGTATCTTTATGACGGATGAGTCGGTGACGTTCACTATTCTATTGCTGGGGTCTTTGGCCTGTAGACCGGGTAGCAGACCCCACGACGGGAATGTAACGTCTTCTCTATACGCTCCTCTCGGGTAGGCTACGCCGGTGTATACTTTGATGGGCCAGTGGCTCGGGTTGTCTATTATGACTGTCGCCGTCCAACTGGTCAATGTTTGTGTGGTCTCGACCACTGTTAGCGACTCGGTGGATGTTACCTGCGAGGTCAGAGTTGTTCTGCTGGTTTCATAGGCCGCCACCTCCACCACCGGCGGCGCGAGGTACCTGCTGCCGTACACTCTTCCCCTGAATGTTTTGAAGTAGGCTGCTGATAATGAGCTATAGGTGTCATCATATGTTCTGTATTCTTCTCCCGCTAATGTGGCGAAGGGCATTGTCCTATACTGCTGTGGGCTAAGCTTCAACGTCTCGTTGAGCTTAACAGCCTTCACGACGCCGCCGGCCCTGTCGACAAGCACTATATCGGTTACCTCGAGCGCCACCTTGCCCGCGTTCCTCAGCGTAAGCAGCGTGTTGTTGGTTGACACGTCGCGGTAAACATAGGCGTGAAGCAGCTCAGACGACGCCTCAGCCTCTAGAGCAGACTCCCTAAGCTCAGCCGCCTTCACCGCGTAGACGTTTAGATACGTCAGCGACGCCGCCGAGAACCCGGCCAGCAGCACCAGAACCGTGAGCAAAGCGCTAACCGACGAGTTCACACACCATCACCATGGAAGGCAATACACCAAATACTTGACAATGACGCCGAATCCCACACCGGAGCCGCCTCCTCCGCCAGAGCTGCCTCCACCATCTCCGCCGCTCGATCCTCCGCCAGTCACAGGTACCGTAACAGAAACAGCCGTCACATCACATGTAGGAGGGGGGTTAAACGTGCAGCTCTGACCGGGACCGCAGGAGCTGGTCGGGCCCATGTACACCCCTGACGGAGCGGGGGGCGATGGCGTGTAGATGTTGCATTCGACCTTGTCCACGTAGTAGTACCTGTGAATTGTGTAGCTGTTCTCGGTGACTTGGAAGTGGTTGACGTAGACCGGGTTCTCCGGGCCGACTGTATAGGTTGGCAGGGCTGATATCCGGGCCTGCCAAGCGTACCATGCGCGGTCTCCATAGGCGGTGGTGACGGGTGCTGTTCGTGTTGTCACCACCATATTGACCGGGTGGTGGGGATTGTCTCCCGGCCTGACGAACCTCGTCCCACTGTATAGGAGGGCGGCGGTGAAGGTTCCACGGTAATAGTTGTTGAATGTGAGTGCTGGGCCTGCCGGGTACACACGAGTCCCGTATAATGTTGTGACATATTGCCTCCCCCATTCATCCCAGTCTGTTCTCACTGCTGTTGGCCATGTATATGTGGTTGGATAATGCGTCATGGACACGTATTCTCCCTGCCGCATGTACGTGGCCGTGGGTGTGGGGTAGTTGGGCGGGGCGGGCTGTACATCTACTCTCCGCAGACTATACACCGCTGTGCATAATGAGTTGATTGCGGCTATGTTTATCGACACGATTAGGGACCTTGGCGCGTTTATGTTGGTGTAGTAGGTGCCTCTCTCCACGTAGACGGTTTTCGTGTCATCCGATGCGTCGGCCCAGCCGCCGGCAGGCTGCCAAGCCCATAGCAGGTAGTACCACCCGTTATAACCCCACGGCGGGACCTCCCACTGGACGTTTATGGCGTTTCTCCAGTCGGGTAATGGTGCTGACGGTGAGCCGTCCTCGGGGAGTCCTGTCACCGAGGCTGAGTAGTAGATGCCTCCTCCTGCAGGCAGCCCCCTCGCCAGTATGTTGATTTTCTCGAAGTGGTTTACGGCCCGTATGGTTGAGTAGGTTATAGGCGCTGGAGGGTTGAGGGTTATGGTCCTGTTCACGTAGAAGGTGTTGTTTATAGTGGTGAAGGATGGTACCTGCCATACTTCTGTGGTTGTGTAGTTGTATGTGGTTACGGTGGTTGCGCCTACTAGGTTGTCTTCGCGCGGGTAGCCCCATGTGCTGCCGAAGCTGTTGCCGGCGTCGGTGTATGCTATCAACGCCGCCATGTTGCCTGCGAGCTGTCGGAAGCTTGTGAAGCTGAGCCCTAGCTGCTCCGGGCTAAGCGTAACCTTTGTGCCCGGCGGAACAATTATCTGCCTGCTTATCTCTATGACTTGCCTGTTTTGGCTGGGCTGCGGCCTGTACACCGCCAGTAGCTTGGTTATGTTTGTCGGGAAGCCCCATGCGTTGACTATCGTTATTCTCGGTGGGCTGTTGATGTCTGAAGAGTTTTCGGCGTGGATGTATATGCGTATAAGCTCCTGGTCCTTGGCCGCCTGCCTCCTCAGCTCCTCCATCATCTGCCTGTTCTGGGCCGAGTACGTGTTTGAGACATAGGTTGTTGCGAGCACTCCTGCTGTGACTACAGCCATCACCATTATGGCCGCTATTACGCCGGATAACCCGGATGAGCTTTTCCTTTTCAAGGCATCAGAGAGAAAAAGAGCTGATGCATATAAGGCGATAAACCTCCCCGACCAATCTTGGTCAGGGAGGGGCATACACAGCTTCAACAAAATAATGGTCATCCATTAACAGGTTGAGCGGGTTTAAGCCATATGTAACCGTGTCCCTGTAGCCTGTGAAGCTCACCTCCCAGTGCTTGAAAACATACTGCGTGTTACCTATCGTTATCGCCGGCTCCGCCTCTATACGGGCTATCTCATAGGGTGAGTAGTTGCGGTTTCCGGGAGGCGGGTTAACGGCTGACGAGCATGAGCCGCACACCTGCCTGCCAGAACCGGTTTCCAGCAAAACCCTTATGTTGACCGTGTATACACCGGGTCTTTCAGGCGGGTCGCGCCCACATGGATAAACCTCGTCAGGCTCGACCCAGCTCCTCTGATAGGCTTTACCCACTGCGCCGCTGGAGAAGTGGATGACTATGCTCGTGTTGGCGTAGCCGTTGATAGACCTCGGCAGCCCCAGCCTCTCCAGCCTGATTATCCTACAGGCTCCGGCGTCGAATACCTCGTTTATTCTAGCCGACGTGACAGAGCCCATCCGGTCAACTAGGATATCGAGCAATGTGTCGCCCTCGCCGCTGTCTTCATGGATTAGGAGATATGCTTTCGGACTCCAGCCGGGAGGTATCCCCGGCATCAATGTGGCTCTCACCTCATGCTTGCCTCTGTCATATAATTCCTCCAAGTTTCTCCTCGCCGTGAAAGTGTTTGAGAAGGCTGAGACAGAGAGATAGGCGGCTACGGTGGTCATCATGACTATGGCGAGGGCGAAGACTATCACAGACGCTGAGGATACTCCCCGCCTCCTCATCTTGTCCACTCCTTTGTCAGGACATGAAGCGCTCCGGAAGATGTTTTAACAGCTAATGCCGAGCCGCTGGGTAGGCTGAAGACCTGCATCTGTCTAGGCGCTAATGTGGCGTTCCCCGACCATGCAAGGTTGGCGTCCACATATATCTGGATAACCGTGACAGGGTCTGGGCCGTCGTTAGCTATCCATGCTCTGCCGTCGCTGGCCCAGTAGACAAGCGTGAGCCTCTCAGATATCTTGACAGCCTGGTTTCCCGACTCTTTCTCAAAACCTGCCACGGCGGCGGATGTGTTTCTAGCGTATATTCCATAGGCAGCCAGGGCCACGGCTAATGCGACCAGCAGAGCCGCCGCCGCTGCCGCTGCCTCGCTTATCCCACTGCGGCTACGGTGAACCATGCTGAAGCACCCTCCACGGTCCTAACAGTTAGATAATATTTCTCGCCGAGGGTAACCGGTGCACAGCGATACGTGAACTCAACCGATTCAGATGGCTTCACATTGGTGGAGCCTCTCACATGCGTAAGCGTGCATACAGGGTTTCCCGCTCCCTGTATAGATAGACCGGAATAGGTAACGGGCTCGGAGCCCTTGTTCGTCACCGAGAAGGTGAGGAGATAGCTGCTCCCCAATGCTCTGACGAGCTGGGCCGAGGAGATGGATATGCTGTATGACTTGGAATGGGGGCCTAGCCAGCCGGAGGCCAGAGAGCCCACGAGGATTACAAGCGCGACACTCACTATAGCGAGCACCGCGACGGTTGCCGCGGGTGATAAACCCGAGACAACGCGTTGAGCCAAGCACATCACCAAAAAAGGTGAGGAGGTTTTAGGTTACTGGAACAGAGCGCTGGTGGCTTGTGCTTCCCCCCGGGATGTTGCCGCTCACCCTGATGGTCAGCATGTCGCCGCGCCCTATGCCGGACGCCGCTGCACAGCCGCTCGCCGAGCCGCTGGAGCCCGGGTTAAGAGAGGCTGGGAAACCGCTCAATGGCACCGCTACAGGAGCGGTTTGAGCGGTTATGCTGGTGACAGGGCTTCCGCCGGTGTTCTTCACCTGCACCGTTACGCAGAGCTGCTGGCTTCCCAGCGGGCCCACCAAAGCCGCAGAGACATCTTCTATGATTATGCCTTCTTTTCTAGCCCATCCGCCAAGCTGGCCTCCCACAATGCTTCCCACAAGGAGGGCGAGCGATACACCGACTATCACGAGAATCAGCACCACAACCGTCTCGCTTAGCCCCTTGCGGCTAAGGTTCTTGGATTTTCCAAAAAAATGAAGAGGGTTTTTAGCGGCCATGGTTTCTCATCCCCGTTTAGGTGTGGGCTACCCCGGTCTTGGTGTCGCTTACTGTCTGTCCGTTGGGCGCGGTGCACTGAACCCTGAAAGTGTAGACATCGCCGAGAACCGTGCCCGCTACGTTGTCCGCGGTGAATGTCTGGCTTCTGCCAGCGGCTATGTCCTGGCTAGTCGGGTCGAATATAGCGCCTGGGAGGTTGATTGCGGTTACTTGGCAACCAGTTAGAACTGAGCCTCCTGCATTGCGCACATCTACTGTGATGAAGCCGTTGCCGTTTGTGTCAACTAGGATGTCCACCTTCTCTATGCTGACTTTTGGCGCGGCACCCCATCCGAAGAGGAAGCCGCCGGCGATGCTGGCTGCTACAAGGGCTAGGGCTACGCCGACCACTAGGAGGATTAAGGCGAGGATGGGCCCGCTGAGCGCCTTGTTGTCGGGTTTCTTCACAAGGTTTTTCACTTTCATGGCGTCTAAGACAACTAATCATCATGCATTTATTTCAATAATCTGATTAGGCTGAGGAGACTTCCTGTAGGGCCTTCGGAGAGGGTGAAGCTCAGACAATGTTTATCAAGCCTATACGATATGTTGTGGTTAGAGCAGGCATGTATGGCTGCCCATATATGGTCAAACCCTATTCCCAGAAAGCCGAAATTTTGGCGAATTAGGCCCGATTATCTGGTGACCGAAAATACCCGAAAAGTATTACCGCTTTTTGACCATATATGGTCAACCTGCCTCCGTAGAAGCGGGAAATTTCCGGGAATTAGACCCAATTTCTTCCTGACCGAAATTATTCAAATCGTCATACCGGTTATTTGATTATATGCAGAGTTGTTTCATAATAAGTGGTGAAGTGTAGAGGGTGCGGGGTTAGCCTGCCCCGTGATGCGCGGTACTGTTTCAACTGCGGCTCAAGGGTGGGTAGACGTGGGATACTCGCCAAGCTTGTGCCAATTTTCCTTGTAATAGCCCTGCTCATGTTAGCCTTGGGGAGCCCGTTGACTAACGGGGGCAACGTTGTGCTGGAGAGGGTTAGGGCTGCGGGGTTCAACGCAATGGTTGAGCGCGGCGGCTACGTGGCTGTAGTCGCCGACCATACATGGTCGGTTGTTGATTTCGTATCATTGGAGAAGGTGCTTAAAGAAATAGACGCGAGGTGGGTTATTCTTAGAAACATGGTTGAGCGCGGCGATGCCGACAAGGCTCAGAAGGTGGCGGACATGGTTAACGGACTAGAGGATGTTCGGGGTGTTTACAGAGACGGTGGGCTGGTGATGGTGACGGTTAAGACACCCTCAGCGCAGCTTCTCCACATGATTTTCAAGCTTGCGGGGCAGGATGTGGCTCTGGTCATCAGGTTCTCCTAGCCTGTATACTGTTTTATCCCCCGTGGAATATCATGGGCTGCATGAGCTATGTGGAGGTGCCCTTCGAGGTCTTGAAAGAACAGTGGAACACTTACTATTTGGAGGATGGTGCGCGAATCAGGGCCCGTGTCATTCTTCTCAAGGTAATCCTTGAACCTGTGGATGACAATGTGAGGCTTAGGCTTGACGCAAACAACATAATAGTTGTCAGCGCGCCTCCGAACCTATGCGGGGAGGCCGGCAGCCCTCTCACCATGGAGGAGATGCTGAGTTTTGCGCGGCATGGTGTCGCGGTGAAAGTGCTGAAGGCTGATGAGAGATACAATGTCTACAAAATCTTGCCCAGAGGACCGGTTTTCAAAACCAAGCTGGTCGCATCCGATATGGCATTCAGGCTGGTGAATAGATATGATGAGGATGGCCAGCCGGTTTACCTGCTCGGCACCACATTGGCTGTCATGATGCCGCATAACTATCATGTATTAGGCTGAAGGCTATGAGCGCCACCTAGCCAACGCCAGAGCAAGGCCTATCCCGGCGCCTACCACGAAGCCTAGTGCGCCGTAGGGGCGTGAAGCCAGCAGCCCCGCAAACATCTCCAGCCCCTTCACAACAGCGTCTAAGATGTTTTCAGGAGTGATTGGGAGGCTCAAACCCATGAACGCGAGCGCCACCGGCGCAAGAAAAGCGGCCACCAAACCTATCAGAATGATTTTCCACAGCCTGATAAGGGCGAGGCCTGTCCCGAACCCTATGAAAAACCATAGAATAGTGAGAATGGTCTCCCTCTCCGCAACGACGTCGAGCAGGGAGGTCATCCGGATTCATCCATACTTGATTAGATAAGCCATGTTAAGCGCTGAAGCCGCTGTCAACACGGCTCCAACCGCTATGAAAGCTGTTCTCCATCTTAGGTTCATGTATTTAGCGTCGCTGCTCCGCGGGGCGCCTGACAGGGCCACGGTTATCGAGAGGAGCAACGCGACCGTGGAGACTGGTTTAAACCATTGCGAGAGAACGAGCGCGGCAACTGTGTATGCGATAGTCACCAAGGGCCCTGCAACCGCTCCCTTCAAAGCCTTACCCGGGTCCACGGGCTCGGGCACCCTAACCGCTCCGCCGAATGAGAATATGAAGCTCAGGGGCGACGCTATGACGGCGTTCACGCCCTGCTTTCTAAAAGCAGCCCTATGACCAAGCTCATGGGCCAGAGGAGCCGAGGCCAACAAAAGCCATGCGAGAGCCAGCCCATCCGCGTCCATGAGCCAGGGAGTCCTAGCCACCATCATGGTCAGGAGTATGAGCGAGAAGAACGCCGACGACGCGAGAGTTATGATTATTGACCTAACCTCACTCACGGCTGGATATGCATCCGCCGTGGATAAAAAAATATACCCATTTTCGGGCTGCTCTCACCCAGCGATGGTATCCGGATAAGCGTCTTCTGACCCCGCTCCTTATCGTGTTTTGGATGGAGTTCGTTCTCGTGTCTGACGTGTTAGAAAATGTGAGAGATTCTGCGGGTACCCCTTCTCACCATCATGCCTCCTCTATTGTTTCAATGAGGAATGTGAGCCGTAAATCCTAGTTTTTTAAAGCTTAAATCGCATAATCATTTTCATCAGCGTGGTTGAGTAGGGAAGCCGTATTTCAAGACAAGCTTAAGGAGCTTATTCAAGCTGCTTCTAAATTCCGATTCGATGGTTTAGAGGTCTCTAGGGTTGAAAGGGACCATCCTGTAGATTCTAGGGAGGTGGACATAGCGGTATTCATTAGAGGGGGCTTGCCGTTCCTGCTCATAGAGACAAAGAAAAAAGCTGAGGGGAAAAGGGATAGGGGGCTTTTCGACCCCCTCGCTTTGGCGGTCGTAGGCCAGGCGATAAGCTACGCCGCTCTATATGGGAGAAGGGGACTTCACGTACCATATTTTGCCACCGCTAACCCAAAGTCAATCGCGGTTTTCAAAACACCTAAGGATTTGAACGAGTACGTGAATTATGCGAAGATAGAGAAAAGAGACTACAGCAATGTAATTAGGCAAGAGAAGTTCAGCGACCTGATTAAAAACTATCTGATAATAAGAGAGGAGCTGAAGTTAACAGAGGAATACATCCAAAATCTGCTTGACAGATTAGCCAAAGACTTTCTAGAGAAAAGGGCTCTAAAAGTAGAGCTCTCTTTCGCTTTAATAAACCAGTTCAGGTCGTTTGTAGAGGACCTGAGTGAACAGTGTAGGGACTTGCTTGAGCTGAAAATGAAGGATGACCTCGCGTTAAAAACAGAACTTGATAAGATGGAAAAAGAGCTGGGTTACAAGCCATCTTCAGAAGAGCTGGTCAGGATGATGTCCTATGTTTTGATGAACAAGCTGATATTTTACAAAGTATTGGAGGAGAAGTACAAACTACGTAGGTTGACGGATTTGGATACGTCTTCCAGTACAAGCTTCCGAGAGCAACTCTTAAAGTATTTTGATGAAGCCGTGAATGCCACTAAAGACTTCGAGCCAGTATTCAAGACAGGCATCTACGATATGCTCCCCATTCCCGACGACCCGAACGTCATGGAGAGAATCAACGACTTCATATCCTTTCTCGATAACGTAAAAGTCGAGGAGGTAGGAGACTTAGCTGGCTACATTTACGAAGAGCTGATACCCCCTGAAGAAAGGCACAGGCTAGGCCAGTTCTATACCCCTCCAGCTATATGCGAGCTGATAACCAAGTGGACCATAAGGAGTCCAGAAGATATTGTATTGGACCCTGGGTGCGGCAGCGGGGGCTTTCTCCTACAGGCCTATAGAAGGCTGCTTAAGCTCAAAACTGGCAGAGACGTTTTACCTGCATCAAAAGAAGTTCATGAAAGGATTTTAAATCAACTGTATGCTGTGGATATCAACCCCTTCCCAGCCCATTTAACGGCGGTCAACCTCTCTATGAAGAACGTCAGGGCGCCATCGAGTCAGATGAACGTGATAGTCCAGGACTTTTTCTCAATCATGCCCGGTCATGAACTCATATTACCGTACAGAATTAAGACGGCTGCAGGAGAGGTTGAGCGTAAAATTACGATGCCGAAAAAAGCGGACGCCATAGTGGGCAACCCTCCTTACACGAGATGGGTGGAGATTCCCGAGAAAACGAAGAAACAAGTCTTGGAGCGTCTAAGAAGGGGAAGGGACTTGATTGGTATGTACGGCTTGACGCCTCAGGTATCCAGAGGGGTTGAGCCCGGAATATACACCTACTGGATAATGCATGCTACGGGCTTCCTCAAGGACGGGGGAAAGCTTGGAATGATTATATCCAATCTATGGATGCAGACGGATTATGGGATAGGTTTCGGGAAGTTCCTATTGGATAACTATAAGGTAAAGGCGATTATAGACTTCACTCTCCGCCTCTTCACCGCACTCATTTCAACCTGTGTAATCCTTTTGGAGAAGGAAAAAAATCAAGAAAAGAGGCTTAACAACGAGGTGGTCTTCATCCACATACCTGGCACAATCGAGAGCGTGAACGTAGAAGAAATCCTTGAAGTAGTAGAGAGTAAGAAGTCGGATAAGTTCTACGTTAAAGTAATGAAGCAAGGCGAAATACCTGCTGATAGAAAGTGGATGGACGTTTTCTTCGGGAAAAAGGAGGTCTACGAATCCAACCTTCTCGTGAAATTGAGTGAACTTTTCGACGCATCATACGGTAACATCAAATATCTCGTATTGGTCTCTACAGGTAAGTTAAGGGGGGTTCGAAACCCTGGTGCAAGTGAGTTCCATTATCTCACACCCTCAAAGGTCAAGGAATTCAAATTAGAGAAATATGCGTATCCTAATTCTGATTTAAAGGACGCTTTAATCTGGCCTGCAATAACGAGTGCGAGGCAGGCGGAGTTCTTCACGTTTACGGAGGACGATTGGAAACAAATGTATGGGAATGATGAGAAGTGCTATATGTTTATAGGACATAAGCCGAGGAGCAAGCTACCTGAGGAGGTCAGGAAATATGTAAAGTGGGGAGAAACGGAATGTGTAACTAGGATTAGGGAGAGCAGAGGAGGAGGTAGGCTGGCTAACCAGACGGAGTCGGCTAAGGTTAGGGCTGGTTCGAAGGAGTTCTATGGCTGGTATGATTTGGGTGGAGTAGTTCCAGCACCTATATTTGCTATCTACCAAGCTTGGTACAAAACTAGGTTCATTTTGTGTAGATTTCCAGTAGCTATGTACCACGCATTAATAACCCTCGTGCCACGAAATAGTGTCTCTTTAAACGAGGAACAGGTAAACGCGCTTCTCGCTTATTTGAATTCTTCATTCATACAATACTATGTAGAGACTCATGGACGGAGAAGCGGGGGTGGAATAATCGGTCTCGAAATCAACATCGCTAGGGACATGCCGGTTCTGGACGTCAGAAAACTAACTAAGGAGCAGGTCGAAAGCCTAGCCCATAAATTCGGCGAGCTTGAAGCCGAGGCGAGAAGAATAGGAGGGGCTTCAATGAAGGAGCAGATAGAGAAGCTCAAACCAAAAATATATGAAATCGACCACATTATAGGCGAAATCCTAAGTTTAAAGCCGGAAGATGTGGAAGATATGCAGAAAACAGTTGAAGACTTGGTTGAAAGACGTATCATGGGAGCTAAGGAAGCTATGCCGGAATCCGTTAAAGGAGAAGCAGAATTAAGGATTAAACCACCCAAAAAAGCTAAAAGAAAAAAGGAGAAAAACGCAACAACAAAACAACTTGATGAATTCTTTGAAGGTTTACAGAGTAAATAAGCCATCAGTATTCCACGCAGGTGAATAAAGATTCGTATCCGGAGACTACCACTACCAACCACCAAAAATCTTAATACATCTTCTCCATAGATTAGGCATTGTCCCAGGCAGATGAGCATGTTGTGTATGTGGGCAATAATCATCCAGAGTATTATGTTAAGGAGATGAGGAAAGGCCTCGATAATGGCGCCAAGAGAATTATCCTCAGGGCTAGGGGAAGGGCAATCAGCAGAGCTGTCGACGTCTCGCAGGTGTCTTCAAGGATTCTAGGACTACGGGTCGACTCCATAAAAATCGACACAGAGAGGAAGAGGCTGAAGGATGGAAGAGAAATTGGCATAAGCACTATCGAGATAACTATGGAGGTCGCTACCCCCTCTCTATAGAGGCCGCGGCTCCATGAGCTGTTACCAGAACTACTCCGTCGAAAACCTCGGTTGTTCCAAAGTCAACGCCGACGCTCGCCTCCTACAAGACAAAGTCATCAGTTTTTTCTCCAAACCCAGAGCCTACTGGTCAGATAATTTACCAGGGTTCCTGCAAAGATTCCGACAAGGTTGGAAAACAGGTAGAATATTCCCAGCTCCGTGAAGAGGTATAGGATGGCCAGGGACATGATTGAGCCGGCAACCCTCGACACATGAAACTTAAGCATCCTCTCAAACACCCCAACCGATTCCGTTAAGTCTCTGAATGTCCAGCGCTCATTTAGAACAAAATTGCTGATTATCGCGGCTTCTAGGCCTATGACCGCGGCGACCATGTATAGTCCCGCCCCGAGGACATAGCCTGTTAACAGGTATAGAATACCCGTGTTGACTAGGATTCCCGAGCCTCCGACCATGCAGAAAACCTGACGAGCTCGGCTCTGCTTAGCATATCAAAAAAAGGTGATGAGAGTTTGATGCTCTACCGTGCCGTGAGCTGGGCCCTTACCTCTCCGCTTGGAAACTTCTCCGTGTCTATCTGTATGTAGAGCGAGTTATGCATCAGCAGGGTCATGAACCCTTCAAAGTCCCCCGCCTCGACACCCTGTACGCCCTGTATCTCCTCAGCCTTCAGGTAAAGCGGCGGAACAACGTTGTATGTTATTTCGCCCCATGTCTTCGGCGGGCAGGCGGGCTTGTCTCCGCCTCCGCATAGCCAGACGATTACCGGCCCCGTCTGCCCCTGTTTACCCACCGCGATGTAGATTTTCGTTGGCGGCGAGCTCAGCCTCATCCACGAAAGCGTGTAGTACACCTCGTAGCCATAGTTTCCGTCTTCTCCCCTGACCCTTCTAGCGGTCATCTCTAGATGCGCCATGGCGTCGCTGTACACCGGGGGCACGACCTCGAAAGGCGTCAGAGTAACATTTATCCTAGTGCCTGTGTTGCCCAGCGGCAGGTATGGGGAGGAGGCGAATGCTGTTAGCATGACTGCTACGGCGACGGTGGCAGCAAGCCCAGCTAGCCAGAAACCTTTCAACTTCATTGCATCAGAAGAATTTCGGGGCATTCATTTATCTCGATAAAGAGACGTTATTTCTTCCCAGTTTTCCGGGGCTCGAGGGTTATCTCCATCGTGCTTACGCTCACTTCTTTGTCTCCCTTGTTCAGCTTCTGTGTACCTATGTCGACTTTGGATACCTGGATATGTGGGGCAAGTCTGGTGACAAGCTGGGACACGTTCACGGCATCGTTTATCCTAGCTCCACGCGCCTTCAGGATAACCGACTTGTACCCGCTTGCGAACGCAGCTATGCAGCCCAATGCGTAGAAGCTTATCCTCCTCTTACCTATCGGAATCTCGTGAACATCCTTTGTCAAACCTGAGCCACCTCCATCTCGGGCAGACTTCCTCTGATTATAATCCTCCTATGCCTGCCCCCTTTAATCCGGCTGACCTCCAGAACATCAACCGTCCCCGTGTCGTGCCGAAGCCCGTCAACATAGTCCCGCATATGCTTTTTACACAGCTCCAGTATGACATGGGTTGTCAGGTTCTCAACCCTGTAGACAGCTCTTCGCCTGCAGCCACCCGCCCACAGACAATGCATAACCCTACCTACGCCGGCTTGGATTAAACAGTATAGAACGGGTAAGTTGACCATATATGGTCAACCCCTCCCTGTAGAAAGCCGAAATTTTGGCGAATTAGGGCGCTGTAATACCTGACCGAAAATACTCAAAAAGTATTACGCCTAAGATAAATGCTTGACAATATATGGTCAACTCACTTTCCCAGAAACCCGAAATTTCCGGGAATTAAGCCCAATTTATCCCTGACCGAAAATACTCGAAAAGTATTACCTCTGTTGACAAAATATGTTCAAACACTTCTCTAGAAACCGGAGATGTTATTTGGCTGGAATTATCATCTTCTCGCAATCAGTTTTTTGAAAACGAGGACGGCGCCTATGGCGGCTATTCCGAAGAGGGCTAGGAGCTGTATGTCCGCTGGTAATGCTATGGGCTGGGCTTGTTGATTGCCTGTGCCGGGTTTAGCGATGTTGATGGCTATGCTGGTTGACCGGCCTTGGTACAGCAGGTTTACCGCAGCAGAGCCCTCTGGAGCCTCTGGATACGCTGAGAGCTCTAGTGAAGCCTTGGATGGGCATAGCGGGTCTAAAGTGGCTGAAAGTATTCGGGGATTCACCGATAGATACTGGCCTAGGCCTGTGGCTGATATGCTTATCTCAGCCTTGCCCGAGTACCCGTATCTCGGGAGAAGCGTGAGCTCGATTTTCCGCGACGAGCCTGAGAAGACATCCATGTTTCTCGGAGCCTTCACCTCGAAGAACGGGTTGGGGAGGCCTAGCTCAACCAGCCTGTAAACGGCTTTGGAGGTGGCTATGATAGCCGTGCGCTCATCTATCCATGCTATCGCCCTGACCTCCTCAGGCAGGGCTGTGGGAAGAACCGTGGCATTGTAGCCATCATACATAACCAGCTCACCCTTCATGCCGCCTGCCAATGCATAGGCTCCCCGTGGGTTGACAGATACGGTTGTGAGTTTAGGCTTGCCTGCGACTTGAGACTTTGTTATCGAGTCTTTCCTCAGGTAGACTACTTCTCCTGAGTCGGAGACGGCTATCGCACCACATGCCGTTGACTGTACGTCCACCAGCTTAGATTCCTGTTTAGAGACCCTTGTCTCAGGCCCAAGCATCACAGCCACCTTGTCTCCTACAGCGAATCCTCTGGTGACGGCTAGTAGGTTGTTTGTGGTTGGCTGCTCCGTGGAAAGCTCGCCTCCCCTACCCACCTCGGCTACTTTTCCTCCGGCGCCGACAAGTGTTACCCAGAGAGTGGAAGAAGGAGCTATGTCATTGAAGTCCTCGGCCCTGACAGCCGCCTGAACCGCCTTCAACTCACCCCTATCGAAAACCCATAGACCCTGCCTACCCAGGATAACTATGTCTCCGTAGACAAGCGCCATCGCCTTCGGCTGGTCACCCATCAGATAGGCTGTGAAGACCCCGTCACGATAGTGGAGAAGCGAGCCTGTCTTCGATGCCACTAATACTCCTCCGCCGCCGTCCGAGACCGCTGCCGCATACTCCATCATAGGAGCCGCTAGCCTCCGCTCAACACCTTCTTCCACAATCGCTAGATAGCCTGAGGGGCCTACGGCAACAAACGCTTCACCATAGGCCACTATGTCGCTAGCTTTCTGGAGAAGGTTGGCTACAGTGTATAGTTTACGGTCTATGACGTCGTAGAAGCTTACTAGCTGGTCTCTGTATAGGATGAAGCCCCTTGGAACAGGCTTCATTCCTGAGAACTGGCCGGGAAGCGTTAGGTTGCCGTCAACCATTAAGCCCTTGTCCGTGAGAACCCACAGCCGGCCATTTATGTCATAGACATTAACCATCTTCATGTTTTTGTTCTCCATGAGCAGCTTTGACGAGCCTGTTTCAGGGTCGAGCGAAAGTATCCTGCCTCCCGCCGCTACAAGGACCTCGGAGCCGCGCCACGTTATAGAGGACACGTCCGCCCCCACATCTATCGTCCGTGAGATGACGCCTCCGAGCCTGTAGATTAGAACCTCTGTCCGAGCCGCTATGGCCGCTGTTCCCCCGCTTAACGCGGCCCTCGACAAATCCTTCTGAGAAACCGTGTAAGACCTGTATGTTTCAGCATGTGGGTCTATCTCGGCTACCACTCCTTTAGCCCCTACCGCCACGCATATCCTCTCCATGCATGAGATGGAGAGGAGGTCGCTCTGCGACACGGAGAAAATAGACAACCTATCATGTCCCCATATCACGACAGAGCCTGACCTGCCCACCGCAACTACCCTATCCTGAGACAATGCGGCCGAGTAAAGGTCTCCACCAATGGTCAGAGGCTCTATCCGGATTTTGAGAAACGGCTCCTCCGAGGCCGATACATGGGTAATCAATGTCGAGAAAAGCAGAGACAATGATATGAGAAAGACTATGCTCCTCATTTCTTTAAGAGCGCCTCCGCTTTCTTCCTAGCTTTTGAGAAGAGCAGCAGAGCGGCTACAGCCACGCCGACCGCGACAAGCGGTGTGATGATTGTCTGTAGCTCAGCCAATGAAAGCGGCACACCTAAGACAGCGGCGACGGGTAAAGTGATGCTAGCCTCGTTCACGGGCTTGTCTAAAACAACCTGCTTCTCTGCGCTCTTCGTCCCATAACTGGCGCGTATGATGTAGGCGCCTGAGGGAAGGTTGCTGAAAACCGCTTCGGCCCCGCTATGTTTAGCCACAAGCCTTCCACCTCTCACAAGCTCTATCTCGACCTCGAGAGGAGAACCCAGCTCGTTGACAGCTTTCACCACAAGCCTAGTCAAAAGAATGGTTACCTTAGCGGGGGAGCCGGGGGTGAGGGTTCCAGTCGCCGCCTCAACCCCGTTGTACAGCACTCTGTAGGGGTAGCTGCGTATGGGGACCTGCTGGAAAACCGCTGAACCATCTGCGGCCGTGGCTGCTTTGGCTAAGCCTACAACCTCGGCCTCGGCGTTGGGTATAGGTGCTCCGCTCTGCTCGACAACCGTCACGACAGGCCTTGCTACATCGACTGTTATGGTTGTCTCAGAAGAGGCTATGCTGACCTGCCCCCTGAAGACCTCAGCCCCCATATACCTGACCGTGGCAGGGTATCCGCCCTCAGGGAGATAGGCTTGAGAAGGCTTGCCATCCTTTATCTGGAGACTTGTCGGCTTTCCAGACACCTCTATAGTTACTTCGCCTGATGCGAGAGGCTCATCATCCCTCGTGGTCACCAAAATCTTGAGCGGATGAATCTTCAGCCTCACCTCTACGTCTGGAGAAGAGATGTCAACTGCTTCGTCGAAAACAGCGACGCCCATGTAGGTCACGCTTATCCTATACCGTCCAGCGGTTATGCCGTAGAGCGTCGCATAGCCGCCTGCCACGGAAAACTCTTCACCCTCTATGACGGCTTTCTCGACGGGGGCCGGCGACCCGTCCGAGGCCACCGGCTTGACTCTGGCGTCGAATATGGCTAGCCTCGCTTCATGCTCCCCATGGTTATCCGGTATGCTGAAGACATACCTGCCGACCTCGACATCTTTCTTTAACAGCCTGTTATAGGCCGTGGCTGACAAGATATACTCGCCTCTAGGCAGCATGGTGAAGACGGCTGTATCCGAGGCGGTTACGGTCTCACCTGCTGGCTGAATGGTTACCGTAACATTTGTTCCAAGCCTTCTGCCGAGCGTGTCTCTTAGGTGAAGCACGATGTCTCCCACCTCAACTGTGGCCTCTAGCAAGCCGCCGGGGCTTGGTCTGGCGAGCGGCTCATCCACCGAAACGCTTCCCTGAAAAACCTTTACTCCACGCCAGTAAGCCTCCACCCTATACTGTCCCCTCGGCACGTTTCTGAAAACCGCAACAGCCTCGGAACGGGTGTCTGAGGCCTGCGCAATCTCCGCCACCTGTTTCACGTTGCCAAGATACACCTCCGCTTCAACAGGTTTACCCGATAGAGACTTCACCTTCACATGGGCCTCGTAGAGCTTGTTCCTTATCACAGGGTTGGCTGCAAGGTCTGCGAGGACAGGGGAGAGCATATTGACCATCGTCTTCTCATTTGTGTAGGGAGAGTCATAAAGCACCGTCAACCTGTAAGCTCCTTCAGGTATCCTCTGTAGAAGAACAGCTCCTGAACCATTTGCCTTGAACACATACTGGCCCCCTGTCAAGCTGCTCTCCAACACAAGCGTTGCATTCGGAACCACGTTAATCCCCCAGTAGTCAAGCAGTTGGACGACCATGGTCCTATAGCTCTGCACCATGACGTAGCCAAGGTCGGAGATTATTGTGAGGGGGCCCAAGGCTCTGCCGTCTGGCTGCCTATACGTAGCCTTCAAACGCAGCTCAGCCTTCAGCCTACCCGTGGGCGAGTCCTGAGGAGGCGCCACCGTCATGTTGAAGAACTTCTCAACCTTCTCCAGAACAGCTCCCGAAGGCATATCCAATCTGGATATGGGGCTGTTGTAACCGGCCACCCATATCTCCAGCCTAGTTATGTTGAAGACCCCGTCTTCGAGGTTTTTCAGCTTGAGCATTGCCCAGCCTCTTCCACCAGCGTGTATGTCGCCCTGCCACATTGTGATTTCTGACACAATGTTCCAGAAGCCCTCCGTGGCTTTGAAGAGGCAGATGCTGAAGACCATGCCGGCTGTGAAACGGGCTTCTCCGCCCCTCGTCCTATACCCCTGCATCGAAACATAGTAGCTGTAATCGCCGGCAGGTAGGTTGATATATGCATGCCCCGTGGCATTGGTTGACGCGACATCGGCAGATGCTCCACGCAGAACCGCTACAATGGCTCCTACAATCGGCGCCCCTGTCTCGCAATCCGTTACGTGGAAATAGAACCCTCTCCCAGCTTGGGCGAATACAACAGGTAGCAAAGCCATCACAGCAACAATGAAAACCAGGATACGGGTCATCAAGGTTGAACCAGGTCTTCAAGCATAAAAACAGATGAGGCCTATTCTATACCTGTCTATGGTTTAAACCAATCGGAGCAGCCCTGTAAACAGTCATCCACATGCCTATGAGTGCCGCAGCCCTTAGAAGAGACATGGTCTGGGGAGGGGTCCAAGGCATTATTGGAGAGTCTGTGGCGAACCATGTCAGGATGATTCCAGCGTTAGCGGCTTCCAAAAGAGGTAGCCATAGCCAAAGCCGGGTATTAGCCGCGATTAACGGTATGAGCCAGAGAACCATCTGCGGAGTAAACGTTGGCGAGCCTATGAGAAACCCTGAAAGCACGAGAAAAGCCTTGGACTCATACGATGCCGATGCGCCATAGGCCCTGAAAACGAGAATAGCCGCTGTGAGAAAACCTAGGAACTTGGAGGATGGTGAGAAGGGGTTGTTTGACAGCCAGATAATCCAAGAGTTTTCAAGGCCCCAAGATGCATGGAAAGATAGAAAGTCGGGCAGCCATCTAGGGTTTAGCAGGAGAACAGGCAGCCAGAAAGGCAGAGCGCCGGCGATGAAGTGGAAAAGGACGTGAAGACGCCTCCTCCACTCATTCACTTCGGCCAATAAAATGGGGAGAAGCAGAACAGTGAAGAGCTTAACCGAGAAGCCCAGCCCGAGGAAAAATGCTGAGACACCTATTCTGCCACGGGTGTATGCTAGTAGCGAGGCTATTAGAAAAACCGACAAAAAATGGTCAAAGTTATAGACCCCGTAAAGCACCATGCTGGGAGCTATGATGAATAATGAGGCGGTTAATCCTGCAAACCTTTTCAGAGTCAACGCAATACCTATGTATGCTGGCAGACTCAGAAGCGAGAACACCACGTAGTAGCCGACGAGCCCACCTCCACCCAGCATTCTAGAAACATACGTGATGAGGCATGAGGCGGGAGGATACTCGAAGAAATACTGGAGACAAGGAATAAGGCTGGCTTGGAGACGCGGCTCACGATGCCAGAACGAGACGATGTCGCTGTAAACGCTGCCCTCAACCATTGGATGATGGATGTAGAAGCTAATCAGCCAGCTAGAGAAAGCCATAGCCAATACAAGCAAATCATCTAATCACCTCACCACGAATTCAAACAATCCTTCTCAGCCATTTAAGAGAAAAACTGGATGTGAGAGACAGTATTCATCTAAGGATATATTTAGGTCATTTATCTATGAAAAGACATGGATTTCTTGCTTGGAGATTTGATGCCAAAGCTTGAACAAGGGGAGTACATTGTCCCCGACATACAGAGGCCTTTTGTGTGGCGGAACAACCAGATACTTGAGCTCGCGGATTCTATTTATAACCGTTTCCCGATAGGGTCGATATGCGTTGCCGAGATACCGCCACAGGTGCGGGATGAGCTGGAGTCAATTTTCAGGCCAATCGCAGATGACATGAGTATGAAGAACGGTCGCTACATACTAATAGATGGGAGGCAGAGGCTGACATCACTCCTCCTGATAAAGCATGGTGAAATCAAAATCAACAACGAGGTAAAGCGGATTAACCTTCTATTCGATGCGTTGAATGAGAAATTCGTTCTCGGACGGGGCAAGGCAAGGCCAAGCAGTTATACTTACAGCGTAGCAGAGGTTTTGCAGGTAAACGACCTTTCTGAAATTTCTGAATCTTATCAGAAACTGCCCGAGCAGACGCCGAAAATAACTCAAAACCTGATGAGGCTTTGGACAAACTTCTACCACTATAGAGTCACCTTCATGGAGGTATCGGTAAACTGGAACGTGATTGACCATCTCGAGCCTTTCGAGAGAATATCGAGAATGTTTGTGGCGTTGAACAGGCAGGGCACCAAGGTGAAGCTACACGACCTCGTCCTAGCTCTCCTTTCCGGCAAAATCATACGTGAACAGGGTAGGAGGTTTAGGGACCAGTTTGAAGATTTGCTGAATCGTCTGCAAAACAGGGGCTATGATGTCGACGCCCCGCCGCTTATACGGGCCTACCTAGCAATCTCAACCGGTCAGATAAAGTTTAAGCAGGCTCTAGCTGAGCTGGAGAAACATAATGCAGAGACATTACTCGGATATCTAAACAGTACATCGGAGGCTTTCCAAAGGGTTTTAGACATATTCCAGGAATACGGTGCCAGGCCCAAGTTCCTAGTATCACACTACCTTCCCGTCATGCCAGCCATAATTATGCATAACAGGTATCTAACGCCGAAAAAACAGGTTGACAAGAAGTTTAAACATGAACTGCTTAGATGGCTTGTGCTTGCATCATTCGAGGGCAGATATACCGGGAGACTAGAAAGCGACCTGCTAGAAGATTTGGAATCTGTGAAGGATGGTTGGGATATTAAACGCTTGATTGAAAACCTAAAGGTTAAGGAGCTATTGCCCGACTATTTAGAGCAGGAGTTTTCCAACGAGCATCGAACCCTATTATCCATTCTCCTCAAATTCTCTAATGCCCGTGACTTGGTTCACAGAGATTGGAGCACCAACGATAATCTGAAAACAAGTAAGATATGGGAGCTAGGCGACGAGAATATAAACGAGCATCATATCTTCCCACAATATCTTTTCAAAAAGAAGCTCTTGGACCCGGAGCTGGAGAATGATGCAGCTAACATTACATTTCTCTCACAACACACCAATAAAGCATTGAGAGACAAGGAGCCGTCAGATTATCTCCCCAAACTCTACGAAGAAGACGCCTCCATGCTAGAGGAACACTGTATCCCACTTGAGTCCGAGCTATGGAAACGCGAAAACTATGGAGAATTCTTGAAGGAGAGAAGGAAGATTATACTCGACAGATGGAACAAATTCCTAGCGTTTATTTAAATGGCATTTTCTAATAGGGCTTGCCTTCACCACTGTCGGTGTAGTGCTGATACGTCTTGGAATGAAGAGGTAACGTTACGCCTGTTTACTGAGGATGCATCACCAAGCAAGCGCCTCCTTTTATCTTCGAATAGGTGGCTGTCTCGGAGGCCGCCACACATCACCGGCACGGTCAGCCTCAACCACCCTATATCTCTCGTCAACCCCCATAATCCATGCGAGGTGGTTGCCCAGCCTCAGCAGCAGAGTGTGAGGCGTCTGATGCAGCCAAACCATGCCGTTCACCTTCATTATGCCTAGGAGGCATGTTGACATTATGCGGAAGTAGGGGCTGTTGTCTAAACTGCTGGCTAACTTGATTTTCACCGCTATTAGGTAGATTACCTCGTTCTCATCCCCCCGGTCCACCTTATCCAGTATCTGAACCCCGGCTCTCCTTATACGAAGCATCTTCTCCAACTCCTTCGGAGGCCGGTAAAATATGAGCGTCCTCTTGGAGCTGTCGTACTCGAGCGAGTAAAACCGTCGAAACAGGGTCGTGTATTCGGTCTTAAGCCTAATCCCATAAAGTTCCAGCTCCTTTGCAAAAGTTTCTCTGGTGAGCAATAGAGGGTCGTTAGATTCTCTACCTATTCTCCCGATAAACCTTCCATGTAGAAGAAAAACCAATTCGTCTTCAGTCACGGGAATAAACCTAAACTGCTTGCCGCAGCATTCGCATCGCACAATCCTGTAACATGTAAACCCCACAACCCGCCCATCCTCCATAAGCAGTTTATAGGGCCTAACTCTATAGAACGAGTGAGGGCCGACTGGATAAAGCCACGCGTTCACCCATCTTCTCAAACGCCGTGTAGATAATTCACCTATAAGCCCGCTGAACAGAACAAGGGCAGGGATGTATAATGGCGTTAAGAGCATGTAAAGAACAGGGTGTAACACTAACATCGATGGTGTAGGAAGAAAGACGTATATGAGTAATCCAACTGTGATAGAGGCTGCGAGCCATACATAAAACGGCGCCAGCATAACATACCATGGACGATGGATGAGCTTGACTATGCTCAATCAGAGACGGGCCTCCCGAGGTACCTGTCCAGGTTCTTTATGAAATCCTCCCTATCAAACTCCCTTACACGTGACAATACATAGGCGCCGGGTGGAATAGTGAGAGGCATATGCTCAGGATGCTCCAAAACAGACTCCTCCTTCACCAAGACGTAGACCTGCCCGTTGGCGGAGTATGCCTCGTATCTTCCGACCAGCCTGTGAACATTACCTGTCTCGCCCTTTACAGCCACCTCCGCAACCCTTTCACCATTCCTTGGAACATGGAACGGGTGGATACGTCTCAAAAGAACATCGCCCTGCCGATAAACCAGCATACATCCGCAGACGACGCCACGCATATAAACAGATAAGGGCAGACGCATCATGTATGATTGGGTTACAGGTTTGAGGGACATAACAATAAACCATTCTACAGCCGGCTAAAATCACTCACTTAAATTAATCAAATGCTTATATATCTACTGAAGGCTTGTAAGATTGTTGAAGTTAAGCCTGATGAAGACTATTTTTCTATCTATCACATTAGTATTGATTGTTTTCGTCATTGTTTGGGTCACTCAATATAGTTATGAGTCGGTTGAAGTTAGAACATTTTCGGAGCCAATAACTATAACACAAACGACCTTCATTAGGACAAGCTTCACTAAAGAAGGACATGGCTCTGTGTCTGGAAGGGACCTGAGTGAAGTAGCCGAGGCGGTTCATTTAGGTCCTATCAAAGCAGGAAGTGAGGTTTCCGTTAAAGTTATGGCATCGAATCCTGTATTGGTGCTCGTTACAGACACGGGTAGCGCCATCCTTTTCGACCTTTCGGGAGCCTATAGTGAAGAATATATCCTAGCAAGTGGATTGGGAACAGATGTGGATGTAAAATTGTTAATTACTGAGGATGGGAATTACTCCGTTGTAATTGGAAAAACTGCAGGCAATTACGGGGCCAGTTTTGTGGTGCAAGCCACGATTGTGGGGCTGCGCGAAACCACTATAACTACAACCACAGAAACTATGATAACCACAACTATAACCACTACAAAGAAACTTTTCTCATAGTAGACCAACGTTTCAACCCTCTAAAAGAAGGAAGGCAAAGTCGTCAGAAAAATATGATGGATAGAGCTTCTATTTAGGTGACCTTCTCCACGGTGAGTTCCCAGTTGCAATTAGCAGAGACTATTCTTATGTACCAATTGCCGGGTGGGATTGCTGCGGCGTAGAACTCGAACGTGCCCTGCTCCTCATCAACTGACCCGCGCTTATAGAAGATATCCTCACCCACTCCATACAAGTACCACCACAATGCAACATAACGGAGGTTGGCTCTAGCGTTTATGGTGATTTTTATCTTCAGGTCCGAAGTTGCCTCTAGCGTAAAAGGCTGCGTCTCCTTATCGCCGCTACCCCTATCTCTAACCAACACAGTTCCAGAAACAGCAGGATAAACTGTTGACACCACTGTCGTGGTCGAAGTCGTGGTTAATGTGGCTGTGGTCTTGACGGTGGAGACGCTGGTGGTGGTTGAGGTCAACGTGGTCCGCATGGTGACAAAAAATGTGGTGAACCGTTGGAGCGTCTGGTATGAGGTCACAGTTACAGGTAGAGTTGTTGTCACGGGTTTAGTCTCTGTGCTTGTGCTTGTAACCGTATAAGTCTGGACCATGGTTCTAGTGAAGGCTAACGAGCCGCTTAAGAAACCAGCCAACAACCCTATAACAAGTAATAGGATAGGGAAAAACCTCAGAATGCTCATAATGTAGTTGGGATTTCGCGAGGTTTAAGCTTTTCAAAGAATGAATATTCTCTCATCTCACAGAGACACATAGGGGGCTGTCGTTGGTTATCATGAATACCTGGCTCATCATTTCTGGCCTAAACAATTTTTATTCATCGGCTATTGATTATGCTCCATGAGCAAGCAGAAGAAAGTCCTCAAGGTGTTGCCTTCTCTGCCTCCGTCCGCGTTCTCAAGCCTTTTCCCAAACTTCTGTATACAGGTCTCGACCTCCTCTCTCGAGGAGCTTTCGACCGACGCAAGAAAGTATGATGACGTCATTGTCTATATCAGGCATTCGCCGACGGTTAAACTGTTGGAGAAATGGTTGCCAAGGTTCATGGTCGGGGATTCCGCGGAGGTCGGCGGAGAAAGGTTCTATGTTGTCTCAGCTCCGCAGAGAACTCCGGTCTCGGGACAAGACGTTCCAGTAGACGAGAAAAATGTACTGGTTCTGAGATGCGTGGCTGCGAAAGGTATCTGGCTTTGACTATTTTTCGTCAAGGTAGTCTACAGGCAGGGCGAATCCTGAGCCTGTTTCGATGTCTAGGTATATTTTTTCTCCGCTCCATTTTCTGGGCTCGGTCCCGATGTGGATTATCGCTCTTCTGTCCCCTAGTCTGATGCTTTTTTTTCTGAGTAAGAGCAGGTGGTTAGGCCCCTCGCCCCAGACTTTTCGAAGCATTTTTGCGAAGAAAGAGTACGACCTTGCGGCTAGAATGGTTGGGAAAAGGTCTTGGGGCGGGAGGATTCTTCTATATCTCGGCCTCTCCCCCTCATACCATAGCCAGAGATAGAGGCCTTCACCGCATAGTTTGGCGGCTTTTATCAGCAGTGGATAGTATTCTCCGGCCAGCTCCTCCAGAGCCTGAAACGCTTCTTCACTCTCTATTCTGTAGAGGTTTTCGCCAACTTTTGTGCCGTAGGTCTGTATCTTGACTATTGCTGCTCTGCCTCTGCTGTCGGGGACGACTCCATCACGCTCTCTATATATGCTGAGCACTTCGCCGAAACGCTGGTCATACGGGGTAATGTATCCCAGATGCATATGCGTGGCTGGAGTCTTCGCACCTGAGCTGAAGTACACGCCTAGTGTTCCCGGCAGAAGCAGCGGGGACAGCATCTGGATAGGGTATCCTGTCCTCCTGTAGACAGAGGCCGCGTAGCCGTTCACGAGGCCCGCAAGCCTCAGATAATCGCCGTGAGATATTTTCCGGAACTTCTCAGCCATCTTCTCGGGGATACCGAGATAAGCCACATCTAATCTATCCGGTTTCTCGAGGTTAACATAATCTGTGAACCTGCCGCCTTCCTCCGCGTCGTCGAGCCTGATAAAAACACTATGATAGGGGCTTACAGTGTTTACCCAATGAGACATCTTGACATGTATCTGCCCCTCTATGCGGTAGAGGAGAGGCGTTGGATTATTCATCCAATAGACTGGGTCAGGCGCGTTAACCACCTCGCCTGAGGCTTTCATGAACCTGATAAAGTCCTCGCCTTTGACGGGGAGTTGGCTCTCCTCCTCACCAAGGTCTTCGAAAAACTTGGCCACCAGAGCGTCCTCAAACCCCTGGTCGATAAGAGACTCGATGAACTTCACGGTCTGCGCCAGAGCTGCAAGGTTCATGGCATGATACTGTGCACCGGGATATCCTTGTCTAAGAGTCTCCTCATACCATCCCAGCTCTTTTTGATGCATTCGGAGTAATCTAGAGAGCTTAACCACAATAGCCAATTCACATAAACCATCTCATGCCAACGTAAAAATGCTTTCTGGCCTAGAAGCTCACTAGACCAAAGCGTCCATAGCTCAAACCCATGTTAGCGACAAGAAGAGCTATCGAGAGGCCCGAGAGGTAGTAGATGGCTGGGTTGACATGTCTGAAGCCCACGCGCTCGAGCAAAGCCCTCAGCATCAACTCGCCGTCGAGCATCTTTATCGGCAGCATGTTGAAGACCGCGACCCCTAGCGAGACAAGCTGCAGCCAGAAAAACACCTTGAAAACAACCTGGGAAATGAACGGCGGGGAATCAAACCTAGCCTGTACAAAGGGCTCCACATCAGCCACGCCCAGGGACCTGAGAACACTTGCGAGGTTCATCTCCCTCCCAACATGCTTTGGGTCAACGCTGTAGACCCTCTCCCCTCTATCAGTCTCCAGCTTTATCTCTGGGCGAAGAGTGATTGTTTTCATGATGGTCGAGCTCCGGACAGGCATGTCGTCTATGCTCTTCACCACCTCCCCCACCTGCACCACGGAGCCTGCGTCTATCTCGGAAACATAGAGGCCTGTCTCAGCCATTGTGAAGAATGATAATAGACAGGCTACGGCAACTAATCCGATGAAGAGGTTGGCGAAGGAGCCGGCGGCGGCTATCCTCATCCGCGCCCCGGGGCTAGCTGATTTGAAGGCTTTCTCATCAGGCTGCACGAATCCGCCGGGAAAAACAAATGCGAGAAACACGCCGGAGGACTTTACCGGAATACCCTCCAGCCTAGCTACCACTCCATGCATCCCCTCGTGAGTGGCCAGCACTATGACCAGCGCGATGAGTAGGTAGGGCAGGTTCTGTGGCTTGATGGTTATGCCGGGGATGAGGGGGAGGACAACGTTGCGGATAGAGGCTTCAGCAGGCCTGAACAGGTATGTGGAGAGGTTGTTGGAGAGCAGGTAGAAGGCGAAAAACATCATGCCGAACCCAGCTATGACAGCAATCCTTGAAACAATTCTCCACAGCCTAGGCGAGGCCGACAGAATTCGGTCAAAAATACTCTGCAACGAGTAGAGGTGTAGGATGACGAGGAAGGGATAAACCTGAAGCCTTCCACCTCTATACCTGCGTATAATGAGGGACGCCACTAACCAGACAACAGCCAATATTATGAATGCTTCTATCACCGAATTCATCTAAGCATCACACCCATCGTGGCTAGAAAGACAGCAGCTCCTCCATCGCGAAGCTCAGCATGTCGTAAGATTGCTCACCTGCTAGCATACGTACAACGACTCCTTCAGGTGATATGAAGAAGTACGTTGGAGTCCCTCTCACACCATAGTCGAGAAACGTCTTCATGTCTGGGTCGTAGACAGATGTCCAGCTTATGCCATGTTTCTGGATGAATTCAGCAGACTTCTCTGGAGTTGTCCCCTGACTGCCTAAAACCGTTAGAAAGACCACCCTGTCACCATATTCTTGATGCAGTTTCTTAACCGATGGCGCCATGTTGTTACAGTGTGGGCACCATTCGAACACAAACTCGATAAAAACAGGCTTACCTCTCAGGCTTGAGAAAGATAATGTTCTGCCGGTTAAGCCATTGGCATCAAGCACCTCCAGCGTGAAGTCTGGAGCGCTGGTTCCCATGCTGCCCACCTGTGTCGGCGCCTGCGCTGGCATCTGAGGAGGCGTCAGCATGAGAAAGATGATGAGGAAAGCGAGCAATGCGGCGGGCATGAAAGCCAGGTACCTAGTTTTCCCATGAGCTTTCTTAGGCATACGGTATCCAAGGGCTGGGATGGATTTATCACGATAAGCTTTTAAGGCCAGCCTCAGCCCGCATCATGTGTTAGAAACCCTGACACATAGAAGACGAAACGGGAAAAAGCTGCTTAGTCCATACGCCAACGGATTCGGATACTGTTCAATGTGTAGAGAATATTATCCTGCGTATGAGGAGACATGCATATACCACAAAATCAGGCTTCGGCTACGGGCGAGAACAAGGACAAAGAAAGAATATCCAAGAATAGTTGTGGAGTAATCCAAGAAAGTTCCGGAGCTTTATAGGATGTACCAAACCATACATGTTCGGAAAAGGTAATACTTACCAAGTAATTTTGGTCAGGGAGAAATCGGGCCTAATTCCTCAAAATTTTGGCTTTCTACGGAGGCGGGTTGACCATATATGGTCAACGCCGGCTTCGGCTAGACTTGTTCTCGGGTGGAGAGCGGCGTGCTATGATGGTTAGCACGGTCATAGCCTGCTGTAGGTCGCCTCCATGCGCGTATCTAGCTACTCTCAGCACGTCTCTGGCGCTTCTGAAACCGTTGGCCCACATGGTTCTGGCTAGTGTTTTAGCCGACTGTTCGTCGAAGCCATGTTCCACGAATATTCGGAGAGCCACTTTCTCGAAGTCTCCAGCGTCGTATTGAGGCAGGTACAGTATCATGAAGCGGTCAAGGACTTCTGGAGGAATCTTTTCGAGGTAGTTGGCGGTGGCCATGACCGTGGCGAGGCATGTTTTCTCGGCCTCGATGTTTCCTTTTAGTACAGTTATCCGCCCTGTCTGCATCAGGCTGAGCAATACGTCGTAGTCCGTCTTCCCCATCTTGTCCAGCTCATCTATCAGGACCAGCTCTATTTGGTCCCCGGCCATCAGCAACTTGTTCCGTAGACCGGCTTTGCTTACTTGGCTGCCCAGCAGGAAGAGCCGCTTCTCCTGAGGCACCTCTTTCTCAACCGATAACAGCAGCATTGTTTTCGCTATTCCCGGCGGGCCGGCGAGCAGGACATGTATCCTCTGGTCTATGTTTGTCAGAATCGTCCGCCTCATCATCTCCATGCTCCGCTCCAGCACTATCTTCACGTCGTCAAAGCCCTCAACCATCTTGAAGTTCTGCCCCTCATAGCGTAGAGGAACCTGTGAAATAGCTGGAGCGGGGGAAGGTTTCTCCCTCTCCGGCTTCCCTCTCCTGAGAAAATCAAAGAGCGGCGGCATTCACCACCTCCTCCACCATCACAACCTCTTTCCCGACTAAGGTATCCATGGATTTCTCCAGATATATGGTCAGGTATCTGCCGCTTCTGCTGGTTCTGAGGACGACCGCCGGGTCAAGAGTTTGACCAAAATGCCCCCTTAGCTGCCACGATGTGATAATCACTGTCGCGCCCTGCCCGGTCAGAGAGCGGATAAAGTGGTTGAAGACGGCGTGTTTCTCACGCGCGTAGCCCGGGTTCTCGAGGTATAGCAGGTGGAACGGGGCTGAGGCGCTGTCTACAACCACGAGGACTAGAGGAGGGTTTAGGTAACGGAGCCTGCTGTTTATCTCTGCGAGCTTCTCTAGGAACGGGTTAACCTCGTGGCACTCGTAGTAAGCGACGCCCTTTGGAGGCGATGTAATCTTCGACTCCGTGTCGAGGTAGAAGACCACGCCTCCCCGAGAAGAAAACAGCTTAGAAGATGCTATGCAGATGCTTGTCTTGAGGCTCGCTGGAGGGCCGTAGACCACATTAACCCTTCCTACCGGCCAGCCCCCCGCGAGCAGGCTGTCTAGCCTCTCGACCCCCGTCGGTATCTTCATCTGAGGCAACCACAACAGCCTCTTCTTCGACAAGCCTCCGCCTCATCTCGTTCTCAAGCCGCGTAGGCTTAGCCCCCTGCGCCGGGACTAGGCCTCTATCGGTTAGGCGCATGTACAACCCTATGTTGTCAGGCTTTTCTCGATGAGCCTCGATGACGAAAAACCTGAGGTCGCCCTGTAGCCTCCAAATCCTCGCTATTACTTTAGCTATGTATCCAAGAAAACGGCCGCCGATGTAGTCTTCACCATAGGTCCCCAACACGATGTCCAAATCTCTGACGTCTATGAGGCCTTTTTTCGCAGCCTTCTCAAGCTCCCTGATTTGATGCTGCTCGAAAGCCTTCTTAGCCTTGGACGCGCTCCATGAGGTGAAAAGAACCGTGGCTCCGCTGTTTTTTGCATAGTTTAGCAAGGTCTTGGTCTGAAGCTCCAGCTTACCCATAAGCTCTCTGGCCACAGACCCCACATGCTCCGTTGGCGCGTTCATGACACGCTGGTGATAATGCCAAGCTATGGAATCGATAACAAACATTCCAACCTCCGCTTTTTTCACAAGCCCTCCCCATTCATCCATGACGATTTTATGCTGTTCAGACAGCTCCCCGGCTTGATAGATAAGCACATTCGAGATGAGCCTGTGTATCAGCTCCTGCTTCACACCCATCGCCGCCGCTAGATTGTATAGCCTAAGCTGGCTGACGCCGCCTGACTCCGTATCCAGGTAAAGGATTTGCCGGCCTTCTTCAGCAACCTTCAACGCGGCCTGCATAGCGAAAGTGGTTTTACCGGCTTTCTGGCTGCCGTATATCAGGGCTAAGCCCGCCCGCGGCAGGCCATACATGAGCTCGTCCAGCTCAGGCACGCCGGTTGTCCTGTAGAAGCGGCGAATCATCTCCTCCATGTCATTCTTCCTCTGGTTTCCAAATGTCCTTGTTCGGGAAACCGCATTCCAAACATGCTACAGGAGCCCCGTGCGCCAACCCTCTCAGAACAGAGGAGCAGCTTGGGCATAGAAGCACCCGAACATTGTCAAGCGGCGGGTTGAGGTTTACGACTGGATAATAGGAGGGGAAGGGTGAGGTGTCCGCGGATATTAGCTTCATGAAGGCTCTCGGGTTTCTCGGGATGCTCAGGATTGCTTCAGGGCGTTTGAGCACTTCATGCAGATACGGTCCCTGCTTCACGGCTTTGAAGAGGTGCGGCCGCCAATCCAGCATCTTTACAGCTTCTTCGGGGCTCGGCAGCGGCTCACGCCGCTCCTCCACAGGCTGAGAACCGGTGTCTTGTTTCTTGTCTTCAGGCTTTGCTTTTAGACGCTTCACCGCTTGGAAAAACTTCGTGGCAGTTGTTTTCTTGACTCCGTTGACGAGGTGTTTTTCCTTAGACCGCCTATCCACCACATGTATGCCCTCTTCTTCAAGCAGCTTTCTGGCGTCGAATCTCTCGACCATTGAGCGAACAGTTTCGAAAGGCAGGTTAAGCGATTCTGCCACTTTTCTCCATGAGCCGAGGAATTTATGGAGAGCGACTAGGCCTTCATAGAACTCCTCCTCGCTTAGAGGCAGTGTCTTGCCTTCGTCGCTTAATGCCCAGAGAAGGGCCTCCTTATCGCTTAAATCGAAAACATAGCAAGGTATCTCCTGTATCCCTGCTATGCGTGCGGCTTCGACACGGCGGGACCCTCTGACCACTCCATATGTCCCATCTGGAAGCGGCCTGACGGCCACTGCTGAGACGAAGCCATGTTTAACTATGTCTTCCACCAACGGTTTCAGGTCACCAAGATTCTCTCTCGGGTTCATTGGGTCTTTCACTAGCTTGCTCAACGGCAGGGTTACGAGCTTAGGCTCGATTACCTGACCCATCATATTATTGCTCTTCGGAGGTATATTAAAGGAGTCTGGGCCATTTTCGGTCATCTCTCTCTCACCACCTCCAGTACACGGGCAGCCGTGGATTGACCAATTATTTTCGCCAAATGTTCGGTGGATATCCGGCGGAGGTCTTCCACCCTCCTGATACCAGCGTTCCATAGAGCCCTGGCCCTGACCCTTCCTATGCCCGGCAGCGAGCAGAGCGGGAGCAGCTCCTCTCTCACGCCATGCTTGATTCTTTCAGACAATACTAGGAAGGTTTTAGATGCCTGTCGCCGGCCGACCATGGCCGCAAGCTCCGAAGCAGCCTGAGCTATCCAAGAACCTGATTCGCTGAGGACATATATGTCCCCCGGAGCTGCTCCGAACCGGCTCTCTATAGTGGACTCCCCCATCTCCTCCACCCATGCCTTGAGGACACTGGCTTTGGCGATGGCTGGGCCGTCGAAGTCTCCGTAGTCCCTGAACCAGTCGAGGGCAGGCTGTATATGGGATAGAAGCTCGATGTCGGGTGTGGAGCAGATGGTCAGGAGCGCAACGTCGTCAGCCTTCGGACCTGCTTTCTCAACATCCTCAAGCCTCGAAAGGATTATACGGGCCGACAGTGGGTCGATGTAGAGGTCCGCAACCCTCTTACCCAGCCTCGTCGCCCTCCATCCTCCGCCATCATGTTTTATGAACTTGGCCGCTTCGAGGTAAGACAATGCGCTGTCAACCTTTTCCATCAAGCCGCTATCCTGCCGCGACGCCAAGGTTTTCTCGAAGAAAGCCACAAGCTCATTATGGTCTGAGAAACCGCTTGATACAAGCCCCAGCGTATGAAACCTGAGCCTCCTCTGGTCGGAGAGCCTGCTTACAATCGGCTCAAGCTGCCCATGAACATATCTCCTCATCATCTCATTCCTCTGCCTAGAATTCTTCGCAATAATCACAGCCAGCCCCTCTTTATCGAAGCCAGGCCTCCCAGCTCGGCCGCATAACTGCTTATACTCCATCACGGACATATCTTCCCCACCTCGTTTGACATCGGGTATTATGACGGCTCGCGCAGGCAGGTTGACTCCGGCGGCCAGCGTAGGCGTCGCGACTATTGCCTTCAGCAACCCCGCACGGAAAGCATCCTCAACAGCTTTCCGCTGATGCGGATACAGCCCGGCGTGATGGAAGGCTGTGCCACGTCTAATGTATCTGGCTAGACGCGTGGAGCAGTCTCCCCCATCGTATACTGTTTCAGCCAAAGCCGAGAGCTGAGCAGCCTCTCCCCCAACTACTCTAAGGGCCGAGGCGAGGTCGTCAGCAATTCCTTCAGCGGCCCTTCTACTAGAAGCGAATACCAGCACCTGCCCACCGATTGATACAATGTTTAGGACAAGGTTCTTCACCGGGTCGCTGCTCAGCCTAGGCAGCCTCTCGGATGAGCCGTCGGAGAAGAATAGCTCGTCCCTGTCTTGCTGATACACGGCTTCTCGGAGGGGCACGGGCCTCCAGCTCGAGGAAACTATGTCGGCGCCAGTATACTCAGCCAGGTCCTCGACGTTTCTAATGGTCGCGCTCAGCAAAAGAAACTGGGCATTCGGAAGCTCGGTTAACAAACGTGTTATAAGCACTTCAAGGGTTGAGCCTCTTTCCTCAGCCGCCAACATGTGTACCTCGTCTACCACAACAAGTGAAGTGGATTTGACCCATGAGGCGCTGTGCCTCAGCATGCTGTCCATCTTCTCATTTGTCGAGACCACGATGTCGTAGCCTCTAAGCCACTCCTCAGGCTGGTCATAGTCCCTGCTGACGGCGGCCACCTTGTATCTATCGCCGAAAAGCTCCTCGAAAAACTGCTTCTTCTCACTGGTTATGGCTCTCAGAGGAGAAAGGTAAACCACTCTGCCTCCCCTATCCAAATGCTTGGACGCAGCCAAAGCAGCTAGAAGAGTTTTGCCGCTCGCCGTCGGAGTGGCCACCAGCAGGTTGCGGCCGTCCAGCAACCCTTTGGAAACGGCTTCAGCCTGAGGCGGGTACAGAGCCTCGACACCTATGCCCCGCAGCTTATCCACCAAGTAAGAAGGTATGGGGAGCTGGTTCACCATCACTCGGCGACCACCTCAGGCCTTGACCAACCCAGCTCCGGAAGCTCCATGACCTCAACCATCCTAGCGTCTACGCTTTCGCCGGGCAGGAAGGAGAGGACCTTGGCGTAGAGGTTGCCCAGCATATCTCTAGAAAGGGACACCACCTCTCCGACGTAGTAGGTTCTGCCGCCGCATTCAAGCTTTTTACCAGCGACGCTACATGGCCCAACCAAGGATTCATGGCTGTATGGATCCCTCCAGAAGACAACGGGCCTACCGGTTTCCCCACATCCAAGGCATGAATAGTCTTTCTGCAGAGATGTTTCTAGAACGGCTCCGCACTCTCTACATTTCATGGCCCAGAGACAGGGTAGGCGCCGGAAGATGCTGGGTTTTCCGCGGAAATGCTTAACCAGGTCATATTCCCTGCTGTTGATGAGAAGCCATAAAGAGCCTTCCCTGTCGATGTAGACGCGTTCCAGCTCGGGTAACGGAAGCCCGAGAGCGGGCTGGATACCGTGGGACGCCAGCTTCTCCCTGATTTTCTTATTGTGGACAATAAAGTCCACGTACCGGTCTCTGTATATCCATGACGTGAAAGGCCCCACCATGAACCTGCCCAGCCTAGCCATCGCCGCTCACCTCTTCCGACAAATTCTGGTCAGCAAGCGTCTCCGAGAAGACCGCCACACGCTCGGCCAAGCTGATTAACAGCTCCGCCGCATCAGCCATCCTCTTCCTATCCTCCTCGGAGACCGGCTGGCCGTCCGCAACCTGTTTAGAGAGCCTCTTCGCCTCAATGTTTGCAGCATATAGTTTCCTAGCCTCTTCCTCAGATATCTTGAGAACACCTCTTTCAGCCGCTTTGGCTGCGAGGTCGGGTAAATGCCCCTTCTCCTCTCCGAGAAGCTTCTTGAGAGAGGTGACGGCGGCCTTGTACGCTATGCCAACAGCGGCTAGGCTATCGCCTCTGAGCAGGTGTTTCCTAGCCCTCGCCACAAGCGTGTCAACATCATGTATCTCGCGGGGTTTGCGCTGCTGCGTGTAGGAGCCGAGGCCCGTCTGCAAAGCGATGGCGGGCTGCGCCGAGCTCCCGCCAGCCTCGTCACTTGTTTTCTCCTCCCTCGACTTCGACTCCCAGTCCTTGAGGGCCTGCTCGCCCAGAGCCGTTAAACCCAGCACGCCGCCGGGGTCCACCATGAGGTATTGTTTCTCGAGAAGCATTTTCAAAGCCTTCCCAGCCTCGGGAAACAATTGGGAGACCGAGTCCGAGGTGGGTGACTGCAGCCTCTTCACCGTTCGAAGCAGGCTGTAGCAATGCTCGGCATAGTCTGCGAAATCGGCGTAGAGAAGCGTGTCGCGATAGGCTCCGAGCAGCTCCTCCCTTAGAAGCGATATTTTTCTCTCGGCCTCGGCTTCTAGAGCCTTCAGGTCGCATACAGGGGACTGGAGAAGCTCTCCCTCGAAAAGGTAGCTGCGGCCATCCGGTGTAGCCCGTGTATAGACCAGGGCGTATCCAACCGGTATAGACGAGGGGTTGACCTCGACACCTATTCTCTCCGACAGCTCCCTTCTAACATGGGACGGGCCTCTCGTGACAATATATGTCCCAGCCAAGTCGAGAAGCTCGGGAGCAAGCAACCCGGTGCTGCTGGATATCACGAATCCTCCACAGCCCCTAAGCCTCTCCACCGTCTTCAGAGTCCTCAGCCACACATGCCTAGCATCGTATGGCAGAAGCTGCAGCTCCGGTAGGCCCAGCTCAGCGCTGTCAAAAACTATGACACAGCCTTGGAAGAGGCGGGGAGCATCGTAGAGCAGGTACATGCCTATGAAGAGCTGGCTGGCTTGGCTGAGGTTTCGAAGGTCTATCACCAACTGCTGCCAATCGCCTGCGAAGAGCTTGTCAGGCTCCGGATAGCCCTCTCCAAAGAACTGCGTCAACATGCCGAGTGCGTCTTTCAGCCTAGCCGAGCCCGTGGGCCCATACTCGGCGACAAGCTTGTCTACGTCGTCGGGCAACACCCTTGAGCCTCTAAACTTCTCCAGAAACCGTATCACCATCCCAGCCTCAGCCGTGTCAAGCCCAGCGGCCACGGCAAGGGGCACAGCGATGTTCTCGGCCCAGCGCCTCAGACCGAACTTGTCGGAGGAAGAGGGCTTGAGAACATTGATGGAGGTTTTTCCAAGCGGTACATAATGTGTCTTGGCATGTGATGCAGCCATGTATGGTGAGCCTATCACCACCACTCTCCGGCCAAGTTTCAGCATCGCGTCGACGAGAACCCGGGCGGCGGGTATCGAGGCTTCGCCGAACACTATTACGCCGCTGTCGAACGCCTGTCTGTATATACAGCCTCTCGAGCGGCCAAACCATCCACCGGGCCTAGACACTATGCATACATCAGCTTTCTTGGGGGAATCCTGTATAACCTGGCTACCCTGCTTAGACACCACAGGGGATGGTTTAGAGCCTTTCCCCACCGCTATGCTGCGTGTGGCTGTGACAGGGGCGCTTGTTTTTGTAAAGCTTTTCACAGCCAATAAGCCTGCCAAGCCGCCTATGAGGAAGGCTAGCAACATGCCTGCAGCGGGTCCAGCGATTAGAGAGGCTCCTGTTACAAGCAAAGCCGCCAGCGACAGCGCGGCGAACGGCGCAATGAATCTCCTGAAAAAGCCTGTAAATGTTCTGACGCCGGAGAAGATAACCCATCCCCCGGGCAGCAATATGGTGACGACAACCAGAAGCAGTAGGGCGACTATGCCTATTAGCGCGAGCTGTGCGAGAATCGGCTGGACAACCATGAAGCCTAGGCCGCCAAGTATGAAGGCGAGGATATCTCTAGAATTCATGCCCAATCCTCCTCGGCTCCCTCCTCTTTCTCCGCCTAGCTAGGGCAAGCATGCTGGCAAACAGGGTGGCTAAGGGCAAAGTGACCACGAGCATCGAAGGGTTGACAACAGCCGTAGCCATCGCCGTGAAGACGATGATGTAGAAAACAGACTTGGCCGATAGAATCCCTTTGCCAACCTCGTCAGCACCCTGCTCTTCTCCATGTTTCCTCCGTGGAGGAGCTCTTGTCTGGGCTTCATGATAATCAGGCTCATATGCCGGCGGCTGCGATGCCATGCTCTCGTAAATCCTCTGGTTGATAATGTATTCATCCAAATAGCTGTCATCAGATGACATATTGCTTCATCTCCTCGAAATGCTTCAGCAATAGAATTCCGGGAATAGTCTTCTTATACCTCGTTCCATCCATCCAAACTAGGCCATACTTGATGTAGTCATGAATGGAGGACTTGTCTTTCCAATTGCGGCAGAACCTGACAGCCACCGATGTGGGCAGTTTTCTAAGAATCTCGGCAGCCTCCTTGTTGATGGTTCTCTTTATCGCTAACTCTTTAGCGGCTATAACGTTGGACAGAAGCTCAAACTCCTCCGGGTCAAATTCTTGTGTATCGGTTTTTCTAGTCTCCTGCTTCTCTTCTACAGGTTCTTCTCCCGTGTTCGTTGCCTTGACTAAAGTCCTCTCCTTTGTCTCCTTTTCCTGTTTCTTCTTTTCAACATGTTTTCCGAGACAGCGACCATCGCTGGTCAGCACTCTGCCGCATTCGCTGCATGGCTTCGGCAGCCCGGGAGCCTTGTCTCCGCCAAGTTTCTCCCTCCGCATTTTGAAGATATAGCCATCCACGATGATTCTGGCCGGGTCTTGCCGGGACAGTGTCCTTATCCTCGCCGGCGTGACGAACCTGATGTATGCCTCGCCTATCCCCAGCTCTGTTATCACGCGTCTGATGCTCTCGGGCGAGGTTTGGGAAAGAACCCACACATCCTCTGGAGAGGAGGTGTTGAACACGACCCACCGGTAGCAGGACTGTCTAATTCCGTCGGCTATGTCCGACAGCCTCTGCGTGACAAGAATCAACGCGACGGCGTAGCTTCTAGCGGTTCTGGCTATGTCTTCGAGCTTGCTACGGCTCCCCGAGTCCCTGCCGCCTCTGAGCTGGATAGGCTTGGTGACTAGGTACGCCTCGTCTATGACGACCACGACAGGCTTTTCTCTAGTGAAAGCCAGCGGCCCACGTTTCAGCATCATCTTGGCAAGCTTCCTAAGCAGGAACTCTAGGACTATTGCTCTGGTTTTCTCGTTCACATCAGCCATGTTGAGCACCACGAGAGAGGGGCCATCCGCCGCAAACAATGGGCTATAGAGGTCGGAGACGCCGTAGGCATCTGTTTTAAAGACCGTCTTCAGGTCATACATCTTGTCGTAGATGCCTTCTATGGCGTCTTTGGTCTGCGGCCCATACTTCAGCTTCCCCTCCATTATTTCCCTCTCCACCTTCTCCAGTTTATCCATCAGGTTTTCATACGTCAACTCGATGTTGGCGTGGCGCAGCTCGGCGTAGGCCACTCTGATGAAGTGAGCCTGCTTAGAGCCAACCTCCTCCAGAACAGATATGCTGTCCATGAGGTCCTCAACCATCTGAGGCTCCGTCTCCCCCTCAAGGGCCTTGAACGGGTCTATGCCCGTGTGTGAGACCATGTAAATAGCCGCTCTCCCGTCGTCCACGTATCCGAGCTTGTAAAACGCTTCGGTGAAGTCGCCTTTGACATCGAAGAGCAAAACCTTGTAGCTCCCCATTAGCTGGGTGACTAGGCTAAACACTGTAGTTGTCTTGCCCGCCCCGCTCGCGCCAGCTATTATCATGTGCGGGTTGAACTCCCGCTCGCTCACGACCGGGGAATACCTCAGCTCTATGTTTCCGGGAATGGTGCGTACGAGGATATGGGTCTTGAGCTGAGCATCTTCATTGGTTTCGCGGTAGGGCTGCTCAACCATTCTCACGCTTTTGGAGACGGTGCCGAGGACGGCTGAGGACTCCTTGTTACCGGTTTCGACGTCTCTTCTAACCCTTCTGATTGTTGATGCCTGCTCAGCCACCGCGACTATCGACGCTATGGTCGTCACCATCGGTATCGAGGGGAGGTTGGCTAGGACGATTGTGAAGGCTTTATGATATTCGAGCTGGGCGAAAACGGCTGCGATAACTAGGTCCAGCACAAGGCTTAGTATGAAGTAGTAGGCGCCCAAGCTCTTGGCGGCATACGCTATCGGAGCCGCGATGGAGGCGGGTCCCGAGCCTATCGGCCCCCAAGCCATCAAAGCCAGCATGATGGCGAAAAACACTCTGCCGACAATGAGTGCGCGAAGGCTCTTGACGGGCTTTATCTCAGGCGCGTTGCCTTCCCTAACCATGTAAAGGAATATGAAGGCTAGGATGTAGTTTAGGGCAAGGGCCGATGCTCCTAGGAAAGTTATCTCCATGTCACCATACACCTCTTCTCAAGACATACACCATGCTGCTGACCATTGCGCTGAAGCTGGTCACGGCGACGAAGGTCCACAGCCTGCTCTCCACGTTGAAAACCCGCTCCACAACGTCTCCATGGCTGGTCTCCATCCTCACTATGAACGTGGCCCTCGGGTAGGAGAATATGCGCCAAGAGGTTTCAGCGACACCTGATTCATCTGTGGAAACCTCTATAGATTCTCTAAACTCGGCATACTGTATCCTCAGCCTAGTGTTCGCAACGGGTCTGCAGACCGATGCATCCATTATTGTTGTCCCGTTGTCGAGAACCTTCCAGCACCTCCCCCCGCTTCCAACCAGGTCTTCCACAACCAGTATCCGGAAAGTATATGGCCATAGGAAGTGAGCCTCCTGGGTTCTGTCGAAGAAGATTACGACCTTGGTGGGGTTGAAGCCGTCGGTGTTTTCATCGCCTATAGCCAGTGGCGCGGCCAGAGCCAGCAGCGCCAGAGACAATAGAAGAAGGTTAAGCGGTTTCATACAGCATCTCCCTCCTGCTCATCCTCCTGCTCACCAGGGCCCTCTTGTCAGGCTCTATGCGGAAGAACAGCGGCCTGGGGTCGACGCTCCACTTGAGGAAGGCCTCGCCTGTCCCGAAGCCCTCCAGCCTCCTCCTCTCCTCGTCTGTCAGGTTAAGCAGCCTCTGGGCGTTCAGGGCCTCGCCCGGGTTACCGTAGCCGAAGGCAATCGTTGTGGAAACGAGTGCCGCCACGGTCGGGACACCTCTTCTCTTAGCCATGTCAGCCTCCTGAAGCAGGTCGTCGAGCAGATGCGTTATCATGACGTAGCTGGTGCCGAACTTTCTCTCCTCCCTGAGGTGGGTACCGAGAGGGACTTCGCCGGCTTTTCCCAGCAAGAACTTGTGGCCCTCGTCGATTATCACCATAAGCCTCACACCCTCCTTAACCTCTTGGCTGAGCATGTAATCATGTATGTGCTCGAGAATGCTCCAAGTGATTAGCCTCTGCATGTCGTCGCTCATACGCACCTGCCCGCCGCCAGACTGGGCGCGGAAACTCACTATCACGACACCTCCCTCCACCAGCAAATCCTTCAACATCACATCGGTCCTATCAAGCGCGAAAGCGCCCTCCGCATAGGGCCTCAGCCTCCTCTCTAGGTCAAGCAGCAGCGTTACGGCTGCGTCGAGCTCAGGCGAGCCTCCCCGCGAGATAACCAGCTTCTCAGCCTCTCTTCTCCTCCACGCAACATATGCATAGAGCTGGGCCATAGTACATTTAGACAGGTTCTCATCCCTCCATGTGGAGGGGTCTGAGTCATCAACTCCGCCTATCCTCTTGTACATCAGCTTAAGCCCTTGGTAGAGTATGCTGGATTGGGTGGGCTGAAGCGGTATAGCATTGGGCAAAACCGCGTCCACGAATCTGCTTATCCTCTGCTCGGGCGCTAGGCCTGAGAGAAGCAACGGGTTGTATTTCTTGTTGCAGAGGTCTACGACGGTGACCTTCAAGCCCATGGAGCGGAGCTCGTCAGCCTCGGCGGCGTATTCTCCGGCCGGGTCTATTATGATGACGGCGGGAGGCTTCCCCGTGCCAGAGTATTTGCTGAGGCCATCTATCCTGAAGAGCAGCGTCTTTATCAGGGTGGACTTGCCGGTGCCGGGCGAGCCTAGCACAAGCATATGCGGGTTATGCAGCATCGACGGGTTCCAGTACACAGGCCTGCCATACTCGTCTCTGCCGAGGTATACGCCGTCCTTGGGCATTATTGGCCGGCGTCTGAAAGCCAGCGGGCTGACGGCCACGAAGTCCCTCGTCAACGCTTTGACAACCGGTATCGGGTTGGGGTCGAAGACGGCTCTACGCGGCTGAGGAAGGTACATGAACCTGTGGCACAGCGCCGCTCCCCAGCCGTCTCCAACCACCTTTGTCGTGAAATTCATTGTGTCGAGGAGGCTGCGGGCCTCGTGAAGCTCCTTATCCAGCTTATCCAACTCTCTCCAGGAAACGTCTCCCGAGGCTCTAGCCCTAACCTCTACAACAAGGCTCATCAGGTAGGGCCTCTCCCCATGAGTTATTCTATCCGCCACATTCATGCTGCGGCCCGCTTTCAAGTAGCCGGACACGGCGCCGCCGACCTGAGCATCCATGCCGTACAGGTCAGCCCTTGCCATGGCGAGCTTGATTGTGTCGCCCACGGGCTGGGGAACTATGTGGAGAACAACCCTGAAGTCTTTGAGGGTGTAGATGAGGTTGTTGAAAGATGCGAGATACATGGCCAGCCTCCGCTCAATGTCTTCGGATGACAGGTCTCTGTTGTTGTTTCCAGTGACGGATAGATACTTCGATGCAATGGTCTCGCCATTGACGCGTCTAACCAATACGCCGTCCTCAAGGATGGAGTATTCCCCGCCTCCAAGGCTCCAGTGGGTATGTCTACCGGACAGCTTGCAGGTGGCTTTGGATACGCTGTTCGCCGCCCTGACGGTTAGTAGGAGGCCGATTATCCCGCTGATGAGGATTGTTGTCCCCAGTATTCCCAGCCCCGTGCTGAGCATTGATGTAAACAATGTCGCAAACGATGCGCTGCCGAGGATTATCACATGGTGCTTGGAGGGCTTGTAGGCGGCCTCGTCGCTGACGGCTATTTGATGACCCATGTATGACGCGTCGTCTATCACAACCGTTCCAATGCCTTCCATGCTTGTTGCAAGCGTTTTAGCAGCGGCCTCGACAGCGTGTACAGCGCCCTCCTCATCGCCCTCAACCACCTCGGAGTAGAGAACTATGTACGCGTATTCTCCTTGAGGCGACCTATCGATGATAAGCTTCGCCTCAACGTCGGCGAGGCCCTCTACAGCCTTCACCATTCTATCTAGTAGAAGCATCCTCTCATGCGCCGTCGTTGTTTCATAGTTTTTCTGCACGTCGGCTATCTTCAGCATCTTGACGGCGTAGCCTCTGCGCCTCCTCCTATCCTCGAAGAGCAGGGTTACTTCGCCGGGTTTTCTGGGGCCCTCGAAGAGCCTTATCTTGGTGGGCACACGCAGAGAATATGGGATATCAGGTGCGACGGCGAACCAGAAAGCCGTGGATGGAACGTTTTTCCTAAGGTATCCGACGGCGGCTGGATAGCTTCTCCTAGCGGCCAGCAGGGCTAGAAACACCGCCGGAAACAGGATAGCCATGTAGGGGGTATACGGAGCCAGTTGAGGGCTTAAGCCTATTATAGCTAATGTAACCAGTATAAGCCCGCCGAAGAAAAGCGGCCCGATGCCCAGAACCTTAGCAAGAACCCCCATGCTTTCACCTCCTCATCTTCACAACCAGCGCCACGGCGAAGGTGGACACGCCCACGATTAACGCGGCGAGCAGATGACCACTTATAGCCAGAACACCTGTGAACACGCCGCCGATTATCAGGTATTTGCGCAGGCCAGCGTCGTAGGACACTTTCCTAGACGAGGGGCGCCTGCCACCTTTCTTGAGCAGGTCGACGGGCCTGCCGTTTTCATCCCTGATGTATGGGTCGTCGGGGTCTCTCGGCGTAGCCTCCTCCTCTCTTCGCCAGCCTCTCCTCAAGCCAAACTCATCTTCCTCACTCATTTTTCTCCTCACCATTTTTCTTGTTTGAATTCTCCCCAGCCTGCCTCCATTCGGGAGGCATCTGGGACTCGGTATCGCCCACATCATTCTCCTTTTTTCCAAAGTCTCCCCAACTCATGTGTTCCGAAACATCCTGCGGCTCGGCGCTGGGCTCGCTTCCCGCCGTCCACCACGGCACCTTGAACTCGCCATCTGATTCGGAGCCAACCCGTTCAACAAAAGAGGCAGCGTCCTCCCTCTTTCCCAGAGAGTCGGCTACGCTGAAGAACTCGTCCAGAGTCCTCGGGTCATCGGCACCGGAGAAAATCTTCTCCCTGAGGCTATCCATGTACTGCTGCTGGGCCTCGGCCACGCCGGGGTCCGGCTGATAATCCGCTGGAGAGACATCGTAGCCCTTCGCCGGAGCAGCATGGGACATGCGCGCCCCCATCTCCTCCATCACTTTCATGAACTCGTCCAGCTCGTTCTTCGACACCTCGTAGGTCCCCATGTTCGTCTCCACGACAACCCTGTCGCCGCCGTCCACGAGGTTGGTGAGCCTGAAGTCAGGGTCATACGGGTTGGCGACAATCCACATATACTCGCCGATTCTCTCCTCGAATCTTCTAAAGTCCTCGGGCGTGCCGTAGGACCTGTGCATGTCGTAGGCGTGTTTGACGTCCGATGGGTCTCCTCCATAGTCATGCTGCTTTATGACGGGCTGCTCAGCCGTCCCCGCTGGGTGAAGTATGCCGGTCCTGAACTCAGGAACATAGGCAGGCGTCACCAACGGCCTAACGCCCTCGGGGGTGAAGGGGTTGTTATCCGCGGCGAGGCTGAACGCCGCCGGAGCCCTTATCTTTCCGTCGAGCTGGTCAGATATGTATCCGAAGAAGGCGCCGGCGCTTACATGGCCTGAGGCTGACAGCCTCGTGCTCATCCAGTCAGCAGCCTTCCCAACCGTTGGGGAGAGGATGCCCTCGACAAGGGATGCGCCAACAACGTGTTTGCCGAAGTCGCTTTTCGCGAAGCTGTCAACCAAGGCAATTCTCTCCGACATTGTTGAGGACTTGAGCATGTTTGCGAAGCCTTGCGCCACCTTCTCTGGACGCGCCTCAACCATCCTGCTCTGCTTAGCCCATCCTATCAAGAGGTCAGCCTTACGCATGGCCTCCTCCTGTGAATAGCCTTTCATCATGAGCCTCTCCGCATAGGCGTTTCTCACGGCTTCGGCGAACTTCGGGTCGCTTCTGACAGCGGACATGGCGACATTGGCGGTGTAGCTCCTTGTCATCACTCCGAGAACCAGCCTCTCAGCCCTTGCGACAATGCCTCTCTTGCCCTCAAGCTCCCGCTTCTTGTCCAGCATCCGCTCCATGACGCCGGAGAACCTTGTCCTCTCAGCGAATTTTTCCCACGACGCCCTGTTCCTCTCCCTCGCCTCTGTGGCGGCTTTGAGAAGCTGGTTCTCCTGCCTCCTCTGAATCCATCTAGCGATAAAGTCCACCCGGGACATCCGCTTAACCGCTGAAGCATATGTTGTGAAGAACTTGGCCGCATGAGTGATGTTGCCAACCTTTGAGAAGAAGAAATGCATCATCACGCTTTGACCACCTACAAGCGACTGGAAAGTATCTATGATGAGGGCTAGAAGACCAACAGCGATGCCTATGGCGAACGCCTGCCCTATCAATTCAGAGAGAGGCTTCAGAATAGCGACGCTCCCCGACCCAACCATCAGGATGGGCAGAGTAGATATCGGAATATTGCTTCCAGCATACGCTCCATACGCGTTTCTGTAAAACGTCTCCGAAATGGTTCTGGCGAGAGGAATGTTGGTGTCGAACACTGTGGCGTTAGTCTCCCAGTTCTGCTCCCTGTATGTGAGGAGGGCTGCGTTTATTCTCCGTGTAGCCTCATGACTAGGCCCATCCCTGTAAAGCCCCTGCCTAAAGTTCTGGTACCTAGCCCACTCGCCTCTAAAATTGTCCACGGAAATGCCTAGAATATTGTCGGGCACGTAGCCTCCCGACGCGAGCTGCCGAGTATACTCCCTGTCCTCGTCGAACTTGTGCCACTCTACCGGAGGCAGGTAAGGCATGGACTCGGAGGCCGTGAAGATGACCCTGAAGCTGTAGCTTAGGCTGTCGGGGACCTCTGGATAGCCGTCGTAGCTATCCCTTATGATTGTCTGGTTAGCTGTCACGAAGACTTTCTTCTGCTGGGTTGGGGCATTCAATTCAAGAGGCTCGTTGCGGTCGATTGCTTCTACGCTCTGCGGCAGAGTGTAGGGGCCGTATCCATCTATGAAGCCCGCCGCCATAATCTCCTCGAAGCTTGAATCCAGAACGGTATGGTTCCATGTAGGTGGGTTTGATGTGGACGGCCTAAACTCGTAACTCCATGATGGTGTGCCGAGGCGTCTCTCGCATACGTCGGTGCCGTTGACCGGGCCTCCATATATCGGGTCTATATGCCAGCAGACATCATAGTCATCCATGTTGAGGTAGACGAAGTATACGCTCTTGTTTCCGCTATAGTCGCCGCGGGTGTAGTAGTGCCAGCGCCAACAAGTCTCGGTGGTGGAGGAGTTGCCATCGGTCTCGCATGTGTATGTCTCGTTAACCGCCCACCTAAGCTCCCTCACCTTGGGCAGGGTTATACCATATATGTTCAGGTCCTCTTTCTTGGTTCCCCATGGCTGCTCCGTGAACCAGACGAAGGTTGTGTTCCTGTTGGCGGCCACCATCCAGAGACTTGTCTCGTTGTACAGGCTCGTGGACCTCCAGAAACTTTCCCACCTCTCTTTCCAAATCAGGTACGGGTTGCAAGAGATTGAGCCATCGTCCCATCCGCCGAAGAAGAACTCCCGGTCAGGGTCAGTTCCGGTGCAGGCCATGGCGCTAGGGTCAGGGTCCTCGGGAACCTTGTGAACTGTTATGTTGCGTGGAGAAGTGTCGTAGAGGGTCACCCACATGTTCAGGAACCAGACGCGCCTCGCGTAGGTGCCGTTAATCAGGGACATGCGGTAGCCCTCATCATAGGCGTTGTAGTATCCTCCGCCACCTGTGTCAAATATGGTCTTCTGAGGAGTCTTCAAAACATCTCTCATTATTTCTATTATTTGTTCGCAGGTCAGGTTGCCTCCGCGGGGCAGGTTAGCGCATACCTTGTCCCTATCTATCTCAGGAGGCTGAGTAAACTCGGCTGTTAGAAACGGGTACCACAATGTGTCGTTCTCCCTGTCATAAACCGTGTACCTCACGCCTCCCTCCATTTCGCCAACGCTCCTGCTGGCTATGCTAAGCTTCTGGATATCAGCGGCCTCCATGATGCTGTTCTCAGCATAGCCCGGCGGAGGAGAAGCGGCTACAATGGCTACTGGGAGAGCGATGGTGAGGGTTGCACCGAGAACCATGAAGGTTTTGCCGACGCGCCTAGCGAAGGGTATCGCGAAAAGTACCAGGCCTATGGTGAATATGGCTGGGGCTACGAACTTAGCGAAGGACACGAATGCCACAACCCCCTCCATGAAGAGGACCACGCCGCTAAGCACCTTCGCTATAAACTGCAGCATGGCGAAGACGGCTCCGAAGATGAAGCTCGCTATCGCTGAGAGAAGTATTCCCACGCCCGATATCCAAGCCGGCAGAAGAGCCAGCATCATGATTGACTGGAGGGTGCCGAGAGCTATCGCCGCGTATGAAACCGCCTTCATCCACTCGAAAGCCATGTCCCTGCTGGCGCGAGCGGATGCGATGGCGTCGTCGAAGGTGGCTGTAAGCGGGAAACTGTATCCAAGGGAATGTAGGTAGCTTGAGACAATTGGTTTGATGAGAGCTATGCTTCCTACAACGGCTAGAACCGCCACGGTTGACCAGCTATGCATCATCGCTGTGAAGCCCCAGCGCCTGAACTGGAGAATCGGGAGCCTGAACAATGCTATGCCAGAGGCATACACCAGCGCAGCCAAGCCGAAAACAATCTCAGCCTCCATAGCCATCACCCAAACCCGAGCGAAGCAGCCACCCCGCCTATGCCCTTTGAAAGGGCCGCGGCCGCAGCCGTCACTATCCCCCATCCCGCCAGCGAGCCTAACGCGAACCTCCACATCTTCATCAAAGTGTTGTTTTCAGGGTTGAGGAGCCACGCAACCAAGTCGAAGACGTTCTGCGGATTGGGTAGAACAAAGTCAGCCAGACTACATGCGTTTGCCTCTCCGGCTCCGCATGCGAGCAACCCTATAGCGGGTATGTAGGGCCCTGCGGCCACGAAAGCTATTGAAGCCGCTATAAACCATGCGCCTATTCCCCTGAGCTTTCCTCCGGGGACAGCCAGCAGGGCCACGCCAAGGGGAGCGAGGACCACTGCTAGCGAGCCGAAGACCGTTAAAAACACCATCAAGGTGAAGCTTGTTATAAGCGTCACGGAGAGGGCTAGACCCGGCAGAGAGGCGATTACGCTAAAGATGTTGGCTATCGCCGGCCCCACTATAGGTATCAGAGCGGTCCCCATTCCTATCCCCGTAATGATGGCCAGCAGCGAGAAGGCCTTATTGCCTACAGTCAAATACAGCGTTGGAAGGTCAGAACACTCAATCCTCGGAGCGGCTATAGAAGATGAAACAATATTGATTAAACCATTGATAGAATTGGCTACGCCTAGGACGGCTACGACGCCGGCAGCCACGAGGCTGTATGAGATTAGGTGACCGCCCCATGAGCTGCCGCTTCCGCCCGGCAAAGGGGTTCTATGCAGGGCTAAGCCAACCGCATAGCCCAGGCTGACAAGGGCCCAGGCGACGGCGGCGTATTCACCCAACCCCGCGTAGGTACAGCTAATCATCTAAACCGCCTCAAAAAAAGGAGGGGGGATGTGGTGTTCAACTTGGCACGTCCCAGGGACCGCCTATAGGTATAGACGAGCCCTGCCCTGACGCTGCCACAGCCACGTCGGCTGCGAATTTTATGATGTAGAGGCCCAGCGCGGTCAGCCCGCCGACTATCAGCGCGCTGTCAATCAGTTGTCCGGCGCCCTCCTTGGTCCTGTGAGACCCTAGAGGCAGGAACTTTATCGCTATCCCCGCGCCCAGCAGAGCCATCGCAATCAGCAGGAGAAGCTGCTGAAACCCTTGCAACGGCTCCCTAATCAAGTTTGCAACCCCTCCCGCGCCCGCTGCGTGAACCGTCTGAGACGCCAGAGCCGTCGCCGCCAGTTGCACAGCCGTCAATGCCGCAGGCCTGAGCCGTGCCAACACCTTTCCCATTCTCCAAGCCTTGTGGGTTTTCATGGTCGCTTCGAGACCGTCTCCGAACATGATAATAGATAAACTTTTGGTGGCAAACCTGAACGAGAACTGAACGAAAGTTGAACGTAAGTTGAACGAGGAGAAACTATTTTCGGTCAAGGTATCTGTGAAGTGGCTGAATTTTGGCGAATTAGGCTGACCATAATTACTCGGCCGTCGTTCAATTCTCGTTCAGTTTACGTTCAACTTTGCCACCAAAAATTTATATAGGGTTCTTCATGATGTCAACTAGGCTATTTAAAGGTAAATGGTTAATGCCATGTAAAAAATCGGCTTATTTCGCCATAACTCGCCAATCCAGAAGAAATGGTGGAAGAGACGGAAAAAGCCCAGTTTTAGTGGATTGACGTAATGCAAGCTCGTTTTTGACAATATTTGGTCAACCCCCATCCGTGGAGAGGCGAAATTTCCGGGAATTAGGGCGGATTATATGTTGACCGAAATTAGTCAGAGTTTGGTATTACGCCCCGTTTCTAGAGCCTAGAGAGGATGAGTTTCGGGTCTTTAAGTCTACGGATTCCGCAAAACAGACAAATATTAAGACATTTGACGAAAAAATGGATATGATGAGTGATGGTTTTAGACGGTGACCGAAATTACTCAGCCGTCGTTCAAATCACGTTCAATTCTCGTTCAAGTTTGCCACCAAAAATTTATAAGCCATCAGTTTTGAGACAGTCCCAGACCAAGCCCTTAACCGAGGGGTTTGGTCCCATAAACCCTACGTGAAATACCGATGAGGCCCTGTTGCGGCAGGGCTGAGCTGGAGAGGCGCATGCGGAGCGTCCCGTGACGGGGTTCGTCAGATACCTCGTCACCCGAGGGCTGGGAGCCGGCATGCCTGGCCCAAGGCCCCGGACACTCACGTAGGGTGTGCCGAAGCCGGCGATGCATAGGTGCTGCGGACGCTTGGTAGAGGGGCACCCCCGCCACCGAAGCGACCAACGGACCCACAAGGCTTGGAGGTGGATGCAGGGATGCCCCATAGGGAGGAGAATAAGCCTCCTTATAGGGCTTCCCACCCTCTCCAACGCCTACGAGAAGAGCTACCGGTGACTATAAGGGGTACTAACGGGACTGGTGACATGCGGTGTCCGGTGACCTATGTAGGTCTCCGAAGTGACTAAGGGGCAGGCTTAGGGGTTGGATAGATTATCCAAGAGGGCTCTAAGGAGACGGCTGAGGTGTTGGATAGATTATCCAAGGGGGTTGGATGGATTATCCAAGGGGCTGGCTACGACAACTTGGGGGTGGCTAAGGGGTTGGTAACAAGAATTGTTCTAACCCATTAGAACCCTCTACCATGCGTGTAATGGGCTTCCGCGCCCGGGCTGACCATGCGCCCAAAAGGCCTCCGAAAAGGGAAATCCCCGGAACCGCAGCAGGGGAGAAGAGGCCGAAGACATGGCAACAGACCCGGGACAAGGGGGAGAACGGTTGGCTGACTCTCCCCGCCATCCCGGAGCCCACTCCCGGGAAACTCTTCCCGGCAACGCCCGTTCACGCGGGCGGGGGGCTCAACAACACATGCCCCCCGAAGATGCCAGAAGAAAGGCCGGGATGGGCTCCGGCCATCGACGACAGGCGGGGGGAGAACTCCCCGGTGGCCCGCCGGGGAGGAGGTGAAAAGAATGAAGAGGAGTTGTTAGCACTCATAAACGGTGGCGCCATTGGGTCACAAATTGCTTCTGCTATACGCGAGATTGTGATGCTGGTGTTCGAAATCTTGACGCCGATTGTCAACATCCTAGGTGTCGCCATGATTGCGATAGGACTGTTGATTGCATTGGGATTGAGACAAGAGTTTTTGGGGTTCCGCTTGGTAATTGGTGGAGCCTTAGCACTGGCCACAGTCCACTTGATTGTACCGCTACTGCTTACATACATCTGACGACTTCGATTGACCAACCCAACCCCCCTCCTTTTTTTCCATGGAGGCTTTCTCCCCCCTCTCTCTTTTCCTCTTTCCCCGCCCGCGAGGGCGGAGCCTCTTTGACTCCCCGAGTCCGGGAGGCGCCGCCCTTGTGGGGGAGAGGGGCGGAAGCCTCCCGGCGGGAGGGGATGGCGAGCGAGTTCCAACGCATCTGGGGGAACGAGACTAACTATATCCGCGCCCAGAGACGTCACCGCCGCGGTGAACGCGGCGATGGGGAGTGGATGGAGTTAGTCTCGTTCCTACTAAACCAGCTTTTCTGAGTTTCTGAGCTGGCTGCTCAACGCCAGCCAGCCAAACACCCCTAATTTTTTTCCCTTGTCAAATAACTTCTACGCCTGAAACATGGCGTCCACCCCGTTTAATGATTGTGGGGTGGCGGGGGTGGTTGGCTGGCTCGCGCCTGGCTCCATGCGCATGTGCTGGAGCTGCGTAGTCCTTGCGCATGTGCGGGTCTATGCATCCTGCGCCCTATACACCGGCCATCCCCGCAGGGTCTTGCGCATGTGCAGGCCCTGTGATGAGCTCGCGCATGAGCGGCTCCGGTGTATGGGGGGCCTGCTCGCGTATGTGCGGCGGGCGCGGCCACTTGCGCATGTGCAGTGGCTGCCGCAGGCAGGCGCTTGAGGCGGGTGACAGGTGTGTCTCCTGCGCCATGTGTCTGCCGGACTTGCCCGTGAGCGGTCCGCATACATGTGGGGAGCCTTCCTGCCCGTGCGCGGTTGGCTCCAGCGGGAGACACCCAAGCAGACGACATACAGACGATGTTCAGAGGTTGTTCAGATGCTCCGCCAGAGGAGTTCAGGAGCCATCTTATCCGTGGGAGAGGCATGGTGTCTCTTCCATGGGTTTACTCTATCAGGGCGCCATGGAGGCGTTTTGATGGAGAGGCTCCTAGCCCTGTTGGCGGAGACAGGTGAACAATGGTTTACTGATGTTTCGAGGATTGACACTGGTTCTATGGATTAAGCAACCGATTCAATAACACCTTGGAGATACAGGGGTTCATGGTATTCTGATGAGCATCAGATGATATGTGGCTGAAAAGGTCCGATGATTCTAGATATCTACGATGGTCTCAACAGGTCTCTAATAAACGCCGACAAAAACAGGTCAAGAAACATCGACGACACTTAGCACCTCCCTCGGCGGGCCATACCTCGGGAACAGGGGCTGGGAGGATGCGGAGACTCTCCCGGGCCGCATAGGCCCGCCTCCCCACAAAAACACGGGGAGGTGAAAAAGAAATGAGGTCTGTATCCTCCTTCCCCTGGATCCCGGGGGTAAGGTCGCCCACTGGGCATTTGACCAGGGACCGCCTGCGGCCTGTGTTCCCGAGGGCCGTGGGCGGACTCTGCCCATCGGGGAGAGGAAGAGAGGTGTAGAGCGATGACTAGTAGAATGCTGGGGCCAGCATTAATAGCCGTTGCCTTGGTTCATGCAATCAACGCAATCATCGAGGGGCGGATATTCGAAGGCGTACTGCTGGTTGTCCTTGGTCTTGCTGGCGGACTTTACGTCGAGTACTTGTTTGCGAAGCTCCAAGAGAAGCCCCGACGGGTCTAAGAGGGTGTGCAGGCATGTGGGCTAGAGTTTTTGTGACACTGATAATCATCTTTGGCTTCATGGCTTACGCCTATGTTGCCGCGCTGAATGCTGCCACCCAACTATACAACAGAGGTATACTGAAGACCCCACCACCTGCTTTAATCAACGTTGCGGATTTGACATGGGGGTCTATCATGGTGGTTTCAGCGATAGTCGTCATCACGCTAATCATCTCATTAGCGATGGCTATCTCTAGGTCACGGCGGTTGCTCGGAATAATCCCCGTCAACGATTTCCGAAGACACCTGCTGCTACTCGGACCCACTGGGTCCGGGAAAACAAACGCAGCCAAGAAGGCTATATCGCTGGCTATCCGCAGAGGTGTCAAGGTCATCGTCATCGACTGGAAAGCCCTCTCCTCCCCGCCAATATTTTTACATCTCTCACGGGACGTCTGTAGAGTCGCATGGTGGAGCTGGGAGGGCCCAGAGAGGTGAATACGTTAACTTCGTCAAGGGAGCCACCGTTATCCGGAAGGTGAATCCGTGGGACAACGGAGGCTACACAGCGCGTCAGAGAGCTGTAATCGCTGTCGAAATGCTACGAGAAATCACCAGAGACATCGCTGACGTTTCTTCAGCATCTTCCGCAGTTCTCCTCCGAGAATTAATCAAGCTCTACGGAAAGGGGGTTCCGAAGAGCTCCGATGTCGTCAACAGGCTCGAGGAATTTTTCAGGACGGCGATGATGGAGAGGCGTCTCGCAGAGGCTAACATGGCAGCGGCTTTGCTGCGGAGGCTGCAGTGGCTTGTCATCGATGAACAAAGAACAACAAAAAACGTCATGGGTTCTGACGCCATTGTTATCTATGACCTATCAGAAATCCACAGCGTTTACTTGAAAACGTTATATGCGTTGACAGTGTTTCACAAAAACTACTACGAAGCTATGAGAGAGGGGTTGACAAACAGGCTGACGACTCTTCTGGTGGCCGAGGAATGCCAGAACTATGTCCACCCTCGACGTTTCGATGAACCACCCTCTCTTGGTGAGAGGGTGGTCAACGAGCTCAGAGGTTATGGCGTAGGAGTTCTGATGATATCGCCCGACCCGCTACAGATACCGATTCATTTACCACGTGATGTTGGCGCTGTGGCTTGCTTCGGAGCGCAGGCAGTTCCCGACTTCATCAGAGACATGCTGAGGGTGCTTCCACGTCAGCCAAAGATGGGAGAAGCCATCGTCTACCACAACGGCAGAATCAAGACAGCTAGGCCTCCGAAGAGGCCTCCTAAGACAATAGACCTGAAGACTGAGACAAAGGAGGTGATTGAAGAGGCTAAGCCTGAGGAGGCTGTCGAAACTCCTGCTACAATTCAACAACCTCAGGCGGAGGATGCTCAGACAAACCCGATAGAGCAGGAAGAGCCTTTGGAGGAGGCCCAGAGAGGCTCGAAATAGAGAGCCGGGGAAACCTCCTCTAAGGTTCGAAGAAGACGAAGAACCCGAGACTGAAGAAGAACAGCCAGAAACTGAGGAGCTGGAGGCTGAGGCCCCGCATGGGCGCATACCCCCACGGGAGGGAGTCCCGCCAAGATGATGTGGTGGTGGCTGTGGGCGCCCCGGGAGAGCCGAGCCTCCAACACCTCAGCAAACAGCAGAGGCTGTTCCAGAAGAGTCTGCTGAGGGCTTCCCCCTCCACGGCCACATAGTCGTGGAGGAAGAGGGGGCCCTACGATGCGTCAGATGTCATGCCTCGGTATCTCTGACCGAGGCGCCGACATTGGCGGAGATGCGATGTAGTAACGATGACAGCAAGAACAATGAGGTGTTGAAGTGTCAAGCCTGCAGAAGGCCGGCCACTCAAAAGCTTCCGCTAATTAACTTCAAGGGGGAGTTCGAGGACTTCAATGCATGCGATGCCTGCTCTAATGACTACCTTAGACTGTTACGTCAGGGGCCTTCCCTTGGTCATGGCAAGGGAAGACTACCGCCAGACAGCTACTACTTCGACTCTCTCCGAACCGTTTTCCAGAGGCTTGGCGGGGTTTTCCCATGTCCTGCTTGCGATGAATTCTTCGACGACTTGCACTCTGTGGTCAAACATTTCTATGATAAACACCACGACAAACCACGGTCATTAGAGATGGACATTGATGGGGTGCCGGTCCTGAGGACATGGCAGTACATCTGGTGCAAGAGGTGTTTGAAGTGGTTCGAGAACGAACGTCACTTCCGCTCCCACATCAGAGAGCACATGGGGTGAAGTCATTGAAGTTCAGCGGCAAAGTTTACGTGGACGGTAGAGGGCGACTCAAGATAGTCTTCAACAAACCCGTCCCACGTGGGAGGGCGACCCTGATACTGACGAAGGTGGACGGTAAAACCGCTGAAATCCGATTCGATACAACCATTACCAATAACGACTTTAAGAGACTCAAATGCAAAATTCCACCGTTCCCGGGGCTGAGGCCCGGGGCGGTGGTCGAGGGGTTCATCGAAGACGAGCTAAGATGCCGATGGTGCGGAGCCAAGTGCTCCGCGCTTATCAACAACCTCTGCGACCATTGTTTCGAGGTATTCTACAGCCCCTACAAACCCCTTCTCTATGAAGGGTTGGGGATGGCTGACGTAGACCATCGGCCAAAAACCCCAACCTCCGGGCGGTGACCCGGGCTAGCAAACCGGGCGCCCCCGGCTATTTTTTCCATGGGGCGTGTCCCGTCGGGAGAGCTCCCGGCGGGGCATGCGCCCCTTGGCCGGGAGGCTCCCTCAGAGGGCCGCTCCGGAGGTAAGAGAATGGATGAGAAATGGCGTAGACATCTGCCGGTGGTCTATGTGCCGTGGTGGGATTATGATGACCTTCTCGAGGTTGTCGTCGAGGATGAAGAGATTGCTGGATTCTATGTTGTCTACTGCTGGTTCTACTGGAGCCATGACTGGAGGATACCAACACTTGATAGGCCGGAATATGAGCCGCTAGCGATAGCTTATAGAGATGGAGTGGCTATAATGGCCTTCTGGCGTCCCCATGATAGACTTAAGTACGGTGCCCCACTACGTGATGACGGTAGACCTATTGTCTACGTCTCGCCTTTTGGGCATCCGCCGAGGGCGACGAGGTCTTGGGCGATACTATCCATGCTTGCTGAGCCGCTGATAACCTTCAACATCCACATCTTCCATAGAAAGGTCGAGTGGGAGAAGTTCGTCTACGGCCATCCGCCTGATAGTGCAGACATCTGGAAGGGGCGGAGCTTCAAAGAGTTCGTTAGACTATGCTTGTCAAGGCCTGAAACAGATAAAAACACCGTCAGCAAAGGTTGGCTTGGGAAGTTGCTGAGGTTTCTCTGGCACATCACAATGGCCTCACGAGCGGCCAGAAGAGGAGACTTGAAAACCTTCTACAGACGGCTCATAAAAGCCTTCCTGACGATGCCCTCAAGCTATCGGATGACGACCCTAGGCTGCGAAACCGTTAAAGACATACTAGGCGCCAAATACTACCTGAGCAATAACATAGAGATGGACCAGCGTCTCAGAGAGAAGATGACATGGAAATACAGCCCATTAACCCTGCTCACCACATTACCAGAACTATTCGCGGAACTCTTCGAAAAACCACATACAGAATGCTTCGAGAGACACCTCAAAGACCTCAGAGACATATCGAAAACAGCTTAACCCAAACCCTTTTTCCCAAACCACATGGTCCCGTCTGGGGTTTTCCCTGGGCGGGGCCATGTGGCTCCGCTCCGGGGGAGGCTCCATGATGGGTTGCGGCGTCCAACGCCCCTGTGACATGCCCCGAGGCGTGTGAGCGCGTAGGGGATGAGGGGCGAGGGCCTGGCCGCACAATCCATGTGGAGGCCGGGGTCTTTTTCCAGTCCCCTGACCCTCGGGCGCCATGCAGAGGGTTTGAGAGAGGTGTGGCTGAACACCGTGTCCCTATTCCCCTCATCTGGGAGGGGTGTCGGGATGCGGCTAGTAGGCCATGCTTCCTCAAATTCCTCTGCGTGGTTGTCGGAAAAAGGGGCTGGGGAGGTGATTTGAAGATGGAGTTCCTAGTTTCGCTATTTACTGACAAAGAGCTTTTGAAAAAACTGCTGACCCCAAAGGTTGTCATTAATGATTATGGTTACACGATTGTTCCGGCTAGGCTTGAATGCAGCCACTGTGAGCAGAAACTGCCTGTGAGGGAACCGGGAGGCTTTGCCCTCTTTGACACGGAGGGGACTCTATGGGAACTACTATGTGAAGAGTGTAAGCAACGATTCCATTCAGGAACACCGGTTTACGAAACTTTGGACCAAGCTATTCCAAAGCAGAGGTGGTGAAGATGGTCAGGGTAGTGGAGCTTCGGGAGGAGACTGAGCTTCTAGAAAAACTCAAGAATCGCTTTCCACACACTAGTCTACGTAGATATCAGGCCGACATCGCTAATAGGGTCTACGAGAGCCTTTCCAACGGCTCTAGCATTCTTCTGGAGGGCCCTACGGGGCTGGGGAAGAGGCTATGAGGAGACTGTTTATGGGGGGTGGTTGGCTGGCTGGCGTCTCCGAGCCTCCTATACAGCCCCTGTATGGGCCGCGGTGAGCGCCTACGCGGAGGAGAAAGGTCTGAGGGTTCTATGGCTCACCCGGACGGCGTCCCAAGTAGCTCACATCGCCAGCGAGATAGGATGCATGCCCATCTACGGCCGCCGGCTTCTCTGTATCCATGAGACGGTTAGCAAGGTTGAGCAGAGACGGTTCAACGCGGCTTGTAGAGTTGTACGACTATCCGGACGTTGCTCATACTATCCCGGAAGGCCTAGCCAAATAAAGGCGAAGACTGTTGGAGAGATTAAAGATGCCGGTAGGAAGTCGGTCACATGTCCCTACGAGCTTCAGCTGACATCGATGCCATACTCGACGTCGCTGGTCGCCACCCATAAACAGTTGTCTGTAGTTTCCTGGCTTTTGGCAAAATGGCGTTGGACCCGCGAGCGAACCATCTTGGTGCTCGACGAGTTCCAGAACATCTTGAAGACTGTTCTCGACCTCTCAAAAGACGCCATAAGCCTGGCAACGCTCCGCAAGGCCGCCGCAGAGGCAGCAAGGTATGGCTTCAGGGATATTTCCAGCAGTCTTTCAGAAGCTTATCAAAGATACAAGGCGGTTGACGTTGACGAGGCTGAGGTAGAAAACCTACTGCCCAGCTTCGAAGAGCTCTTCGAGGCGGGGCAGGAGATACAGGCTAGGAAACTTGAGGAGAATGTTGTACCCGCCAGCTATGTGTTGAGCGTCGCAGACTTTAAGGCTGCTCTCGGCCAGCAGAAGCCCCTCCTAGTCAGGGAGGGTGAACGGGTTTGGCTGGAGGCGCTAGCAGACCCACGCGAGGAGCTTGAAAAGATTCTCGAAGGCTGGAGAACGGTCATAGCTATGACGGCCACGATGGATGCGGAACTCGTTGAACGCATGGCTTCAACCCAAGTGACGCTGTTGCGAGCAGGGTGGCCCTTCGACGATAATCTGAAGGCATACATTGTCAGCGGCCTTACGACGAGATACAGGGACAGGGATGTGGAGCTCTATGAAGATGTCCGATGGCTTATAGAACAATCTCATGGAATGAGGACTCTCGTCTTCCTACCCAGCTATGAATTTGCTTCAATGATTCAGAAGAGGCTTAGCGACGCTATCGCCGAGCAACGGGGGATGACGCAGGAACAGGTGGAAGCCACGGCCGCTGAATTCGCGGAGGGTGGAAAAACGCTTTTAGCCGTCTTCGGTGGAAGGCTGGCAGAGGGCATCAACCTCCAAGCCGACTTGGTTATGCTGGTGGGCATACCATTCGCGAAACCATCACCGCGAACAAAGAAGCTCGAGGACAAGCTTGAGAATGTCTTTGGGAGCAGTGACCTTTCCCGGCTACATGGACTAGTTTTACCGGCCCTCTTTGCCGCCGTGCAGGCCGCCGGTAGGGCTGTCAGAGGCCCCAATGATAGGGCTCTGGTCCTGCTCGTCGACGACAGATACCGCCGTTTGACAAAACACTTGCCCAGATGGTTCAGAGACTTGGTCTCAGATAAGCCGGTCAAGCTCACAGATGTTCCCATTCTATTGGATGAGTGGTTGTCATGGATGAAGAGCGTTTGAGACACGTTCTTGAACGCATCCGCAGACAGAACATCAACTACGTGAAGCTCAGAGGACTTGTCAGCCGATTCATGACTCTCAACCCCGAGGCAGACCCAGAAGCAATAGATTGGACAGCCGTCTACGATGACTCCCTAAGCTACGACGAACTCGTCGAAGCATTTGAAAAAGAGTATCCCATGTACCGGTGGCGTGAGACAGCTCCCGCAGATGACAAACAAATCGAGGACATGCTGGTGAACCATATCCTCAACCAGGTCGAGGACCTTACAGAAGAGTCTCTCAAGTCGCTCGTCAATGCCTTGGAGGAGCGGCTGGAGGCTCTACGGCAGGCCGAAACCCCGGCATCTCCGACGGAGCAACAACCCGAACATACACAGATGCAACATCCTCAGCACCAACCGCCGACTATGACTGAAAACATACAACAGCCAGCGCCACAGCCGAAGGTAACCCTCAAGCTTCTCGCATCCTACCCCTTCCTAGCGGAGGCTAGGGAGGTGGTTAGGGGCGTGAGCTTCGAGGGTTTACCCAGGGCGGTATACAAAAGAGCCCGGGAGAGGCTAATGGAGGCTCTCGAACGGGGAGAGCTGGGGGTTGTTCCCCGGCTCGATGAACCGTTCGTGGAGCTTCTCTCCTTTCCCGTGGCGAAGGCCGTTGTCCACACAATCGACGACGACTGGCTGAAAAGGCGATGGGCCCTCGCAGAGTCAGCGAGGGTCGAGAGGCTTCTACTGAAGGAGAATGCGGATGTCTCAGAATGGCTCCTCTCCCGGCTACTTGAGGTCAGGCGAGAGGGGGAGGAGTATGCGCTGAGATTCACTGATTACCTAAAGCTTGTTGAAGGCCTTACCACCGATATTTCATGGAAGCTGGTGAATCAGAAGATGTCCAAAGGCTGGGTCTTTTTAACTAAGACCCGGCTCATACGGCTGATAAGACAAAGATTATACAGACTTCTCTACGACAGCTTCCCGGAGACGCCGAAGCTCAAGAAGATACCGGAGAAAATAGCCACGATAGTCGCCGACATAACCGAGGAGCTTCAGAAGATAAAATCAAAGCAGACGGGACGGTCCACCCCCATTAAGGGTGTCATGCCGCCCTGTATGAAGGCGATTAGCGATAGGCTGGCGGACGCCAGCCACACCGAGAACTTCGTCTACTGCGCATATCTGGTGAACGCGGGCTATACAGTTGAGGAAATCGTCAACCTATTCAGAATACGCAGCGACTTCAGAGAAGACATAGCCAGATACCAAGTAGAGCATATAGCGGGGCTGAGGGGGAGCCGTGTGAAATACCGGCCCCCTTCATGCTCCCGCATGCGGGAACTCGGACTATGCATCGAGAACGGAAGACTATGCCCACCGAATATCCACAACCCACTACAATACCGACCTAGACAACAGCGACAACCCACCTAAACACCCCCTATTTTTTCTTTCCCCGATAGGAGGCCCTTTCCGCCGCTCTCCGGCGGGAGGGGTTCCTCCTGTCGGGGAGAGGTGGACTCAGGCCTCCCGGGAAAGCCATGACATTAAGTCATGGTACCGGACCCGGCCACCGGGGTAAAGGTGGCATGGACTCGTCTCCCGAGAGGCTGTTTGATGACTCGGGAGCGCCCGCGGTTCCAAGGCCCGCCGCGGGCGACAAGTGCCAGGGCCTGAGTTCGGGGGGTGGTTCGACTTATGAGCGTCTGCTGGAGCGCTACGGCGGCTTCTTCGAGGAGCTTGGCTATGGTTGTCTCGCCAGCTTTAAGCATCTGATTGAGCAAGTGGAGGTGACTATCGATACGGCGACATCTAATGATGTCAACCTGTTTGCTAAGCTCCATGTGCTAAAGTCTGCGAGGGCCTCGGTAGAAGTATTTACGGAGTATTATAGTCGATTCCTGCCACCTACTGTCGTCAATAACCTGCGAGCTGACCTGACATTTCTGCTTGAGCGTGCTGAGGAGGTGGTGTTGACTTTTGGCTGAATTCATAGACCCCACCATTCTGAAAGGGTGGTGGGGTTCCGAGGAATACCAGAGGCTGTTATCCTTCGAGCCGGAAAATGCAGGTGACTACTATCGGTTACCATTCGCCAAATACAACGAGCTCTTTCCGTTCATCAAAGTCAAGATTGAGCACCCTGCAGTGATGAACCCATACTTGGCGATTTTCCTTTGGCGGCGTTACGTAAAACCAAATGATGTAATAATCGACCCTATGGCTGGGATAGGGGGTACACCCGATATGTAGGGGCCCAGCTTTATCCCAGCCATAGCCTGCAGATTGACCAATGATAACCACTTAATCCTCAACGATATTGAGTCGACTTACGCCAGACTCTCTGAGGAGCTTCTTTCGGAGATGCTGGTCGTTACTAATCACAGCACCCTGCTGGACGTCTACAACGTAAACGCTGCCTCTCTTTATGAACTTCTTAGACCAAGAGGACTTGCTGGAGGCGTACGGAGGAGGGTTATTATTACCTCTCCTCCGTATGGCCTCCTCAGGCCCTGTGATAGCTTCAGCCCGAGGTTTGGCAGACTGACGGTAACTTCCGCCGGTAACCTTAGCGTGATAACCGGTAAACACTTTAGGGCGGCTTGGCTGGGCGTGCTGACTTCGATGTATCTCTGTCTCAACCAGTTCCATAGAAACCGTGACTTGGCTGTGATTGTCCTCAAAAACTTCAAGAATAACAATGTGGAAAAGGCTGTTGGAAAAAACCTCGTCAATTTAACGGTTGAACTCGCGGAGTTCGTTGGATTCAAACATCTCGAGACGCTGAAGTTCAAGATTTCAGGCAGCCACTTCGCCAGATACCACGACATCAAGCAACATGTCCATGACCTCTGGCACGAATATGCGCTGGTCTTCCGCAAGGTGGTGTAGATGAGGATTTTCGCTGATGTTCATAGGAAAAAGGATGACAGCGGCTACCGCATCACATATACAACTGACGGCGAAGTCTTTAAACACGTTGATTCTCCGATGGACATCCCCGCGCAGGCAGGAGACGAGGTATTCGTTGACACTATACCGATAATCCACACCGACGCATTCATAGAGCTACTGAGGAGAGGTGTAGAGGTCTATTATCTACGAAGACTCTCACTTATTGAAAAGACAAGACAGAGACTGGGGATACCGAAGTCAGCCAAAAATGACGTAAAAATTCTGATGAACATTGAGAAGAAATGGTTCAAGAGAGTTGACGAGGACTTCTTGAGCATGCGTCAGATTATTTCGGCGTTTAGGAGATTGGATAGAGACAAACAGAGGTTGGAGAACCAGTCTAAGGACGTGCCGGAGATTACAAAGGAAAGCTTCAGGAGGCTCATAGACCATACAGAGGAGGAGAAGTTGGTAATAGCCAAACCAATAGTAGAAGAAGCAGAGAAGAGGCTTTCGTTATTTAGAGTAGTAGCGCAGGAGCTGGGTGTTGCAGACGATAATCATTCGATGGGAAGAGAGGCACTGGCCGAACTACTGACATACGTAGACTTCAGCAAATCCTTCAGAAAAGTCAGAGAGTATCTCGGACTCTTCAGAAACCCGAAGACCAAAAACATGAGATACAGCCACAGTTCTAGGAAGGCGTTGAACCGTCTAACAATGTCGCTGACGGGCAGAGAGCCAAAAGCAGAAGACGAGGAAACAATAGCTTTCAAGATATGGCTGACGTTCCGACGGGAAAACCAAAAGAGGCTGGCGGGCATACCGGCCCAACAACAGGGATAAAACCCATAGGCCGGTATGTCATGTTATAAAACGAACTGGCTCTCTTGCCAGTTATGTCCCAACCTTTAACGACCGGCCTCTTTTTGGGTTTCCTAGGTGTTGTTTGGTGGTTGCCTGCCAGCCAACCATCCCCCTATTTTTCCCTTCTTTTTGTGATGTTTTTTGTTTATATCATGGGTGTGGGGTGTTTTCGGGGGTATGGTCTCTGAGCTTGGTTATGGTGGGTTTGTTGCGGAGGTGTTGAGTGGGCTTGGTGTGGGGTTGGGTGATGAGGTTGAGGTTGTGAGAAATGGGCTGCGGCTCCGCGGGTTTGTGATGGCGCGTTACGAGTATGGGGCGCCTGATGTTCTGGTTTTGAAGCTTTCGAACGGCTACAACATAGGTGTGCGCATCGATGCCTCTACACAGATACGTAAGCTCTCCTCAGCCGTCGCGCCATCTTTCAACCCACCTCCACCCGCCCAGCCTCGGGAAAACCTGCCCCGCGTCATGATTGCCAACACAGGCGGCACCATAGCCAGCAGAATAGACTACAGGACAGGAGGAGTTAAACCCGCTCTCACTGCATCGGACCTCGTCAGCATAGTTCCCGAAATCGCGGAGAAAGCAAACGTCTCAACCGAGATTCTGATGCAGGTTGTGAGTATGTTTATAACATAATCCAACACATCTTGTCCATGGTTGTTTTCTTTGGAGCAGTTATTCCGCGTTATGACGTGGATTTTAGAAAAGTTATGGATACTGTTGTGATGTTTGAGGAGCTTGGTTTTTCCTCGTTGTGGGTAACCGACCATCTGCAGCCCCGACGCGCTTCACGCATACTCGAGTCATGGACTCTTCTTGCAGCGCTTGCGCCTGTGACGGATGCGAGGCTGGGGACGGTTGTGCTATGCTCATGCTACCGCCACCCCTCTCTTCTCGCGAAAATGGCCGCAACCCTCGACCTCATCAGCAACGGCCGCCTCGAGCTCGGAGTAGGAACAGGCTCGGAGCCGCAGACCGAGGAGATGCAGGCCCTCGGCATGAAACCATGGCCACCGAAAGAGAAAATCCAACGCTTCAAAGAATATGTGGAGACGCTAAAGCTCCTCCTCTCCGAGGGTGAACCAGTCAACTATGAAGGCAAGTTCTACAGCCTCCGTGGAGCGTTGAGAAACACACCCTCAATTCAGAAGCCACATCCACCCATATGGATAGGCGCGCGGGGCAGGAAAATGGTGAAGCTGGCGGCCGAGATTGGCGATGGCTGGAACTTCTACGGCGAAACCCTCGAAGAATACAGAGAGGCCGTCAAGGTCTTCGACGAGGAATGCGCCAAACTGGGACGAAGACCTAGCAAAGCCATCTTCACAAACCTACTTCTCTACAAAGATGACGCCGACAAGATGGAAAAAATGAAGCACCTCGGCTCACACGTCTCCGAAGAAGAAGCCCTGCGAAAAACCTACACACTCCTACATGGAACACCCGACCAAGTCATCAAACAAGTGGAAGAACTTCAAGAACAAGGCGTCGGCCTAATCATACTCAGAGACATGGACCCCGAAGCATCAAGCATAAAGGCCTTCGCCAAAGAAATCATCCCCTCCATCAAATAGACCAGCACACATAAACATAAACAAGCAAACAACCCATCCCAGACAGTCACTGACACATCACATCGGGAACAAGTAACCGTCACCCCACGTAAACCGCGTTCAACCCTTCTCTCAAGGCGACATATAGGGACCTGGCGAATTCGCAGCTAGGTTCATCCACGTATCTCTTGACGATGGCGCTAGTGTCCAGATAAACTATTTCTCTCATCTCTCATCTCTCTGACGAGAGTGCTTACCAAGCCTGTTATCGGCTTCACAGGCTCGAAATCAAGCTCTATCTCACCCTGTTCAGCCAGCTCCTCCAACACCGCTTGCAGGTTCAGCATCAGCTCCTCGCGCATCAGCTCTTCGAGCAAAACACTAACCTCGCGCTCCTGTTCTGCGGCATACTTCTTGAACCTACGCCAGATCTCTCCGTCGATGTATACGCTGCTTTTCACCTTAGACGCCATCTTGCACCTAATGGTATATGTTGTCGGCATATAAGCTATTTGGTATATCGGCTTATACTTACACAAAAGGTGAGGTGGACCTAATCGCGCCATCTCTCCTGTTCTATGAAGTGGCAAACGCTTTGCGATACAACCCCAGGTTTGGAATAAAGTCAGCTCTTGCGGCTTTTGAGGACCTCGGCATAACAATCCATGACCTTAGGAGAGAGCTATAGTTCTTCTCAGCGGAGGCAGCGTATAGGTATGGGATTACGTTCTACGACTCATCCTATGTCGCGTTGTCCGTGATGGATAATGCGGTTCTCTACACGTCTGACAAAGAGGTTGTCGCTAAAACGATGTTCGCAAACGTTTAACATCTTTCAGAAACTGCTCCGTGACTCGAGAAATTGTATGGTTCAGAGCTTATATTTTTCCACTGCAGAGACAGGGTCGTGAAAGTTGTTTATGAGATGATTGTGCTGAAAACGAGGTCGCGGATTGAGTTGCATGATGTCTCGCAGGAGGTTGAGCGGGTTGTTGCAGCGTCGGGTGTGAGAGAGGGTGTGGTCAACGTCTTCTCTCAGCACACGACCATGGCCCTTTATCTTAACGAGAATGAGACCAACCTCCGCCGCGATGTTCTCGAGTTTCTCGAGAAGCTTGCGCCTCAGAGAGAAGGGTATCACCATGACACGATAGACCCAACAGCCAACACCTTCTCACACCTCCGCTCCATACTCCTCAGCCCCGTCATAACCCTGCCCATACGGGACGGAAAAGTCGTGAGAGGCACCTGGCAATCCATCATCGCCGCAGAGTTCGACGGCCCACGGACACGCAGACTACTCATACAGGTTTTGGGCGAGTAGAACCTATATCTTCAGCACTCCGCGGAACCCTCTGCTGCTGTAGAAAGACTGTGCACTGTTTGCTCCGATGAATACGGTGCCGTATCTTTTCTCGCCGTAGATTGCTCCGCCTAGTTTCCTGATTTTCTCCGGTGTTTTAAGCCAGCTGGATGTCCGTAGGTCGAAGTCCGCGAAAGATTGTAGCCATCGGTACTGCTCCTCGGTCAAAACCTCTACACCCATGGACTTGGCCGTGTCGAGAACGTTTCCACGAGGCTTTACATCTTTTCTCAGCTTCTCCGCGTCGCTGTCGTAGCAAAGACTCCGCCGTCCCTTCGGACTCTCAGCCGAACAATCCATGAAAACATACTCATCATCAACATATGCGACGAGACAGGGCTCACCGCCCGTCTCCTCCATCCTGCGAAGAACCATAAGCTTCTCCCTCTCCCTAAACAGAACATCCACAACCCGCTCCCACACAACATCACCCAACTGAAACCTGACACGCGCCCACTCAAACCGCTGCCTCAGAACATCCACAAACTTCTCCTCCACAGCTCCAGACACCAACCCAAACACCGGCACCCCCCTTCACCCAATCGTGTTTAAATATCTTCAAGCCCAACCAAATACACGGGCCCGTAGCTTAGAATGGATAGAGCGCTGGCCTCCGGAGCCAGAGGTCGTGAGCAGAGGCACGGAAGTGCTTCGCCGACAGGGTTCAAGTCCCACCGGGCCCGTGGGTTGTATCGCTTCAGATGTGTTTGGTTTTTTAGCAGGCAGTGGGGATAGGTTTCCGGTGTTATGGAGCGGAGTCTTTCAGCTTACTGGGACTGGGTTGCGAGAACCTCTTTCCATCTTAGACAGGATAGGCCGTCTGTGACTGATATTTTCTACCGCCAAATTGTTTTATCGCTCATAAACCAGCTCACGTCAAGTAACGCTAGGAGGATTCTGAAACTGGATGCCTATAACGAAGCAACAAACACACAATATGGTTTTTACATGATAGGAGACGACCGGGAACTTGTTCTCGTCGACATATCGGCTGGAATAGCTAAGAGAGCGGCTGAGAGAGCGAATACAAAGAAGCTCTATAACCGGGCACACATAATCGTTGGAGACTTCCGCCATCTACCTCTACGCTCCGAATGCGTAGACATGTCATGCAGCTTCGGCAGTATTGAGCATGTTCCGGAATATGATGTGGCTTTCTACGAGCAGGTCCGTGTAGTGAGAGACGGAGGAGAGGTTGTCGTCGGTGTTCCCAACATCGCCAACCTATGGTTCAGAGTGTTGTCAGCCAAGATACTTCACTTGCTGGGGCTTATGAAGAAGATGACAAACCCTGAGAAACATTTTCTAAGGCCGCAGCTTATTGCACTTGCTAAGAGCCTCGGCTTATCGCGGGTGGTTTTCTCGGGTTATCATCTGTTTCCGAAACAGTTGAGGTGGCTGGACCTTTGGCTTGACTCTAGAGGGCGAAACCCCCTCCGTAGAAGCGGCTTCTTTTTCTGGCTGCTGAAGGGCTTCACATTGTTGGAGCTCAAATATCCTTTTACACGGAACTTCGCAGAGATGATAATTGTCAGAGGCGTTAGGGTAGTGGGACGGGATAGAGGGCGGCGAAGTATAGAAGATGCAGCAACAGGTATAAGCCTGTTAAAGCAGTCCACTTAACCGACTTGCCGGAGCCCTCCTCGTAAAGCCTTTTGCCTAGAAAATAGGATATTGCGATTATGACGGGTGGAAGAAGTGTGAGGATGTAGAAAAGGTATATGAGGCCTCTGAAGACCATGTTGACCACTACCCAGCCCATAAGGCCTCCGAACCAGTAAAGGAATGTAAATCGGCCAATCGCATCTTTTCTCGCGAGCCATAGCATATACGCCATCGCAGGCACCATGAAGATGAGAACAGTCCAGCTAACCTGTATGACGTAGCTATATCTCAGGCCCGGCGTCACCAGCGGACCTGTAACAACAGTGGCTGGGTTAATCTGGTATCCTGGAACTATGGCTACAGCCCTTGTCGCTGGATAGTTAAAGAACCATTGCCATATTTCGCTGCGTCCTGCAGCAGCGGGATTACTGATGCTAAGTTTCGAAAGCATTACCAGTATTCTTTCAACTAAGTTTGAATAACGCGGGACAAGAATAACCCATTCTAACACATACCATGTCACGGCGACCGAAACACCGGTGGCTACGAAGAGTGTCAGCACAGTTCTCCAGTCAAACCGCAGGAGCCGGGACCGCTCCTTTTTCCTGGTTTTTTCGACGGTTTTCAAACCTGCGTACAGCAACAGAGGAACAATCACCACGAGCGCAGACTCTTTCGCGAGAAAAGCCGCAGCGAATAGAGGTGCCGCCAATATTTTCCGCTTAAAGCTATTGTCCAGCAGAAAGTAGATGCCAGCGAGTAGAAAGACCAGCATGAATATGTCTATGCGGGCCACGCGTGAGAAGTAGAAGGTGAGCGTCTCAAATGAGAAAAGGATAGTAGCGATTGGCGTCGCATAGCTGAACTCTTTCCTGCCCTGAAACAGCCTGCTCACCACTAGATAGAAAATGGGTATAGCCGCCGTTCCCGCGATAACTGACATGATGCGCCAGCCAAATGGGTTGTCACCGAACGCTAGCATACCCAACGCTATAAGCATCTTGCCCAAAGGAGGATGCCCACTCCTAGGGTCTATGGGCAACCCCTGCTCATTCTGACCCAAGATACTCCGTGCATCGGGCACATAGTAAACCTCGTCACCTATCTGTCTGTCAGGAACCTCCAGCTTATACACCCTGATTAAAAATGAGACAATAGTTAATGCTGCGATAGAGACAATACGCCTATTCATTCAATAACAGAGTCATGGTTCTCTCAATTAAAATTTTAATTTCTACCGGCTCGCATGACTAGGTTAGAGACCTAGTCTACTGGCTGATGTTGCAGAGGTCTCAATGATATGACACGGATTACTTGGTTCGTATTCAGGCCGAGAAGCTTAGCAGGCTCTTGGTACATGCTTTATGAAAATATTCCGTTTTATTTACTGAACATCTTGGTGAAAAATCTTATAAAGTCATCCAGAATGGGGGCTATTCCGTTGATGTGTATATCGTGCGCTCGCCAGACTTTGACAGCTGTGGAGAACGAGCTCATGCATGTGATAAGAGGTCTTCCTCTACGGTTGAAGGTGGTCGGCACAATCCATTTTGAACTAAAATCCAAGCCTAAGATAGTTGAGTCCAGGGTGATGAACTAGGCAATCCTACTCGCGAGCAACTATTTTGAACTTCTTCCCCTTCTCAGGCTCTATGGATTGAACTAATTTGATACTGTAATGCATCCCGCGAAACAGTATACGGCACCGTTCATCAACTGCCTCTAATACCTTATCAATGTTGGATGCAGCCTTCACCTGAACCTCAATAGAATGATTTCCTCTTTGGATAACTCTAAACTGGTCTAGATTTTCTACTTCTTGAAGGGTGTGCATGACTGTGAATGGTGATATGTATCCTCCGTCGGGTCTTATTATTGAATCAACTATTCGCCCCTCTATGTTTTTAAGCAGTGGCAGTCCGCGTCCACATGGACATTCATCATCTATTGGGGTCGCCTTATCGCCAAGATAGTAACGTATCATAGGAGTCGCTTGTCTGTATAGGCTGGTTGCCACAACCTCACCAGCCTCGCCGGGTTGCACATCCTCGCCGTCTCTAAGAAACTCGAGAACCACTGAATCTATGTTTATGTGATAGGCTGTGTGGGTTGGGCATTCCCACGCCAATTGCCCCACTTCAGTACACGAATATACATCAAAGACCTCAGCGTCGAAGAAGTCGGATATCATCCGTCTAGTCTTCATGTCTAGGAGCTCACCAAATGTGACAGCTATCTTCAGGTTTAATCGTGTCTCTCTGCTCTCACACACCTCTTTCAAGGCTCTGAAGTATGATGGTGGTGCAAAAAGAACCGAGGCTCTTCTTTCCTTGAAGATTCTTAAATGGTCATGGATTTCGCCTGAAGACGACAAACGAGTCACTCTGTTAGTCCGTATACGTCCCCATATCCCGGCCATATCTGCTATGTTTTCAGTAAACGCCTTTTCAACCGGTCCAACAACTACCCTGAATATGCGATGCCATGGCCTCACACCATAAGACCAGAATCTACGGAGATTAAGACCCTCACGGTATGCTGCTGAGTATGGGTCCTCCAAGATAGTGACTGGTACACCAGTTGTGCCCGAAGTGGTCTTCCGAATACACTTGTTTATGTCAGTTCCGCGAGTCGTCCTATCCTCAAGGGACGCCTTTCTAACATCATCCTTTGTAATTATGGGCAGCTTCTTTATATCTTGGACACTACTGATTACTGGACGGTTAACCCCGTATAAACGCCTGTAAAACACTGTGCCCTCGTACGCCCTTGCTACAATCTCCCTCAGTTTTCTAGCCTGTATCTTGTATAGTTGATCCCTGCTAAGCCACTGGCTTTTATTGAGCCAACGCCAGTTCATCAGGACCTGTAATAACATAGTCGACACCACCCATGCTGCTAAGGTTTATAATTTTTAAGTTGTTGGGTGCCCTATGATTCTCGCAGTTATTCTCATCCTTGTGGGTATTACATGCATGTGTGTGCTCTACTTTTACCGTGACCCTGAAAGGCAGGTCAGAAGGGTGGACAATGCGGTTCTTTCTCCGGCCGACGGCAGTGTAGTATCTATCAGGCGGTATGTGGCTGGGGTGACCCCAACCTTGAGTAAGGACGGAAGATACTTCAGAATAGATGAACTAACTGGCACAACTGTTCTCGGTTCCGATGGTACAATAATATCAATTCACATATCGCCTCTCGATATTCACACGATACGCTCACCAACAGATGCTAAGGTCACCCACATATATCTGATAAAGGGTGGACTCAAATTTATGCGTGACCCCACATTCGAGGTCACAAACGAGAGAGTGAGCATGGTAATGGAGACTGCTTATGGGTCTATTGGTTTAGTTATTGTAGGGGCGCCTATAGCGTCTTCCGTGAAGCTATTGACAGATGTTGGCAATTGTGTTCTGGCTGGTGAACGGGTTGCGCGGATAAGGCTCGGCTCACTAGCTAATCTGATAATACCTGACGAGTGCAAGCTTAAACTAGCAGTATCATGCGGGAAAAGGGTAAGGGCTGGGATAACTGTTGTAGCTACGCAGTCTGAAGATTCTGTCTTGCATGAAGAGTGTCACATGCCGAAGAACTCCACCGCTTTAGAACGTCTCTATCTAATTTTTCTAGCAGTCTACACTATTGTAAGAATGGTATGGGCTAGCTTGCGGCGGCCCAAAGTTTCATGATTTTGGGGGTTTGTGTGAAAACGTTTGTCTCGCCGACTGCGGTCCATGTTTTAGCATATTCTAATATGCCTAGTGGACTAGCTCGAAGTTTGTTTATTCTGCGCCAGGCTTTTTTGTAGGCTTCTTCGAGGGGTGTTGTATTTTTTCTCTGGGCCATGGTCACTGCTATTTTCATGTTGTAGTGTGTAATCTTTGATATTGTTTTCCTGTTTTCCTCGAAACTTCTGTTCAATAGTGTTAGGGCGCTGGCTATCGCTCCCCCGGCTGTTGATATTATGTCGGGTATTATGTTGATGCCCTTGTGTTCGAGGATGCGGGCGGTTGTTACGGATATGGGGTAGTTGGCTATCGGGGCCACTATTCTACAGGGTATTGGTCCTGTAATGGTTTTTGGTCTTGCGCCCGGAACGAATATGTCTGTCTTGATGTGTGTGATGTCTTTAGGTGGTAGGAGACGGGAGGCGGGGTTCCTCTCGGCATAGATTCTGAGACAGTTTTCACCATGTCTAGTCCTTAAATCCAGTAGCTGGTCGATGTCCAAGCCTTTGGGGTCAAAGAGAGTATGATACCTGTTGGATACTGCAACCATGATGTATCCACGTCTGCCTAAGAGGTAAGCCGCGGCGGTTCCCATGTTTCCGAACCCCTGCAGAGAAAACATCTCCACGTCCTCAATGTTTTTGATGTGTTTGAGCGCCTCTATGGATGCGTGTAGACTCTCTGCCACGGCAAGCCCCGTATCTGATAGAATTGATTGCCCTCTGTGTAGTGTGGGTCGCCGCCTGTCACCTAAAATTGAGTAAAGATATTGTAGGTCTTCTTCGCTGAACCCTATGTCTGAGCCGGGGATGTAGCTTCCCTTAACCAGTAATTCTTTGGTTTTTTCAACAAATTTCTGTATTAGGTTTTTCTTGTCGACATTGAGCGGGTCAGCCGCTATCCCTGTTTTGGCCCCGCCGACCGGTATAGCTGCCAAAGACGACTTAAGGGTCATCAGCCGGGCCAGCATCTCCGTCTCCGCCCTTGTCACGTCTTGGGCCATCCTTATTCCACCCCAGCTAGCCCCCATTATGAAACAGTCTATAACAAGCCATCCACGTGCCTGCCCAAGCTCGAGCTCCAACACTTTACCCGGACGCACAAACAACTATGCCCAAATCATCATGATGGCTTTAGAGTTTTCCATTGGTTGGGTTAAGGTTTTTTGACTGGTTTTGTTGTTTAGGGTTGTGCTTTCTTCGCTTGATGATTTGATGGCTCGGCGAGGTGTTGACGCTGTTGTGGTGTATGGTGAGTCGACGGCTTCTTGCCCCGAGTTGGCTTATCTCGTGAGGGCCCCGGTTGCACGAGGTGGCTTATATGTGAAAAAGAGAGGTGAGGAGCCTCTTCTGGTCGTGAGCAACCTTGACGTAGAGAGTGCGAAAACGGGTCAGGTGCGTTTGGTCAAAACCTACAACGATTACGGGTTTAGAGAGTTTGTCCGCAGGTTTGGCCGCGGCCGCGGCTGGGCCGAGTTTGTTGCCGAGGTTTTGCGGAGGGAGAAGGTTGGCCGCGGGCTTGTTTTGGCGGGCAGGTTCGAAGCGGGTCAAGCGGTTTTTCTCGCGGACATTCTCCGCCGCAGAGGCTTCATGGTCAAAGCCTCTCCAAGCCCCTCTCTTCTCGACCTCTGTAGAAGAACAAAGGATAGCTGGGAGGTTGACCGCGTCAGAGAAGCCGGGCGAAAAACCGTCGCCGTTGTCCAGCGTGTAGAGAAGATTCTCGAGGAAAGCCGCGTGGCAGGTGATAAGGTGCTTTATGAAAATAAGCCGTTGACGGCCAACATACTTCGACAAATGGTTCGGCAAGCATGCGCCGAACAAGGCCTAAACCTCGTGGAAGGCTTCATCCTCGCCGTCGGAGCCGAGTCAGCGGACCCACATTATAGCGGCGGAGAAGATACACCGATAAGACCGGGTGAACCTGTTCTTCTAGACATTTTTCCCGCAGATGTGACGGGCTATCGATACGATTTTACGAGAACCTATTGTGTTGGAAGAGCCAAGCCCCTGCTACGCAAAATGTATGAGGACACTGTTGAAGCCCAGAGAGTTGCTTTGGACATGATTAGGGAAAACGTAGGCTGCGAGGCGCCGTTTATACGGGTGTGCCGCCTCTACACGGCCCGTGGATGGCCCACGCCGCTTAGCAGACAGCCTGTTGAACGTGGGTTTGTTCACGGTCTCGGACATGGGCTGGGTTTGACGATTGGTGAGGAGCCTTATCTCACACGCTTCAGCCAGGGACCTCTCCTCTCAGGAGATGTTGTTACGGTGGAGCCGGGGCTTTATGAGAAAGGGTTCGGCGGCGTACGTGTGGAGGATGTTGTGCTGGTGGAGAGCAGTCGATGCACTGTATTCGCCGAGCATAGACGGGAGCTGGAGCTTTAGCCGAGGAAAACCCAGAGAGAATAGGCGGCGAAAGCACCGTATAGAGATGTGAGAAAGTTTACCACATCGTTGTTGATTATCCTGCTTCCTCCAAGATAAATTGTCTCCGCTCCACAGTGTCGCCTAACCTCGACCGCGCGCCCACACACTCTGCACCTGTACCTTGACTGGAAAAGCCCGCCGACGACGCTGTCGAACAAGCTTCCCGTAAACCCTGAAAAGATGCTGACGAGAGCGACTTTGCCGAGGGGCAGCGTGTCCAAGGAGAAGCCTGTGTAGAGGAAAATCGTCGCTGAGGTGATGAATCCTGTGACAAACGCCGACATTAGTCCGAGAGGTGTCACGCCGCCGGGTGTTCCCGGCTCTGTTCTCTTCAAAGAGGTTATCGAGATGGGGGGTCTTTTGGAGAGAAGACCGAGTTCAGTAGACATGGTGTCGGCGAAAACCGCTGAGACAGCTCCGATGTATAGTGGCAGAGCGGTGGCAGGGTCTGTGAGAAAGTATCCGGCCGAGGCTATGAGTGCTGCCGCGAGTCCGTTGCTTATCACGTTGCTCCATGTTCTCACTCCTCTGCCGTATTCACCGTATTTCTCGCGGTAGCGGTATCTTGTGGAGAAACCTGATACGATGAAGAAGACCAGGAGCAGGAGAAAATGCATCCGGCCGCCGAAAATGTATATCATGTAACCCAAGACGACGGCTACCGCTGCACCACGCAGGTCGAGAAAACGGCCCGCGAGAGCCGCGGCTCCGACAACGGCGATGACCACCGTAGCCTCAAAAAAATTCGCCAACAACCCCCTTCACTTCGCCAACATGCTTAACACCTTTTCAAGAGAGTCGGTGACCTGTGTTCTCGATGTGAGGTCGCGGAGAGTAACTGTGCCATCTGCCGCCTCCTTGTCACCGATGATGACGAGGCTCCTTATTCCCTTGTTCAAGGCTGTTTCGATGGCGTCGCCAAGCTTCTTCCGAGAAACGTCGACAGAGACAGAGTATCCATTTTTTCTCAGATTATCTGCTACGTTTAGAGCATAGGCTGATGCTTTGTCCGATAATACTGTGAGAAGGATTGTGGGGGGATTGGTGTAGCTTATGTTTTTTCTGCCGAGAAGATGCATCTGGATACGTGTTATGCCGATGGAGCAGCCGACTGCTGGAGTGGGTTTTCCGCCGAAGAGCTCCACCAACCCGTCGTAGCGGCCGCCGCCGTTAAACGACAGCTGCTCGCCTTCAAGTTTCTGCTCAAAAATCATCCCTGTATAGTATTCGAGGCCCCGTGCGAAGCCGAGGTCTACCTCTATTGAGATGTGTGGGTCAACGTTCTTGATGAGTGAAACGATTGTTTCAAGGTTTTCCAGCGACTGTAAGGCCATGGGCCATGGTGAAACTATGTCCCGGGCCTTTTCAACCACTTTTATGTCTCCTCGATGCTCGGCTAGCCGCCAAAGAGTTTCCACCGCGTCTTTCTCGAGATGCTGCTCCATCAGCTGCCGTGCCTCTGTATGCATCTTGCGGTCGAGAAGAGAAAGTATGGTGTCCTGCGTTTTCTGCTCAACGTTCTCCATGATTCCCCTCATTACTCCGACGTGCCCAATCTTGAAGCGCTGCTCAACAAGCCCCAGCTTCTGAAAAACATCTCTGCTCGCCAGAATAATCTCGGCATCGCTCATGGGGTCTCTGCTTCCGAAAAGCTCAAGCCCACCCTGCCAAAACCTCCGCCTCCTCCCCCACTGCGGCTCATCATACCTGTAACAGTCGGCGATGTAGCCCAGCCGTAGCGGCAGAGGCCGCCGAGAAAGCTTGGATGCGACAAGCCGTGCCACAGACGCTGTGACTTCTGGACGCAGCACCAGTTTGCGGCCGTGTGGGTCGTCGAAAACAAACATCCGATGCCTTATTTCTTCTCCAGACTTTGCCTCAAAGAGTTCAAGATATTCTAGGGTGGGTGTCTCAACCTCCTCATAGCCATACAGCCTATAAATCTCCCGTATCACGTCCACTATCCGCTGCTTCACCGCGAACTCTTCGGGAAGCAGGTCATCCATGCCCCGTGGAGGCTCGAAGGACAAGCTTCACACCTTCCCAAACCCTCGCCGCCTCTCTATAAATGGTTAACAAACATGTAGAAATCATCCATCACCGTTAATACATGGCCCAGCGAGGTCTTGAACATGGCCAACGGCTCTGCGAAACTGGTTACCGCGGTTGTAGCTTTAGCCGTTGTCTTGGTTGGGCTCAACTTCTTTTTCTACGTCACTGTGAGAGAGGATGTTTTACGTCTTCAGCAAGCTGTTTCCTCGCTGCAGACCCAAACAGTGGAAAAAACTGTCACACTTGTCTCACACGTCACCTCCGTGGTGACCGTCACGGGAAACCGCCCCAGCTACGCCGACATCTTTGACATGGTGAAGGACTCGGTGGTTTTGATACGTGTTTTTTCCTCGGCAGGCGCGGCCGTGGGCAGCGGTTTCGTGTATGACACCGAGGGCCACATAGTGACTAACAACCATGTCGTGGCCGGTGCCTCTTCAATCAGGGTAGTGTTTTTCAACGGCGAGATGTATGCCGCTCGGGTGGTTGGGACGGATGTTGACAGCGACTTGGCTGTGATAAAGCTGGAGAACCCGCCGAAGAACCTTAAGCCTCTGAAGCTGGGAAACTCGACGGAGCTCAGAATCGGAGAAGAAGTGATAGCCATAGGCAACCCGTTTGGGCTTGAGGGAACCCTCACCACCGGTGTGGTGAGCCAGAAAGGCAGGCTTCTGCCGACTGGCAGAGGCTACTCTATACCAGGCATCATACAAACAGACGCGGCCATCAACCCGGGAAACTCTGGAGGCCCGTTGCTCAACTTGCGGGGCGAGGTTGTCGGAGTGAACACCGCGATTGAGCCGGGCGGAGTTGGAATCGGATACGCCGTGCCATCGTCGATTGTCGCGCGGGTTGTTCCAGCCCTGATTAAAGACGGGGTCTATAGACGGAGCTGGATGGGGATTAGCGGCACGACTCTTGACATGGACATAGCTGCCGCGGGAGGATACAACGTCACCCGAGGAGTTTTGATATCACAGGTCGTTAACAACAGCCCTGCACAGAGAGCTGGTCTAAGAGGAGGCGATAGAACGGTGGTTGTTAACGGTGTTCAGATTGTTGTTGGCGGAGATGTGATAGTGGCTGTCAACGGGGTGCCGATAAACAGCATCGACGAGCTCCTCGTATACATGGAGGAGAAAACCAGCCCCGGCCAAACCATAACGCTAAACATCGTGAGAAACAACCAGTTCATCACCGTCTCTTTAACACTCGCCACCAGACCGTAAACTAGGTCTCTTTGACACAGCGGTTCTTCAGCAGCCCCACCTTCTCAATCTCAGCCTCAATGAGGTCGCCATCCTTTAGATACTGTTTGCCAGCAGCCGCCACGCCGGCGGGTGTTCCAGTGGCTATGATGTCTCCGGGCTCAAGGGTTAATCCGTCGGAGATGTATTCGATTAGTTCACCGATTTTGAAGAACATTTCATCGGTGGAGCCGTTTTGACGCACTTCTCCGTTCACCTTCAACACGAGCCTGAGCGGATACGGGGTGCCTACTTCATCTCTTGTGACGAGGTAGGGGCCGCATGGAGCGGCTGTGTCGAGGCTTTTTCCAAGTATCCAGTTTTGGCCGAAGGGGTTCAGCTTCTCCGGCCAACCCGGCGGCAACTGTTTATCACGAAAGCTTACGTCGTTGAAAACCATGTATCCTGCGATGTATTCTTCCGCCTGCTTGGCTGGAATGTATTTGCCTTTTTTGCCGATTACGACGGCAAGCTCTATCTCGTAGTCCACCATGGTTGAGGTGCGTGGGATAACAATGTTTTCCCCGTGTCCGATTAAGGTGTTGCCGAATTTTCCGAAAAAATACGGCTTCTCGGGGACGGTGATTTTCATCTCCTGCCCATGCATCACGTAATTGGCTGCGACGCATAAAATCTTCCTCGCATCAGGGACAGGTGGCTTGAAAGTTATCTCGGATTCCTTGTAGTATAGAGGTGGCCATTCTCCATATTGCGCCGCCTTTTTACTAAGCTTCTCCACAAGCCGTGTCGATTCTTCGCCAGCCGTCAAAAAGCTTCTCATAGAGTAGAGCCATCGAGGGGCATCCTCACCATAAACCAGTTTATACGCTGAAGGAAGGTCTAAAATCCCTTTGTCAGTTAACAGCCCAACCCTCCTGTCTCCATATTTCTCAAAAGACAGCAGCTTCATAGGCGACCTATCAGATACAAGCCTGTATATGAGCTGTTTCTTGAGAAAAAATATTAAACCGGTTAGAGTGTTTTTTGGAGACGGTATGCAGGCTCAGTATTTCTTGGGGCTTTCGTTTGGAAGGTTGCGTAACTTTGTCAACGGAGTGTGGATGGACTCTCGGACTGATGTGTGGAGACCGGTTTATGACCCGGGTGCTGGACGGGTTATCGCCGAGGTCCCCTATGCAACAGATGAGGAGGTAAACTCCGCCGTTGAAGCTGCTGCAGAAGCTTTCGAGAAATGGAGTCGCACACCTTTCCTTGAACGCGTAAAATACCTCTTCGAAATTAAACATGTCCTCGAGAATCACTTGGATGAGTTGGCTGCGATTAACACTCTTAACCATGGGAAGACCCTTGATGAAAGCCGTGGCGACTTGCGGAGAGCTATTGAGAACGTGGACGCGGCTATTGCGGCGGCCTACACCTTGGCGAAGGGCGAGATGCTGCATGAGGTTTCGCCGCGGATAGATGAGTATTCTGTGAAGGAGCCGCTTGGAGTGTTTGCGGTCATAAGCCCGTTCAACTTCCCGATAATGATTCCGTTCTGGTTTTTCCCCTACGCCATCGCCCTGGGCAACACGGTGGTGATAAAGCCCAGCGACATAACCCCTGTCCCGATGGCACGTGTGATGGAGATTCTGCAGCAAGAGGTCAAGCTGCCACCCGGCGTTCTAAACCTGGTCCACGGCGGAAAAGAAACAGCTGAAGCCCTCGTCAAGCACCCCCATGTTAAAGGTGTCTGTTTCGTCGGCTCAACACCTGCGGCGAGGAACATCTACAGATTAGCGGGTGAGCATGGTAAACGCTGCATAGCTCAGGGTGGTGCGAAAAACTACATCGTAGTCATGCCTGACGCCGACATGGATGTGACAACACCGGCCACCGTGTCCAGCTTCTTCGGCAACACGGGCCAGAGATGCCTCGCTGGAAGCAATCTTCTCGTCGTAGACAACGGGTTTAAGAAGAGTTTTCTGGACAAGTTTTCGCGGCGCAGCAGAGAGCTCGTGATAGGGCATGGTCTTTTGCCGGGTGTTGAGATGGGGCCATTGGTGAACAAGGCCGCGATGACACGTGTCAAAAACTATGTTGAAAAAGGTGTTGAAGAGGGCGCGAGGCTTCTGCTGGACGGCACAGAGGTGAGGATTCAGGATTTTCCTGATGGATTTTACCTCGGAGCAAACATCTTCGACGAAGTGACACCGGACATGACCATCGCCCGGGAGGAGATTTTCGGTCCAGTGGCATCCGTGATAACAGCCTCCAGCCTCGACGAAGCCATCGAAACAGTTAACACAAGAACCGACTACGGAAACATGGCGTGCATCTTCACCTCAAGCGGCTCAAACGCGGCGAAATTCATCAAAAACGTCAACGCCGGAAACATCGGAGTAAACATCGGCGTAGCCGCTCCAGCGGCATACTTCCCCTTCGCCGGCAGAAAAAACAGCTTCTACGGCGTCCTACACGGCCAGATAGACTCCGTCGACTTCTTCACAGACAAAAAAGTCGTGATAACCCGTTGGTGAATTGTCCCCCGCCACTAACTCACCGCTTCATGGACGGGCGTTGCACCGTGTCTCGAGCGGGGCTTAAGGTGTGGCGGGGGCATGAGATAGCTTCACTCGGCGCGATATAGTTGTTGCAGTTTGTATAGTTTGTCTATCTCTATCTCGAAGATGGTGACTGGCATCTCTATGCCAAAGTTTTCCAGCACAGCGGGAGAAACTTCACCCACTACACCCACTTGTGAGCCGTCGATTGTGAGGGCTGCGCATCTTCCCTCGATAAATGTTCCCATGGTTGCTGGGATGTATTCGGGTTTTAGTTGGAGAAGTTTGAAGACTTCGTCGAGGACGCTTTTCGCCTCGCTGTAGCCTGCTTCTGCGTATGCGGTGGCTGCGGCCAGTCTCTTCATCCTCACAGTTTTCTCCGGGGCCGCTGGCTCTAATTGTATGATGTCGCCGAGCTCAAAGATTTTCTGGGGGTAGAGGTTGTCTGTGTTGTTTGCGAGTGTTGTCAAAAGCGATGGGATGAGGGATGTTCTGACCATGGTGTATTCGCGTGTGGCTGGGTTAGCGAGCGTGACATGCTGTATTTCATCTAAACCAGACATTTGATAATGTGTTTGCTCGTTTGTTAGCATGAGGTTGTGGACCTCTGTGAAGCCGAGGCCCAGCATCGTCTCCGCTACTTTTTCGTAAAACGTTGTCTGGGGCCTTAGAGAGCCGTAGGTGTTTGACTGCGGGGCGACCGGTGTCATGTTGTTGTAGCCATAGGCTATGGCGATGTCCTCAACCAAGTCAACAGGATGGAGAATGTCCGCACGATGACGTGGATAGAGAACTCGTAGCCTTTTTCCCTGTACACGCGGCTCCATACCCATCCTACGCAATAGCTTAGAAGCCTCTCTCAGCGAAAGCTGCAGCCCCGTCAACCTCTGCACCAGCTCCATGTCCAGAGTCATCTCGAGAGGTTTGGTGTCAGGTGTGTAGAAGGCTCTACGTCCATACACGACCTTCACACGCTGAACAGCGCCGCCCGCGTCTGCAAAAGCGTCAGCGAGAATGTTCAAGGCTTGGTTCACTTTTTCCCAGTCTGTGCCGGTCACGTCGATGAAGATGTCTCTTCTGCCCGGTGTGAGCTCTGTTATCGAGGCGTTTACTATGGGTGGCATCGAGAAAACCTGGCCACGGCTGTCGACGATGACAGGTGCTTTGGAGGCGTCTTTGAGCAGCCAAGCATGTTTCCGGCCTATCTCGCTCTTAGACAACACTTCACGCGGCGTCATGGCCCTGTAATCCTTCAATGGGACGAACCTTACCTCATCCATGTCGACAGCCTTGTATGTGAACGGCGGGGATATTGCTGATATGTCATGCAGCCCTATGGCTGTTTTCCTCCTGTTTCGGCCGATTATCCAGTGAAGGTCCTCCTGCATCGCAATGAACTCGATGAGCTCGGCCTCGGAGAGCTCGACGTTTCTGACTACTGCGCAGACGATGTGCGGCCGGATGTCTTCGACGCTTTTGTCGACGTAGACGCTTATCCCCGAGAGCGGGTAGCTTCTTTTCCTGAGACCTGTCTCTATTCCGAGGTAGCTCCGGAGAGCTGCTGCGACGCCGTATACGCTTGAGAAATCGGGTCTGTTGGGGTTGTATTCCACGCGTAAGATGTCGCCGGTTTCCTCGACGCTCATGCCAAGGGCGGCCAAATTGTCGGATATTTCCTCGAGTGTAAGGTTTCTACCCACGAGACGCCGCAGCTTCTCCACATCTATGTTGACGACCGGCATGTCACATTCCCCTCATGGTTCTAAACGCTTGGAAAGGTGAGACGTTTCTCAGCCATCCGAGGTCGTTGAGATGGAAGGTTCTGATGTCCTCCAGCCCATAGATGACCATCGCGAGCCTCTCTAAGCCGAGTCCCCACGCCAGAACAGGATGCTTCACGCCGAAGGGGTAGGTTGTCTCGGGCCTGAAGATGCCTGAGCCGCCGAGCTCCAGCCATCTGCCGCCCAGCCGGACCTCAACCTCCATCGACGGCTCAGTGTAGGGGAAATAGCTTGGCTTGAACCGTATCTCCCTCAACCCCAAGCGGCTGTAGAAATCCCGGAGAACACCCATCAACATCCGGAGGCTTGCATCCCGCTCGACGACGATGCCCTCAATTTGGTGAAACTCCGCCAAATGCTTCCAATCCACCTTCTCGTTGCGGAAAATTCTGTCGACGCAGAACACCTTCACCGGCGGCTGCTTGACAGTAGCGAGATGTCTTATCGTCGTTGCTGTGGTGTGTGTTCTTAGGAGAAGACGCCGCGCCTCTTCAAGCGACCACTTGTATCTCCAGCCCTTCGAACCCGTGTCTCCACCATTTTCATGCACTCTTCGAACAGCTTCAACATGTTGAGCAGGAGGGTCTCCAGCCCTTGGCTCAAGCAGGTAGAAAGTGTCCTGCATCTCTCTGGCTGGATGGTCCTGTGGCTGAAACAACGCGTCAAAGTTCCAGAAAGCAAGCTCGACAATCGGGCCCTCTATCTCCTCAAACCCCATCTCGACATAGGCCTGTCTCACCATGCGTATCAGCTCGGTGAGCGGATGCCTCTTGGCGGCGAAGACAGGTGGTGTAGGTGCTCTGACATCGTAGCGGCTCAGCTTCAGCTCGCGCCATCTCCCCGTTCGGATAAGCTCGGGCGTTAAACGGGTCACCTCAGGCACAACCGTCTCCTCGAGCAGAGAGGCGGCTTCGCGGCCCTTCTCAGTCAAAACCACTTTTCTCACAGGCCTCTCAACAAGCTTTACCACATGTCGTCTGCGCAGAAGCTCATCCACCACTTCACGAAGCGCCCCTGCATCGGGAACCTCCACCTCCCCATCCCTCTTCAACTCCCTAAGGAAATCCTCCACATCAGTCGACGGCGGAACAGGGCCCTTCAACACAACCATCGTGGCATCATTCTTTTTCGTAAACTCGACCCAGCCACGGCGTCTCGCCCACATAAGCCCTACATCCGCTCTCTCAAGAGCTTTCACCTCGTCGATGGATGCTTCACCACCGCGTCGCTGTAGAAACTCGACAACCCTTCTCTCGGGCAAGCCTTTGACAACATACTCCTCACCCTCGGCATCTAAGGTGACAAACTTCCTCGACCTCTCTTCCTCGACAGTTACATATCCTTTGTCACGGAGCCATCCACACGCCTTGGCGACAGAAGAAAGCATGGAAACACCGTCCCTACCCCATCCAGGAACGGTTGAAACAGCCTTGGCGGCCAACTCTTCATAAGACGCGGCTCCGCCCAGTTCATACAGTGAACGGAGAACAGCTTTCTCAAGCCAGTGAAGAGCCTCTGTCATCCCCCGTATCGGCTGAACAGCCCGATAAAAACCCATTCAAGGAATGTCTGCGGTGAAGAACGCTATTGCTGAGAAGATGTTGGCGAGAAGCGAGAGAACTATAACCGGTAGCAGCAAAAGTAGGAAGTTTCCCCCCACTACTGCGGCGCCCATCAACGCACCCGGCTCAGCCACTGCGAGGGCGAGAACAACAGCCACAAAAACAAGCACAAGAACCAGCGCAATTATTCTCGCCACAGCAGCTCGCCTAAACCAGACAGAGTTAAGAACCCTTGCCGCACGGAAGTGTGACCCAAGCTCCAGAACAACTGTGGCCAGCCCCAGGGCGGCCAGAGCCACCGCTGCAGCGAGAAAAACAGCCAAGTAACCTATTATCTGCGGAAGTAAAGCTGCCGCAACAGCGGTCGAGAGGTTTTCGCCGCCTAACACAAACGGCGTGGACATGATGACGCCGATGATGCTGCCGAGAAAGAAAACCAGAAAACCAACCGACGCTAGGAATGTAACCACCATCAAGACACCGGTTGCGCGGAAAAGACTCTGCCCCGTCCTCGACCCCATCCGATACCATGCAACACCAATCAAGAGCGGTGCAACGACGTTGGCCAGCGGAATAATGTTCAAAACATAGCCAATACCCCCCAGAACACTCATCTCCACTCCCTTAAACAACAGACATCCCCTATAAGGCTTTAAACAACACCCACACCAACCAAAGCACAACCCACAAGCACCACAACGATACGCCATCTCCATCTAATGATAAGTGCGTGCGGGGGGTGGGATTTGAACCCACGAACCCCTTCGGGACAGGGTCCTAAGCCCTGCGCCGCTGGTTTTCTCTCAGCTTTTGCTGAGAAAAATTGACCAGGCTTGGCAACCCCCGCGTCCAAGACATCTTCATCCGTTAAATTAAAGCTATTCATAGCGGATACCACTCAATGAGTAAGCTTAAATAGACTTATTAGGTTTGAACCGTGCAGGCTGAAAAATGGCGCTTTTATTGGCTGAGAATCTCTCAAAGAAGTTTGATAGATTAACCGTCTTAAACGAGATAAACCTACAAATCGGGGAAGGGGATGTGTTAGGTGTCATTGGCCCAAACGGCGCCGGAAAAACAACACTGATCAATGTTTTAACAGGGGTTATTCCTGTTGACAAAGGTCGCGTTTTATTCAGGAAAATTGACATCACAAACATGAAAGCATTTGAAAGATTTAGGCTTGGGATTGGCCGCACTTTCCAGGACGTGAGACCTTTCCTAAGCTTGTCTGTTAAAGAGAATGTTGCTGTCGCAGCAAAAATGCGTGGTGCAGACCCATCCGCAGTATCAGAGACATTGCAGTTCTTTGCACTCGAAAAACTCGCTGACACTAAACTCTCAGAATGCAACCTCTTTATCCGTAAAAAAGTAGAATTAGCGAAAGCCATTGTTGGAAAAACTTACCTCGTCTTTTTAGATGAACCTTTCGCAGGTCTTGCCGAACAGGAGATTTACGAGCTTATCGATATCATAAAAAATCTCAATAAAAATGGTTTAACTTTCGTTGTCGTTGAACATGTTGTAACAGCTTTAGTTAAGCTCGCTAAAAAAATTTTAGTCGTCCATCTTGGAGCAAAACTTGCCGAAGGTAGTCCCTCTGAGATAGTGTCTAATCAAGATGTTTTAAAGGTGTATTTAGGTGAACAGATTGAGTTTGCTGGAAGTTAGAAAATTAAACGTAGCCTATGGACGTTTGCAGGTACTTTGGGACATCAACATTAGCTTAAGTACTAACAACGTAGTGGGAATAATTGGTCCCAACGGCGCTGGTAAAACAACTTTACTCAAGACGATAGCAGGAACCATAAAACCATTGAGCGGTGAAATAAACTACATGGGACAGAAGATAAATGGGCTTCCCGCCCATGAGAGGGTCAAACAGGGTATTGTATACGTTCCAGACTCCAGCGGAGTTTTCGGGAAAATGAGTGTTTATGATAACCTCATTCTAGGTGCATATCTGAGACGCGACCAACTTAATGAAACGCTGAAATTCGTTTACGAGTTATTTCCCACTCTTCATGAGAGACGGAACCAGAGGGCGGATACACTCAGCGGCGGCGAGAAACAGATGCTTGTTATTGCCCGTGCGTTGATGGTTAAACCAAAGGTTTTACTTTTAGACGAGCCGTCTACTGGGTTGTCACCTATTGCAGTGAAAAACCTCTTCACGTCTTTAGAGAAGCTTTTATCAACAACCGATTTAAGCATTATTTTGGTGGAGCAGGATGTTGGTAGGGCTCTCAAGATATCTAAATACGTGTATTTGATGGAGGGGGGACATGTTAGAGATGAGGGCCCCTCGAATGAATTCAGTAAGGTGGAGAAGCTTCGTAAGTTTTACGTCGGAGCCTAGACAATCCCCTGACTAGCCCAACAATGCCTGAGGAAGCGCCTATACCGACTGCAATCAACACCGAACCCATTATTAGCTTAGTCAACGAGGGCAGGTTGACCAAAAGCAGTTGATAGACTAAGGTAAAGATTATTGAGCCGATCAATGGGCCAACAAGCGTTCCCGAGCCTCCTAGTAAAGCGATTATTATAGGCAGGAAGGCAATCTCTAAGGCAAACACGAGACGTGGGTTAGTGTAGGTTTGGAACCACATGTAGGCTGTACCAGCTAGTGATGCCAATGCCGCGCTTATTATGAACGCGATTTGTTTGTAGCGAAAAGGGTTTATGCCTGTACATTCCGATGCCTGTTCATCCTCCTTTATGCAACCAAAAATATTTCTAATTGTTCCCCTTCTAATTAATACGTGTATCAAACTCGTCAGTGCAAGGATTGTCATCGCCATGAAATAAGAGTTTCTAGGATTACTTTCGCGAGCTAAATCGCTTACCAGACTTATTCCGGAAAATCCCCCAGTGATCGGGCTCATTTCGGGAGAACTTGTGATAATGTTAACAAGAGTGATTAATCCCAGTGTGGCTACAGCGAAGTAAAAACCTTTGATTCTAAACAACGGATAACTTAGTAAGGCTGCTATTCCTGAGGCAGCTGCCACCGATGACAAGGTTGCCACAAACACGGATAAGAGAATCAGTTGGCTCCCCCATATCATAAATAAGTTGTTAATTATTATTGCGAATAAGTATGCTCCTAAACCATAGAAAGTTATGTGTCCCAAGTTCATGTAGCCTAGTAAACCTCCTAGTATGTCGTAGCTCAGAGCCAAGGTTGCATAAATAAATAGGAAAATCAATAGACTTATGTAGTAGGGTGCTGCAAACATCCCTACCAACGATGCTAATACAAGTATGACAATCCAAACAGTAGTGGTTCGTAATAGATCCTTCCTCAATCGCCGATTATCCCCGTCGGCTTGATCATAAGAATTACGAGCAGAAGGATTATGGCGAGTGCCGGTGACCAGTAAAAGGAGACGAAGACGCCGGTCAATGTTTCCGCTATTCCTAGGACCATCCCGCCGACTAAAGCCCCGGCAAGTTTACCTGCACCGCCGACCACTATGACCGTCAATGCCTTTACGGTGAGCGACAAACCGATAAATGGTGTCATGGGGAATCCGTTCCCCATGTAAATCACTCCACCTATCGCTGCAAGTATTGCTCCCAACCCGAATGACATTGCCGCAACACGGTCAATGGGAATACCTAGGAAGGATGATGATTCTCTGTTATAAGTAACCGCGCGCATGGCTTTTCCTAGGAAAGTTTGTCTCAAAAATATCCAGAAAACAATAATCATGAGTAGAACTATTCCAAAGGTAATCACTCTAAAGAACGGTATAGAAGCTTCTCCTATTCTGAGCGGCTGAAATCCCATGTAAATGCTTCTTGGCAGTGTCCCTAGAAATGTCGCGACCAAATCTTGAAGAATGAATGAAATGCCTAATGTTAAAAGGATTGAGCTGAGAATTTGATATTGCGGCGATCTTTTTGAGATGGGCTTCAATAGGCCACTGAAAATCCCTAACCCTATCAGAAAAAATAGAGGCAGCAGTATTACCGGTGCTAAAACGAATCCGATGACTGGTTGGTCGAAGAATGTGATCAGGCCGAATGTGAGTAAACCGGCTAGCATGACTAAATCTCCATGCGCTATGTTCAGCACTCCTGCGACTCCATACATCATTGAGAGACCTAGGGCTATTACTGCGTATATTCCTCCTAGAACTATGCCGTCAACTAGTGATTCGATAAAAAAAATGGGTGTTGCCATGTTTATCTTGGGTATACATAAGTTGCGTTGGCTAGTTCTCTCGGCCAGACAGTTTGTATTCTGCCGTTCTGTATCTGAATTGCAACCAATCCTATGTTTCCGTAGCCTTGGGGACCGATTATCAACGGCCCGCTTACGGTCATTATCTGCAATCTATGCAGAGCATCGTTTATGGCGTCTCTGTCGAGTCGACCCGCTTCCTCCACAGCCGCTACTATCATCTGGAATATGATCATTCTCAACTCGGTCCATTGCCAATCGACCCAGCTGAGACCGGCCCTTGCCATCAGTTCATTCAGTAAATCCGATTGATAATATTTGAAGGAGGGTGTCCAGAAGATTTCGCTGGTCACGCCCTCTGCGAGCGGCCCTAGGCCGTCTACGAAACCGGCGCCATATTCGATGACGTGAAACTCTTTAGGTTTGAATCCTGCTTCATTTGCTTGACGGATGAAAAGAGCGTTAACTGGGCCGAACATGGCGAGGAAGACTATATCAGGCTGTATTGATTTAAGCTCCCTAATAACACCTGCGAAATCTGTTGTGCCGGGGGTTAGTAGTTGATCGTAAACGATGTTGAGTCCGGCTTGCCTTGCTAGCTCTTTTCCGCTGTTATAGGTGTCGATAGCCCAGGTGATGTCCCAGCCGACAAAAGCGATTGTTTTAGCCCAACCAGTTTGCTTAATTAGTTCGAAATAGGATGCGCTCCACCCGTTTTTGTTTGCTTCCCAATATGGAACCATCGACGTAACCGCGTATCTATATCCCTTGTTCCACATATCCTTAGTGCTGGCCTCCGCCATTATCATAGGTACTCTGTATCTCTCAGCTACTGTGGGAATTAGTTGAATTCCTATGTCGGCGCTGTATGGGCTGACAAGAATATGTACGTTGTCCTCCGTAGCCAATTTTGTGTACAGCTGTATAGCTAAGTCTGGCTGGCTGCGGTCGTCGTACATTATGATCTCGACGGGTACCCTAACGCCAAGCTCCCTGATGTATACCCCTTTTCGCACGTTGTTAACCCATTTCAACCATTCACGGTTGAAGGCCTCGTATCCTGAGGTCAGAGGAGCAAAAAGTCCATCTTTTGAGATCGTCATCCCAATTTTCAGTGGAGGAACAGAGGTGGGGCTTGGGCTTGCGGTGGTTGTTATGGTTATTCGCTGAGTAACAGTTCCGCCGACGGTTATGTATTCAGTACGGGTTACAATGTTCTGGGCTGAGCTCGATGTGCCTACAAAGTACCCACCTATCACGCCCACAACCAGCAGAGCAACAGCCATAACCGCCGCCACAGCGTTTGATATACCATATATTCTAATGTGCACATGAGGGTGGCTCTGTAAGTTTTATTTAAACCTATTTGTTTGTTAACCCAAGTAACACTTCTTGAAGGTTCATAGAGGCCAATTCTTCAGGAGTGCCGTAGAATGTTTTCTGCCCCGATACAAGGATGGATACAAAGTCGGCTATCGACAAGGCTATGTTGATGTTTTGCTCCACGATAACTATTGTTGTACCGGAGTCGGCGATTTCTCTGATTCTTTTTCGAAGTTTTTCGGTGATACCAGGGGCTAGGTTTGCTGTGGGTTCATCAAGCAACAGGATCTTCGGCTGCCCCATCATAGCTCTTCCTATTGCGAGCATTTGACGCTCCCCTCCGCTTAGTAATGCGGCTTTTTTGTCATACAATGCAGCGAGTTCAGGGAAAAGGTCGTAAATCTCATTTATTCGGAGAACATTTTTCTGTCCAACAAAAGCTCCCAACTCCAAATTTTCCCTAACAGATAGGTTGGGGAAAATGTTATCTGTTTGAGGAACGTAACCGATTCCTTTTTTCGCGATTTCTTCAATTTTTTTCCCAACAAGCTCTTCTCCATCCAACTTTATAGAACCGCCGAAGATATTTGTGATGCCCATGATGCTTTTTAGGAGAGTGGATTTACCGCTTCCGTTTACACCAAGCACTGCGAGGACAGACCCTTTCTCAACGTCCAAACTCACATCATGTATGATTTCTATCAGACCATACCCAGATCTCAAGTCATCAATTTCAAGTATATGGGTCATATCATCCACCAGTATAGATTTCGAGAAAGTTTTTGTCATAGAGAACTTCGTTAGGAGAGCCTTCTAAGACAATTTTTCCACTTCGCATGACATAAACCCAGTCTACGAATTCTCTTACTATCTCGAGCCGATGCTCTATCAGAAATATTGTAAGGTTTTCTTCGTCCCTGATTCGCCGTAATATTTTGAAGAGCTGTGTGGCCAAGATCGGGTTTATTCCAGCCGCCGGCTCGTCAAGCATCAGCAGCTTTGGATCAGTCATCAAAGCTCTGCCCAACTCTAGAAGCTTTAACTGGCCACCCGACAACTCGGATGGATAGCTTTCAGCGTATTTGGTCAGCCCAATTTTGTCCAATACGTCAAGTGCTTTCTTTTTCAGGTTCCTTTCCTGCTCTTTTACCTTGCCTCGCTGAAAAACTGCTGATACAGGGTTATCTCCGACCTGGTTACGCGCCGCAAATATCAGATTATCAATTATAGTCATTTTGTAGAAAACTTTTGGGTATTGAAACGTTCTGACTATTCCTTCTCGGTAGACACGGTGGGGGGCATAAGATGTTATGTCTTTTCCTCTGAAAAATATTTTTCCTCCTTGTGGTTTGTAGACGCCTGTTATAGCGTTGAATAGGGATGTTTTTCCGCTACCATTAGGCCCTATCAATGCGTATGTTTTTGCCGCTCTGATAGTGAAGGATACTCTGTCGACTACACGGAACCCTCCGAACCTTAGCTCAAGGTTTGTTGCTTTCAACATTTCGTCATTAAACAACTTTTATCTTTCCCTCCTTCACTAAACCGGTTGGTCTGAACATTATTGTGATGATGAGGAGGATTCCGGTGAGTATGAACATGGTGTTGTTGGGATCTATCGGAAGGTTTAGATAATCTTTTATGATTCTTGTTCCCCGCGCTATGGTTAATACTGTTAATGCTCCTATGAAACTGCCCGATATGGTTGATGGGCCACCGATGATACTCATTATCCAGACCTGAAGTGTTATTGCGAGCACGAATAGGTCGGGTGAGACGAAGCCGACGTAGTGGGCGTACAGGCTACCTGCCGACGCGGCCATCGCGCATGAAAAACTGAAAACAAAAGCTTTTACTAATGTATTGTTTTTTCCATACATCGCTGATGCTATTTCATCTTCTCTTATCGCTTTCAAAATTCGTCCGAAGGGTGAGTTGGTTAGCAACCAGCTTACAGTAAAAAACACCATGTATAACATCAGAGCAATCAGTAGATGAGTTAGCAGATACATTTGGTATGGTGTTGTTCGCGGGTCTATAAGCGGCGGTATCCCCCTTATCCCTAAGACTCCGCCGGCAATCCATGACTCATTCTTCAAAATTATTCGGATTGTTTCTGAGAAGACAAGAGTTATTATTGCAAGGTAGTCGCTGCGCACTCTTATGGCAGGGATGGAAATCAGAAGCCCCATTAGTGCAGCAATGACTATCGCTGTTAAAATCCCTAAGATTGGCGGATAGCCGTTGGTGGTCATAAGCCCCGAGACATAGGCTCCTGTGGCGAAAAAGGCGGCTTTTCCAAAGTCGAGCAACCCTGTGTATCCATATTTCAGGTTTAAACTGAGTGTTACTATCGCGAACAAAACGGTTAAAACCAGTGTGTCGAGGATGAATTCTATGCTAATCACGTCTGGTCCGCTCTTTTGATAGCAGGGAACTTAGACCTGTTGGCAAAATTAGGATTGTTATTACAAGGGCGGCGAACGCTGTAAGCGCCTTGTATTCTGTGGGGAAGCCAAGCGAGCTAAGCGGAACAACTCCGAAGCTCTCAGCCAACCCAAGTATATAGGCGCCCATGAAGGCGCCAGATACGCTTCCTATCCCTCCGAGAACTGTGACCGCAAACATCGGTATCAACACCTCTACTCCTAGCTCGGGAGTGAGCCGTGTGTCAGCAGCTCTCAGACTACCTGCTAGACCAGCCAGAACACCGGATAAAAACCACACCAGGATTGTCATTTTATCGGCATCTATTCCCGATACACGTGCAAGCAGGGGATTACTTGACAGACCTCGCACAGCTTTCCCCAACATAGTTTTTGTGAATAACAGAAAAAGCATCAGCGTGGTTAATGCTGCCACTATGATTATGGCTATCCATAAAACAGATAATCTTATAGACCCAATGTCGTAGGGGGTGAAGAATTCTGAGTAAAAGTAAGAACGTCGTCCAGCAGCTTCCCACAGTGCATATCTCAAAAGTATACCCATTCCAGCGGCGGCGATGATAAGATGTGATAACGACGCGCCTCTTTTTATCAGCTGTTTGAAGACGATAAGGTAGATTAAAGCCGCTACTCCGCCTGTAAGAACAGCTCCGATGGGAAGGGAGAACCAGTAACCGAGGCCGACTATGTCGGCAAAAATGTAGGTGATGAATGCTCCTATGGTGAATAGTTCTGCGTGAGTTAGGTTTGGAAACTTCATCAGCTGATATTGTAGAGTGAGGCCGATTGATACCATAAAGTAGATGCTACCAGTTATCACTCCGTTTAACAGCGTCTGGATTAGAGATGCATCAAATATCAATTTCACGTAATAGGTTAGCTAGTTAGGTTGATACCTGTTACGGAATCCCAGCTGCCTATCTTCTTGAAACCATATTCGCCGTCCTTGACTATGCGCCATATTTCGTAAGAAGCCTGCTCCGCATCTCCTGACGCGTTCATCATTTTCTGCCCACTTGGTCCTATGTAGTGGTAGGCTGCCGTCTTGATCATTGAAGCTATCTTAGCGCCTTTGTATTCGCCTGCTAAAGCCACCGCCAAAGCCGATACCATGGCGGAGTCATATGTAGTGTCTGCGAAGAGGCCTGGGTCTTCTCCAAATTCTTTACGATATGCTTCCACGAATTTCTTTGATGAAAGGGATTCAGCAGGTGGGGCTGGCTTTGTTCCCGTCATCTTTGTTAGGAGCAGATATTCGGCTGCTTTCGCATCCGCGAAGAAGGCTTTATCGCTCATGCCTTCTCCGCCGAAACTTAGGATATTGGTGAGACCCAGGTCATAGGCCTGTTTGAAAACAACTATACCGCTGTCAACCCACATAGCCCATAGAACAGCGTCAACATTAGCCTGTTTAACGCGGTTCAGCTCCTCACGATAGTCTCCTTTTGTTGGGTCGTATCTGATGCTGAGAACTATCTTATTGCCCAGATGTTTTTTAAGCCCCGTCTCAATACCTATACCATAGTCGTTGGAGACGACGAATGTTGCGAGACGGTTTACACCCTTTGATGTTATGAGATCGGCGAGAGCTCTCGTCTGCTCGGCGTCGCTTGGAACAACACGGAAAATATAGTCGCCACCTATTTCAGAAATCGCCGCCGCAGTGGCGGACATCGATATCGCCGGCACGTTTCTCGACTTTAGGTAATCAGCTATTGTGAGGAATTCAACGCTCGTCGCCGGCCCGGCTATCACCTGAACTCCGTCAACTTCTACAAGTTTCTTGACCGCGTCGAGAGCTTTGGTTGGCTCGCCAACGGTGTCCTCGGCCGCTATAGATACGGTGCTACCGGCTATACCTCCCCAGTTGTTAAGCAGCTTAGCAGCAAGTTTCGCTCCGTTGAGCATTTTACTACCTATTGGCCCGATGTCTCCGCTGAGCGGGAGGAGAACGCCTATCTTTATTTCGCCGGGAAGCTTGGATGCGGTCACTGTCTGGGTCTGTGTTAGTGTCGCTTGATTTGTTAGAGTAACTGTTTTTTGCTCACGTGGAGCAGATGAACCGATAAAAAATCCTGCCGCACCGGCCACCACCCCAACGCCTACAGCCGCACCTACGGCTGCCGCCGTGCTAACTGCTTTTCTTCTACTGATTTTGTGATTCATGCGAGATAGACCTAAGTTGGGCGAATTTAAGGTTTGTCAAGAAGTTGTCAAACAAAACATTAACATCGCTAAAGTTTATAATTTGGAAATAGAAGCGGGGATTGTGTCTATCTACCTTGAGGAAAAAGTGGAAGAGGCGGGTTGGGTCGGTAAGCCTCTCAAAAGATACGAGGATAGACGTTTGATAACGGGCAAAGGCCAGTTCACCGATGACCTCCGTTTAAAGGACATGGTCTACGCAGCTATACTCAGAAGCCCCTTCGCCCACGCATACATCAAGAAAATCGATGTCTCAAAAGCCGAGAAGATACCCGGTGTGATTAAAGTCGTCACAGGTAAAGACATAGCGGCTATAACTAATCCTTTTCCACAAGTCGCTCCACCTCCAGCAGACAAGATAAAGGATTACTGTATGGCGGTCGACAAGGTTCGCTACATGGGCGAGCCTGTGGCTGTTGTAGTCGCTGAAGACATGTACACCGCCTACGATGCTCTTGAGCAAATAGATGTGGAATATCAGCCTCTACCGGCGGTGGTGGATGGTGAAAAAGCGCTGGAGCCCGGTGCCCCGGTTGTTCATGAAGAGTTAGGCAGTAACGTGGTGTGGCACGGTGTCTACAGCTATGGTGATATCGAGAAAGCTCTCTCTAAAGCTGATGTGGTCATCGAGGAGACGCTTCGTTTTAACAGATACAGCGCAATACCGCTTGAAAACAACGTCGTAATCGCAGACTATAATGCACAAGACGATATCTTGACAATCTACGCACCAAACCAGATGCCCATGGTTGTGGGTTTCATGATAAGCGTTGCCTTGGGCAAACCCTTGAGCAGAATTAGGATGATAAGCAAGGATATCGGAGGAGGGTTTGGAACCAAAATCAACAACTACGTCTACATGACTTTGCTGGGAGTATTGTCGATGCTTGTCCGTCGTCCAGTTAAATGGGTGGAAACAAGAAGAGAAAATCTTTCGGCTTCTTCTTCACATTGTAACGAACGCACTTTCCACGTCAAAGCAGGATTTACACGCGACGGGGTCCTGCTCGGCTTGAAGGTTAGAGCAATTGATGACATAGGAGCTTATCCGCGTTATGAGCCTCTCGGCGCGGTGATATGGGCGCAGGTCTCATGCAACGTCTATAGATTCAAGGACCTTTACGTAGATTTTTACTCGGTGGCCACCAATAAGTGTCCAACAGGCCCTGTCAGAGGCTATTCCAGGCTGCAGCACATGTGGATGATAGAAAGAATCATGGATATCGCGGCCAAAAAACTTGGCATAAGCCCCGTCGAGATAAGAATGCGTAACTACATACGGAGAGAGGAGATGCCCTACACGACCCCGAGCGGCTGCGTCTACGATGGCGGAGACTACCAACTGGCCACCACCAAAGCATTAGAGCTGATTAACTATGATAAATGGCGTAAAATTAAGGAACAGCAATCCGACGGCAGAAAACGCATTGGCATTGGAATCGGAGTAACACTTGACTCCGGTTCAAATAACTTCGGACAAGTGCGAATAATTAACCCCAACTTCCCCATGTCGGGAGGGAGTGAAGCGGCGTGGGTTAAAATCGACAACATGGGCAACATCATAGCAGCTGTCAGCAGCAGTCCTCAGGGCCAGGGCCACGAGACTGTGGTTAGGCAGTTGGTTGCCGACGAGCTGGGAGTTACGCCAGATATGGTAACGGTTTTGATAGGATTCGACTCCTTCAGCAATCCCTTCTCAGGCCACTCTGGAACATATGCCAGCAGGTTTGCAGCCCTCGGCGCAACGGCAGTCGTAAAGGCGGCACAAGCTCTTAGAGGTAAAGTTCTCCAGATAGCGGCTGCGCTCCTCGCGACTGATATGAAAAACCTCACAATAAAGAACGGCGAAGTAACAACAATCTCCGGCGACAAGAAGATACCCATTTGGCAAATAGCAAACGTCGCGTGGTCAAACTTACGTCTACTGCCCAAAGGCATAGAACCTGGGCTGTTTGCTCACGCGGTTTACGCCCCCGATTTCACATACCCGGACCCCGAGGAAAAGAGAGGAAACCTGACCCTGACTTATTCTTACCAAGTTCACGCGGCTGTCGTCGAAGTAGACACTGAAACCGGTGCGGTGAAGATTCTCGACTACGCCATAGTAGATGACTGCGGACGAGAGATTAATCCACTGATTGTCAGAGGACAGGTGATAGGCTCCGCGTTCAACGCCATCGCCGCGGCGCTTTATGAAAACTTCGAATACTCCGAGGATGGGCAGCTCCTTAACTCCAGCCTCGCCGACTACCTCGCGCCCACCGCCGCTGATGTTCCAATGATAGAGAAAGTAGCTAGCCTCAGCATACCCAGTCTCTCAAGCCCGCTTGGTACGAGAGGAGTTGGAGAAGGTGGCGGGTCACCGCTCGCCGCGATAGCCGCCGCGGTTGAGGACGCCATTGGGGTCAAAATAGTGAGCAGCCACATCAAACCATCAACACTCTGGAACCTAATCAAAAACCAAAGTTGAACATCGTTCTGAGCATTAGGCTTAACAGCGACCTCTGTGACTCACGCACCGCGGTTAAGCTTTCAGAAGTATGCGAAAACACTGGCTTCGACGGCTACTGGTATTGTGAGGACCTGTTCAAACGTGATGCATGGATAGTCTTATCCGCCGCAGCAGCTTCGACATCGTTGCTTAAACTCGGCACTGCCATCGTTAACCCTTTCAGCTCTAACATTGTCGAAATAGCCATGCGGGCCGCGACTTTATCTGAGTTTAGTGGTGGAAGGTTTTGCTTAGGTATAGGTGTTGGGGCTCCTGAAACACTCAGGTGGGCCGAGATAAACGTTGACAAACCATTGCGGGGACTCTACACCGCCGTCGACAAGCTGCGTAAACTCCTAAACAACGAGACATCGCCTCCTTATTCATTAGCCTTCAAAGTATACCATAAAATACCCATCTACATCGGTGGACAAGGGAAAAAAACCGTAGAGGCAATCGGTAGAATAGGTGATGGTGGACTTCCACTTATCATTCCACCGGAATCTGCTCAAAAATTTTTCCCTATAATCTATGAAGGGGCACGTAAGGCTGGGAGGGATGGCAGCACAATAGACATATCGGCTTGTCTATGGTTTTATGTCGCCGAAACGCGGGAAGAGTTATACTCCAGCAGAAAACTGAGGGAGCTTATCGCCTATTACGGGCCAATGCTGTCAAGCGAAGTTTTAAACACCGCGGGATTGAGTCAGGAAGATTTCACACCAATAGCCAAACTCGTTTCCGAGCAAAAAATTGACGAAGCAATAGAGCTTGTAACACCCAAAATGTTCAACCTCGCGATAACCGCCACCTACGACGAACCCCAGAAAATCCTTCACAGATTTCGCGAGCTAATGACCATGGGTGTTAAACACTTCAACATAGGTCCTCCGTTGGGCGAAGACTTGGAAAAAGCGATAGAGTTCACAGGACGCACTCTTCGAAGATTGAAAACAGGTATCTGAAAAACTTTATAATGCAACATGGAACAATGACTCGAGTTGAGGAACAAACAAGACTATGAAAAATTCATTGAAGAAGTTTTTGATATCCATAGAGACATCAGATATGCTGAGCTTTTCGACAGCAATTGTAAACGGTTGGGTGGTGGGATGAGGCCCGGTGTGGCTTCTCTTGACCCGCCTGAGGTCTCCGCTGAGGTTGATGTAGAGACTGCTAAGTTTGGTCTACTGCTTCTGCAAAACCGGACCTATTATGGGGAGCTTGACCATGTTTTCGCCTCCATGGAAAAGGTGAACGTCATCGTGCTACCGGTTGGCGACAAGGTTCTCGTCGTAGCACTCGACCCCCCCACAGGCCTCGATATACTGCCCCAGCTGAAAAAAATGGCGGCGAAAATAAGTCAGTTCCTGAAATAACTTATCACTTTTTCGCTTATGAGCTTAACGGCTTTTTGAACATCGGGCCCAAGAGGTGAACCAATTTTGAACCTAGTATATCCAACGTTGCGGAGATTTTCAACAGTCTTGATGAGACCCTCTACGCCGACCGCTCCGAGACTGTAGATTTTCTCAGGCAAGGCTTCCCATCCTTCTTCACGGTATACACGCTCAAGCAAAACCACCTCCCCATACTCGAGCGATATTTTTCTAAGCTGGGCCTCTGATAGATACTTGAGTATGTGAATGATGAATTTCGCAAAGCTTTTGCGCGCATTGGTTTCATCGGTATCGATTGAACATAGGATTGAGGCTATCTGGTTTTCTGGAAAATCGGGAGGAGGTTGACCTTCATAGCTCTCTCTTACATATTTAAGAGCATCTTCTCCGAAGCTGGGAGGAGTGAGCAGAACCAGTCCACCAACCCTCCACTTTCCTATTCTCCGAATCATGTTGGGAGACTGACAGCCTATGTATATTTCCACAGGTTTTACAGGTTTGCTTTTCAGCTGAGATGTTGCGGGGTTGAGGGCTTCTTTTAGATAGATGACAGATTCATCAAGAGTCCTGAGAAGGTTCACATGTCCGAGTCCGCTTTCCTCAAGCATTTTTCTCGACCCAGGTCCAAAACCCAGCACCGCGCGGCCATGTGAAAGGTTTTGAAGAGTGGCGGCACCCATCGCAATCTCAACTTTTGTTGAGCTGAACGGGTTAACAATACCTGGGCCCACTTGAATTTTTGTCGTGTTTGCGGCTATGCCTCCCGCGATTACCCACGAGTTTTCCCACAAGGGGTCATGAGTAACCCAGACACCGTTAAACCCCAGCTTTTCGCTATAAACCCCCAGCTCCACAGCATGTTTAGGGCCCCCTAAAAAAGGGCCAACAGTCAAATCGAATTTCAGACTCATTATGTCATCCCCAAATAAAGCTTCGTAATCTCACGGTTGCTAACTAACTCCTCAGGCCGGCCCTCGAAAATCTTCCTTCCCACAGCCATCAAACACACCTTGTCAGCTATCTCAAGCGCTCTCTTAACATTTTGCTCTATTATCACTAGACTAAGTCCATTTTTCTTAAGCTCTTTTAGATGATTGAGTATTTGTAGAGATGCTTTAGGCGACAGCCCAGCTGTAGGCTCATCTAACACAAGTAGCTCGGGGCTGCTTACCAAAGCTTTCGCCAACGCCAGCACCTGCCTCTGACCCCCACTCAACACCCCTGCTTTCTGTCTCCGCCGCTCCCATAAGACGGGAAACAGCTGATATAGCTCCTTAATTCTTTCTTTAACTTTTCCACCTAAAGCCACTCCACCCAACTCCAAGTTCTCCTCCACAGTCATACTGGTGAAAATATTGCTCAACTGTGGGACATATGCCATACCATGTCTTACAAGCAAATCGCGTCTGAGATATGTTATGTCCTGATTCTTGAAAAACACACGGCCAGCAAAAACATAGGCTAGTCCGAAAATCGATTTGAAGACTGTGCTTTTCCCACTTCCGTTTGGTCCTAGAACCGTGACAACCTCGTTTTTCGACACATCCAACGAAAAGTCCTGCACAATGGCTATCTTGCCATATCCGGCGTAAAGGTTCCTAATTGAGAGCATGTTTAGGCACCCAGATAAACTTCCGCTAACACAGGATCATTGATTACTTTTTCTGGAGAACCCTCCGACACCACTTTCCCCTCGTTAAGCAGGTAGATGTAGTCCGCGTTAGCGAACAGCATGTCATATCGATGCTCTATTATCACATATGTCAACCCCATACTCTGTTTTATTTCCTTTATTATCTTGAAAATTTCTAGAGCGAGTGCCGGATTTACACCTGCTGTAGGTTCATCCAACAGAACAAGCTTAGGGTTGCTCATCATAGTTCTCCCAAGCTCGATAAGCTTCATCTGACCACCAGATATTTCGCTTGATTTATTTAAAGCAACCTGTTTAAGTCTCAGTGTTTCTAAAGTTTGCCAAACCATGTCGGATAACTGCATGTCTTGTGTTTCCCAAGCCTTTTTGAAAAAAGCTTTACGAAGGTTTTCCCCGACCTGTTGCTTGGGTGGTAACATAAGGTTTTCGGCGACACTCATGTTCAGCCAAAGAGTTGGTAACTGAAAGCTCCTTGTTATTCCGAGATTGTATATGCTATTAGGCTCCAATACATCAATTCTACGACCGTCGAAGATAACCTGTCCGCTGTCAGGTTTCAGGACTCCCGTGATGATGTTGAATAGAGTCGTTTTACCGCTTCCGTTGGGACCTATTATTCCGTAGATGTGGCCGGGTTTTATGTTGATTGATATTTCGTCCAAAGCCTTTAGACCTTTGAAGCTTTTTGACACCCTGTCAACCACCAGCAAATCACTCACGTCTTTTCCCTCTTAATCCTCTCAATTATTCTGAGCAGCCCAAGCGTCTTAATAGATTTCTCCGGAATTATCCCAGCCGGCCGATACATCAGTATCAACAGCATCAATACACCAACGATAATCCATCTTAGATATAGAGTTTCTAGAGGTATAGATAAGTTAGCCAAGAAAACGCGCAACACTCTTGTACCCCTGTCAATCAATGTTACAACAAGGCTGCCTGTCACAGCGCCCAAGTGATTGCCAACGCCACCTAGCATCACGGCCACCCAAATGTCAAAAGTCTTTAAACTAGTGAAATCGTCCGCTGCAACAAAGCCTAGATAATAGGCGTATAGCACTCCAGCAACACCAGCCATCGCGGAACCTATCATAAGCACTTTCCTCCTCTCGTGTGAAGGTTTTTTTCCATAGATATCCGCTGCAAGCTCGTTGTCTCGTATAGCTTTCAGTTTTCTACCGTAAGGCGTGGCGGTTAACTTGTTTATGAAGAGAAACGCTACACCCGCTATTACCCAGATAGTTATGCTGAGTAGGAAAGAGGCGCTTGTTGGATCCCCCGCCGCTGTGTAGGGGTTAGGTATGCCGACCAACCCATGGTATCCGCAAACAACTGGTTCATAGTTTCTCACCACTATGCGTGAGGTTTCACCTGCAGAGAGAAGAATTATGCCCAGCACAAACCCCTCTTTTATACGTGAAGTGGAGATATAAAGTAGATATGCTACAGCCGCTGACAACGCGGCACCCATGATCAGAGAAGCCACAAACACAAGTAAAGGCAGCTGTGGAACAGCTTTGGCCAAGTCAAGCCGCAGCTGAACAGCTTCTACACTGCAGATGTCGAAGGAAACACCTGCCATAATGTTGGCTAAGTTGGCTGCAAGAAAGCCCGAGGAATAGGCGCCTAAACTGAAAAATAACACTTTCCCGAAATTGAGTATCCCTGTATAGCCGTATTCATAATTAAGGCTAAGGGATAATATAAGCCAAATGGCGTAAAAGTTTGCTGTCGACACAATGATTGAGATAAGTTGGTTGAAATCCATTTATCTTGCAACCCTTCCACGTGGTTGTCGGGAAAACAAGCCAGTTATTCCCGCCGGCCTAAGAACGAGAATGACTATCGTGATTATCATCGGCATTAAGGGTTTGAGGGCTAAACTCAGACCAAAGTTTCTGTTTAGAATGTCCATCACCGTGTTTTCAGCCAACGTCACTATGAACGCACCGATTAGAGTTCCCGGATAGCTGATGAACCCGCCCAGAGCCGATGCTGCTATAATCCTGATGAGTGCTTCCAACCCTATGTCTGGATGTGCATGTGTAAAAACGACCCAGAAAGCTCCAGCCAGTCCAGCCAGGCCACCTGAGATAAAAAAGGTGAGTACAGCGACGTTGTCCACATTTATTCCGGAGACGACGGCGAGGTCTGGGTCATCGGCCACCGCTCGCATCTGTTTCCCTTGCAGCGTCTTTATCATGAAGAGGTAAAGTGTAACTGTCACCACAACAGTTATCGGGAGGACCATAAGCAGTATATCGGTTATCGGTATTCCCGCTATCCTGAACACAACGTTTGTAACAACTTTTGGCTTAACCCCAAATCCCCAGTTTGCAGCAGCCACAATCGTGTAAATAGAGTAACGGATTATCAGAGATACTGCGAAAGATGCAACCATCAAAATAAACATCGACACTTTCCGAGTTTTCAAGGGTCTGAATACAGCGAGATAAGATAGGACCGCGACTACGCCGCTGAAAATAAAAGCTGGTAACACAGTTTGCCAAAGTGGAAAACCGGCAAAATTGATTAAGTAAAAGGATACGTATCCACCAACTGTCACGTATTCGGCGTGAGCGATGTTAGGAATTTTTAGGATGGCAAGGGTCAATGTTAACCCTATCGCCATTAGGGCGTAGAGGGCCCCTGATTGCAGAGCTCTGACGAGCGACGACGCAATTTCAATCATTTTATGGTTTTATCGAGTCAGTGGATTTACAGTGTTTCCGGAGGCATCGTAGAATGCTATGTCTATCCATTTATACGAGTCGCCCTCTTTGATTATTCTGGATATTGTATAGTCTTGTATAGCTCTGTCTCCTGCTTCATCCATCCAGATATGACCACTTGCACCCATGTATTTTCTCGCTGTTGGAATTACTGTGTCACGTAGAACCTGTCCCGCGTCGGTTCCAGCTGATAGTATGGTGAGAATTGCCACCCATGCCGCGTCATATCCTAACTCGGCTTGTGGTCCTGCCTTTCTGCCATGCATTTTTTCAAAAGATTCGAGGAATGCGAAGTATCGGGGATTATTCGGTGGGGCTGTATAGGAGGACGTCAGCGAAACCTTAACCATAAAATCCGCTATCTCAGCAGGGGCTTGTGGAGGAAGGAACGCTGGAACTCTGAAGGTGTTGATGCCGAACCAGCGCACATTTGACAATGTCTCGTCAAGTCTGGCTTCACCTAGAATGAGAAGGCCGTCTGTCTGGAAGGATACAGCTACAACAGCTGTTTCAGCGGGGCCGCTTCTTCTTACTTCTTCACTCAGTTTAGCCACCTCTGCAGTGTAATCTGACTGGTCAGGCTGATACGGTACACCAATAACAGTTCCACCCGCGCTCTCGAAATCTTTCTTAAATTCTCTAAACAACGACTCACCGAAAGCCTCGGCCCTGTATATGACTACTGCTTTACGGAAGCCCTCAGCCAACACGCTTCTGGAAAGGGCTTTTCCTTGAACATCGGCTGATGCTATAACTCTGAAGATGAAATCATTAGGTAGTTTTAGTGTAACCGCTGTGGAGCAGCAGCTCACGAGCACAACTTGCTTCTGATCCAGATAGCCTTTCACAGCAGCCACGCCGAGGCTGCTGATGGGACCGACGATTATGCTAGCTCTATGGTTTTCGACGAGACTCTGCACGGCTCGGACAGTTCCCTCGGGTGTACTTGCAGTATCTTCAACTACAGTCTTGAACCTTACTGGGTAGCCTGATTTTTCAAGCAATGCGTTGGCCTCCGCAACAGCTAACAAGCCAGCATCCTTCATGTCGTTTCCAAAGCTGGCCTGAGCGCCTGTTAGCTCGTATGCAAAGCCTATAGTGTATTCTTTGGTTTGAGCCTGTGCTGTTAGAGTTGTTGTTACAATTGAGGTCTGTGTAACAGTGGATGTTACGACTTGGCCTCCTGTTGTTACTGTAACAGTTTGATTGATTGGTGGCGAAATGCTGGGCCCAACAAGTGCGCCAAGACCTAAACCAGCTAACAACATTATTACTGCGACTGCTGCGACCGCGTAACTCGATATGCCTTTAGTCACGAGCCATTTTCCTTAACAACCACGATATAAGTATTAATCTATCACCCTTATAATAACTCTTAGGCCTCGCCTATTTTTCTTCGGTTATGCATGTCTTCAACTATCTGGTGGAGCGTATATCCTCTCTCTTCAGGTTAAATAACATAAACGCAAAGACGTGAAGAGCTATTTCTTTTGTAAAACTGATTTTTTAGTAGAGCTTTTGAATAAATGCCAACTTCGTTAGAAATCATTATCTGAAAACCACATTTTACTTTTAATTTCAGGACAAGGCAAAGACTTCTTCTCCCTCAATCACCGACTGATGGCCGTATTGCATAATCGACTAGAAAGCTACACTTAATAACTAGGTGAAAACGATGGAGTTTGAATTTAAACATGGATTGGGGGAAGCGGTTTCCTTCTCTTAGAAGAAATCTTTACTTTGCGAGCTGTTCGCAGGGGCCGATGTCTGTCGACGTTCTCGAAGCTGTTAAAAGCTATTTGTCATCTATTGTTGAGGAGGGAAACCCGTGGGACGAGTGGATGAAAACAGTGTATGAAGCAGCCGCATGTTTTGGGGAAATAGTTCAAGCAAATGAGGAGGAGATCTGTCCACATTACTCCGCCAGCAGCGCCCTAATTTCTCTGATAAGCTCTTTCACGCCGGGCAGACGTAACAAAGTTGTCACAACCGAGCTGGACTATCCCTCTATCGGTGTACCTCTGGCCGCCCTCAAGAAACGCGGTTTTGATGTGGAGATTATTCGGGCAGAACAAGGATTGGTCGACGTTGAAAAGTTTAGGAAGAAAGTTGATGAAAAGACTCTGCTTGTGGCTACTTTTCATGTTAGCGCTTTGAATGGATACATGCAGGATGTCAAGGCCCTATCCGAGATCTGCGAAGCTAAGGGCGCTTACTTCCTACTGGACGCTTACCAAAGCATAGGCGCAGTCCCAATAGACGTCAAAAAGATGGGTGTCGATTTTCTTGTAGCAGGGACGACAAAGTTTCTCTTGGGTATTCCCGGTGCCGGTTTCCTCTACGCGAGAAAAGATATTTTCGATGATTTGGAGCCTACAGCGGTGAGCTGGTTTTCGCAGAGGGACCCGTTCTTATTCGGCCCCGAAGATCTTGATTATAGGGATGATGCAAAGAGGTTTGAAATGGGGACTTGGAGTGTTGTGAGCATGTACGCTGCTCGTGCTGGGATGAGGCTGATAATGAGAGTTGGTGTTGACTCTATCTGGCGCAGAATAATGAAAACCCGTAACTATTTTGTGGAAGAGGTTGAGGACGCTGGTTTTCAGATGTTTTCGCCAGATTTAGAGAAGATCGGTCCAACTGTTTCATTATTTTTCGGACAAGACAGTTCAACGGTTGAGAGGAGGTTGAGGAGTAAGCGGGTGATAGTTTCCGCCAGAGGGCCGGGGGTGAGGTTTGCTCATCATTTTTTCAACAATCGTGAGCAGGTGGATCGTGTGGTGGAAATTTTGAGGAAACATTTTCGCCGAAATTGAGTGGCATATTCTGGATGGGGCGTTTGTTGAGAGTGAGTATGTTTGAAGCGTAGGAGTTTGTCTTCTTCGGAGTTTGAGGCTTTGTTGCCTCGTCTTAGGGTTTTTCTGGGTGATGTGAATGTGAAGAAGGTTTTGAAGCGTGGTGTGGATGTTTTTGAATTGGGGGATGTGATGGTGGTGTCTGTGGGCGGGTTTTTCTTCGTGGTGGGTGGTGAGTGGGCTGTTCCAGCCCTTGTAGAGGGTAACAAGTCTCTTCTCGAGAGGCTTGCCTCGGTGTGGGTTGACATGGGTGCCGTGCCGCGGGTGGCGTCTGGAGCCGATGTTATGAGGCCCGGCATAGTGAAGATGGATGTTTTCCAAACGGGGGATGTGGTGCTGGTACGCGACGTCACTCACTCGAAACCCCTGGCCGTTGGAGAGGCTTTGATGAGCTCCGAAGAAGCCTCGACGCTCTCCAAAGGAAGAGTGGTAAAAAACCTTCACCACGTAGACGACGCCGCTTGGCGGATTTTGAAACAGTTTTTGTGAAAAGACAACGTATAAGAACTCGGGATGATTCTAACAATTGTTGATAGACGAGCAGACTGTCCTGAATGCATTGCGCCAAGTGATAGACCCAGATTTGAAGATTGACATCGTCACACTCGGCATGATTAAGAACCTAGTTGTCAGAGACGGTGATGTCAGCTTCACTCTGGAGCTCACTACTCCGGCGTGTCCCTACAACAAGTCTATTGAGGAGAGCGCCCGCGCCGCTGTTGAGAGCATTCCCGGTGTAAGGTCTGTTGAAATGCGGGTTACGGCGCGTGTATGGTCTGCGAAGCCTCTGGGCTCCACTTATCCCGATGTCAAGAACGTGGTTGCTGTCGCCAGCGGAAAAGGAGGTGTGGGCAAGACGACTGTAGCCATCAATCTTGCGTGTAGTCTCGCTTTGTCAGGTGCTCGTGTTGGGCTTGTCGACGCCGACATCTACGGCCCCACTATCCCGAAAATCGTCAAGATTGTTGAGCCTCCTCGTCTAAGACCTGATAAGAAGGTGGAGCCTGCGAAGATGATGCTGGGCATCAAGGTTATGTCGCTGGGGCTTTTCGTCGACGAAGGAACCGCGGTCATCTGGAGGGGCCCTCTAGTTGCCAGCGCAGTGAAGCAGCTGCTGACCGAGGCACAGTGGGGTGAGCTGGATTATCTCATAGTCGACCTGCCACCGGGCACAGGCGACGCTTCTCTGACTCTCGCCCAAACCATGCCTCTCACAGGCGTCGTCATAGTAACCACACCTCAGCAGGCCGCGTCGGTGATAGCGGCGAAGGCTCTCAGCATGTTTAGAAGACTCGGCGTCACAATCATAGGCATCGTCGAGAACATGAGCTACTATGTCTGCCCCGAATGCGGTAAAGAGTCAAGCCTCTTCGGCGAAAGCCACACCGACAAAATGGCGGCTGAGCTTGATGTCGAGGTTTTGGGCAGAATCCCCATGTCTCCCGATGTCTCGGTAAACCATGACCAAGGCGTCCCAATAGTCTTAGCCGCCCCATCTTCTCCAGCAGCCAAGGCATTCGACGAAGCCGCCAAAAAAATCGCTGCAAAGATAAGCGTGATCGCTCACGCGGCGGGGGCCGCGAAGGCTGGAGCGAAGTGACAGGGGAGAAGACGGTCCAACTGTGTCCGGTCTGTAAAAAAACGGGTCTTGACCTCTATCTGGGAGGTTATCTGGGGAAGATGTATGTATGCCGGTCGTGTGGATATGTGGGGGCGCTTGTTATCGAGATGTCTTTGATGGATTATCTCGAGATGTTGAAGAGTCAGTAGTATTCGGCGAGGCTCATGAGGAACTCGGGCCCAAAGGGATATCGTGACGCGAGCTCTTTCTTGACGAGAAACTGGCGCTCTATCGTCTTCAACGCGGAGCGGGCTGCGAGGTCCGCTCGCCATGCTTCGCCGACGCCGACGAACTGGTGACGGTCAGAGTTTAGCCTTGCCCTGCAGTGTATGAGCCTCATGTCGCCGTGTTTCTCCCGATGCTCCTTGAAGTAGAGAGTGAGAACTCCTGTGCCCAGCGCTTTTCTAAACCTTTGAACAAACCTGTTGGCCACCTCCATGACTCTCTCCTTATCCTCAACATCTATTCTGCTCATCTTGTAGCTCACCTCGACGACGATGTTGTTCTGCTGCTCTCCAGCCACTCTCGCTATGGGTGACAGCGCGTCCATCAAAGTGACTATGCCAACTACACGGTTTCTCTCCGTGACAACCAGAGACGAGAACCCATACTGCTTCATTCTCTCCACCGCTTCGACGACTGTCTCGTTTCCACGGGCCGTCACCACCTCCCGTGTCATGATGCTCTTCACAGGGTTGCTGAGGGTCCGTACCTTCTCGCCCGCGACCTCTCCCAGCGAGGGCCTTGTCCGAGGCTTAATAATCTTCTCCGCAACATCTGTGACGGTGACGATTCCGACAAGGTAGCCGTTGTTGACGACAGGCAGCCTCGAGACACCTTGGTCACGCATTATCGAGACTGCTTTACCTATCGTGTCGTCGGCGTTTATTGTGATGACGTCTCTGGTCATGATTTTCTGCACAGTCAGGTTTTTGAGAGTTTCTCGTGAGTTTAGTATCAGGTCTGCGGCGGCCACGAGGCCGACAGGTTTACCGGCCTCCGTCACAGGCATGGCTTTGAGGTTTTTCTCAACCATTGCGGCGGCCACACGTGGAAGAGTATCCTCCGGAGTTATCTTAGGGGTTTTCACGGCAAGCGTCCGGGCCAGCACTTTTGTGGGGTTGACGTTGGGCCATAGCGCGGCCCGTTTCGTCACAACACCCACCAACCTGCCGGAGCGGCTGTCCTTAACAACCACAACATCAAGCCTTCTATCGGCGAACAAGCCAATAACCTTGGTAAAAGGCTCATCATCACCCACAGAGACAAACTCTGACGCCATTATGTCCCCTGCTTTCTTATCCATATCCAAAATTTTTGCCCACAGTTATTTAAGTTAACATTGCCGCCACACAGCCCCGACTATGAATTATGTTTATGAGATGTGGAGCCATCATAACATCTGTACAACTTCGCGTGGCTAAGTCGCCGGAGGACTTGTTACAATCGTTTGGATTTTTCCCCAAGTCTTAAATTTTGGCACAGTATCAGAGCAAATGATGCTGAGCACGAGGACCATAACTTCTGGAGCGTCCATGGCTGCGCTCGCTCTCATCCTTGCTTTCCTGCCTCTGAGCATTCCTTTTCCACCCATACCCTACCTGAGGATAGACCCCGCGGAGATACCTGTTTTCATCTCTCTCCTCGGCTTCGGCCCGCTGCCAGCCCTCATAACCAACATGGTTTACTACTTTGTTCTGCTGGCTGTGGGAGAGTTCACCCCCGTTGGGCCGACGATGAAGTTTCTGGCGGTAGCCTCCTCTCTGCTCGGGTTCTGGCTGGGCTCGAGAATGGTTTACGCAAGGGGGTTCAAACCCATGCTCGCCGCCGGAACTTTTCTGGGAACCGTGCTACGTGTCTTGACAATGACGGCCGCCAACTACGTTGTTCTTCTCATACTTTTCCCCGATTTTCTCTCTCTTGCCACATCGTTGTTGGGAGCTTTTCTGGGAGTGGATATTTCAAGCGGGCAGGCAGGCTTGTTCCTCGTAATGGTGTTCACAGCAGTTTACAACGTTCTCCACATGGGGTTTAGCCTCATCCCAACTATAATCCTGCTCAAAGCCATCCAGAAAACACGGGCGCTCGGCAGTAAATGGACCCCTTGGATGATTCAAACGTCTACGGGAAAACGACAATCTTGACTCCTTTTCTCTCTCTGTGAATCTCGAATCCGTCGACAAGCTTCTCGAGCGGAAGCCTATGGGTTATCAGCGGCTTGACCTTCACCATTCCCTTTTCGATGAGCTGAAGGGCTCTGTAGATGTGGCGACGTGTTCCGCTGTAGGTGCCTGTCAGGGTTAGCTCGCCGAAGTGGAGCTTGTTAAGGTTTACATCGACCATGCCTTCGCCGTGAAGGGATGCGAAAATGTTTAGGACTCCTCGTTTAGCCAAGCTTCTGAAACCTGTCTCAACCGCCTTCCCTTCACCCACCGTTACCGTGGCAAAGTCGACACCCTCGCCTCCAGCCAGGCTCCTCACTTCCTCAACAACGTTGCTATCAGCGGCGTCAACCACCGCGTCTGCACCAAGCATCTCAGCCAGCCTCAGCCGCTCCTCCGAAAAATCAACAGCTATAACCATAGCTCCCATATGCTTGAGCAGCTGTACCTGCATCAACCCTATTTGGCCCACGCCGACGACAAGTGCCCAGTCACCAGGATGTAGACCCGACCTCTCGACGCAGTTGATACATGCGGCCAAGGGCTCTGTGAAAACTGCCTCCTCGAAATCAACCATGTCTCTGAATCGTTGAACATATCCTGGATATGCGACAACGTATTCTGCGAAGCCGAAGACCTTGGGCTTATGCGGGTTGATGCAGAGGTTTTCATAGCCTCTGAGACAGTAGCGGCATGTTCCACATGGTTTCGAGAGAGTTCCCGCCACTCTGTCACCGGGCTTGAGCGCAGAAACATTTTCACCCACCTTTTCAACGACGCCGGCGACCTCGTGACCCGAGACACCGACCGAGGGAAGAGAAACCCAGACATTCTCCCCAGTATAGACCCTTACATCAACAGGGCAGACACCACAAGCCTTTACACGCATAAGAACCGAGTCAGACACACATTCGGGAACCGGCACATCCTCCACAGTAACATCAAGGACACCGCGTAAAACAGCGGCCCTCATATAGAAAGGAAAAGCACATCATATATTATGTGTTTGTCAACAGCCTTGTAAACAGGTTCACGGACTCGATTTGCTGGCAACTTCTTTCAGCATCTTCAAAGCCTCCAACAGCATCTCCCGCGTCTCCCTCGAATCACGTGCAACAACCTCCAGAATCTCCATACTCCTCTTGCTCTGCTCCGTCAAAGCCTCCAGAACCCTCGTAACCCTCTCAACAAAAGCATCCATCCTGTTAACGAACTCTCTAAACTCCATCCGATAATCCCTGAACTCATCACGAAAATCTCTGAACTCGTTCCTGAAATCATTGAACTCACCCCTAAACTCACGAAACTCACCCCTAAAGTCACGAAATTCATTCCTGAAGTCACGAAACTCTCCCCTAAAATCTCGAAACTCGTTTCTGTAGTCTCTAAATTCTCCCCTATAGTTTCGGAATTCCTCCCAATATGTGTAGAATATTGCCTGCATGGCTCCGAAGCCTTCTTGTAGCTCGTCGGCCAGTTTGTTGTAGCGTATTTGGAAGTGTTTGAGGTTGGGCTTGGGCCTTGTCTCGGCTATCTCTATTTTTTTGATCTTGGCTGGGGGAGGCGGGGTCTTCAAAGCCTCTATGAATCTGTTCAGCGTCTCTTCGTCGCCCTGTGCGAAGATTGTTACGGTTCCGTCTTTTTCGTTTCTCACGTAGCCCGCCAGCTCAAGCTCCTGCCCAAGCTCCAGCACATGGCGTCTGTAGCCGACGCGCTGCACTTTTCCCGCGACTTTGAGCAGGTAGGCCTTCAAAACCCTTCCCATACTCGTAACAACGGGCTAAAAAGTGTTGTAATGCGCGCCGGGGGTGGGATTTGAACCCACGAGGCCTTGCGGCCACGGGCTTTCATGTCTTGTCTCAAGGCCCGCCCCTTATCCTGGCTTGGGTACCCCGGCACATGTTTATGGTTGCTGTCTGTTTTATATGGTTGATGTTTTTGCGAGGTTGAGGATTGCGAGGGTGTAGGCTAGGGCTTCTTCTGTTCTGATTGTTTTGACTCCTTGGTTGGGGGCTGTGTTGATTGTTAGGGTGAAGAGGCTGTTGTAGTCGAGTCCTTGGGCCTGCGCTATTTCGTGGAGACCTTTGTCGGCGGCTCCGAAGACGACGCATGTTTGGATGGGTTCTCTTAGCCGCTGGGCTACTGTTGCGTAGACTTTGTTGATTGGTTCACCGAGGCGGGAGGTCGCGAGCCTGAATGTGTATGGTTTGAGGGCTTCTTCTAGGCTCTTGACGACACGTGTCCTGAACCCTGTGTAGGTTTCGCCTGATTTTTTGCCGACAACCGAGTATTTGACACGGCCCTCCTTAACCCGGACCCGTAGAGTGACTATCTTGTTTTTTGGAAGCTTTCGGGGGATTTTCAGCGGTTTTCCCATGCCTGCTTCGAGGAGCGATGTCTGCCCAGAAGCGGTGACAAGCGCTTGCCTGTAGTGTGTTCCCTCTTTTTTCAACGCGTCTGCCTCGGGGTGGGTGGGTATGTTGAGGGGTGGCAGGAGGCCTGCATAGCGGAGGCTTGGCTTGAGGGGATATATTCTGGAGCGTAGGTAGGGTGCTGTGACAAGGTAGTCGAGAAGCTCCTTTATCAGTAGAGCGTTTCTTATACGCGGTGCCCCGGGCTCGTCGGGGTAGAGGACAAGCTCATCAACCCTGAATGTGGCGAGAACCCTGCCGACGAACCCGATTTTCATGGTGGCTTCGCGGAAGCTGGGCACCTCCGCCGTGAAAGAGTGTGGAAGAAACACTGAGAGGGTTTTCATGCCCGGGGGCCCGATGCATTGCTTTGTGCCGTGGCTTTAACCCTATATGTCGAGGACGAAGCGCACCGTGTTTTTCTCCGTGTCTATTTCCATCAGTGCGTAGGTTGGTGATTTCACGGCTGTGCCTGTCTGGTGTTTTTCCCTGTTGTAGGGTTCTCCCCATAATGTGGCCTCGAGTCTGTATTCACTGTTTTTCGTGATTTTGTTGACCTTTATCTCGGTGGCGACGATGTTGTCTATCTCGAATTTGTGGAGGAGTTTTTCGAGCCAGTCGTAGAGAAGCTCCATCAGGTCTTGTCCACGTGCCTCGACGGTTACGGAGACGGTTTTCTCCGACGCGTTCAGCACAAGTGTTTTGAAGAGGGCCAGTCCAGCTTGCTCAAACGCCTCCTCCAACGATGAGCCATATGCCTCGATGTAGATGTCGGCCATGTGGGGGAGCTGGTGGAAACCCTTCCGGGACATGCTCATAGTGTTAAATGGGTTGGGATTGCTTATTAGGGTGCTGCGGAATGATTGTTGGGATGGTTCGGCGTGATGAGGTGGAGGTGTTGAGGCGTAGGGGTGTGGAGTTTCTTGAGATGGCTGAGAAAGCATTGGCAGACAAGAAGGTTGACTTGGCGTGTTTTATGCTGGAGCAGGCTGCCCAGCTCTACCTCAAGTCCGCTCTTCTCAAACTAGTCGGAGAATATAGCAGGACTCATAGCCTGAGGCGTCTCGTGTGGGAGCTGGCCGAGGCTTCGAAAGACGATGAGCTGAGAAAGTTTGGAGAAGAGAGGAGAAATCTTCTCTCGAGTTTGGAGGATGTCTACATTATGTCGAGGTATTTTCCGAAGGAATATTCCGAGAGGGATGCGGCGGAGTTTTTAGAAATTGTCCGCGAGTTGTTTGTGGTGGTCGGCAGGGTGGCGGGTTTCCCAGCATGATGGAGAGTGCGCGTAGGAGGGCTGAGATGGTTAGGCACTGGAGAGAATATGTCGGGGTGTTGGCTGAGGCTGTTAGAAAGGTTTTGGGGGATGCGGATGTGTATGTGTTTGGCAGCGTTGTCACGGGAGAGAGTGTGGCTTCGAGCGATGTGGATGTCCTGATTGTCTCCGAAAGGGTTCCAGAGTCGATGCTTGAACGCGGTGCCTTGAAGGTGGAGGTTGAACGGGTCGCGGAGCTTCCCGTCTACCATCCCTTCGAGCTTCACATCGTCAGGCCCGATGAAGCCGAGCACTATTTCAAGAAAATTGGGCGAAACATGTTGAAGGTTTAGTACCACTGGTCTTCTTCGCCGACGACTGTTTGGCTTCTTCTTCTCATTATGATTGTTGCGGCGACGGCGAGGACGGCTATGCCGGTTACGGTGCTGTAGACTATGAGCTGGGCTGTTTCACGTGAGAGGCTGGGTGTGGTGATTTCTGTGGTTGTTTCTATGGGGGTTGTGGTGGCTGTCGTGGTTGTTGACGTGGTTACTTCGTTGATTGTTAGGGTTATGGTGTATGGTCCTCCTCCACCTACTCCGCCCTGGTTAGCCACCCTTAGGTAGTAGGTTTTCTCACCTGTGTCCTGTGTCTCCAGATTCACCGCCGCTTCACCGTTGGTGTTTGTTCTGTTGCTTCTGAGCCCGTAGCCTGTCTGGTCGAGGATGGCGAATTCATAGATGTTTCCGGGCCGTGTCGACAATGTGGCGGTCAACTGTTTCCCTTTCCCGAGAACAGCTGTGAAGACATATGTGTCTATGTAGTCTAGTCCTTCGCTGGAGTTGGTTAAGTAGCCTGAGATGATGGTTGTTTCCCCTGTTCTCAACATTCCCAGCGAGGTTGCTTTTTCGAGTTTGTCAGCGGCTTCTCTTCCGCCAGCGTCCATATATCGCTCGATTCCCAGGGTGATTACGTAGTCGGCTTTGGCGGGCCTCGCTTCAGAGAATATTCCTATTTTGAAGCAGAGCGTGGTTGGAGTGTTTTCGCCGAAGTTGCTGTGCACCCAGCTGTAGTCATAGTTCCGCGGGCCTCCTCCCTGGATGGTCTGCTCCCCGCCTATTCGGGTGAACTGGCTGGGCCTTATCTCCCACATCAGCAACGTGTTCAACCCTGTGGAGGTGTTTGTGGTAACCGTGACTCTGAGGACTAGGCGTTCACCGGGTCGCAGGTTCTCGAACCTGTAAAAATCCTCTCTCAGCCTTCCGGCTAAAGTGCCTTCTATGGGCAGAAGCGTGTCTCCGGCCAGGTTTACACGTTTATCTGTTGTGATACAGGGGTCGCTTGTCTGAGCGGATGCAATGGTTAAGACGGCTAATAGGAGAACAGCTGTGAGAATGGTTGCTGTTTCACGCATTCCGGCTGGTTTTTCCCCCGGTTCCTAAAAACGTTTTCCGTTTTGATTTGTGTCGAAAATACCTCCTCTATACGTTGGCCTGAGGCTTTAACAGATTATAAAAAATTTGAGGTGGTTTAAAAAAGGTGGGTGTTTATTTCTTTGGTGGTGCTGCTGGGTAGATTCCGAGACGGCGTCCTCTCCAGCGGATGTATTCGCTGACGATGACGACGATGACGATGACCAGCAGTATGAGGCCGATGATCAACGCGAGGAACGTGGCGAGGGTCATGGGTACACCTAGTACGACGGTGTAGAGGTCGAGGACGAGCGTCGCGCTTCTAGTGCCTCTGGCTACGTTGGCTGAGCTGCTGAATTGTTCGTAGCTGGCTTTGACCGAATAGTCTGCGCCTACGACTTTGGAGAAGACGGCTGATCCGCTGGCGTCTGTGGCTGCTGTGGCTACTGTTGTTCCACCTCTCTGCAGCTCAACGATGGCACCCTGTATCGGCTGTCCAGCTGCGCCTTTGACGAGGACTGTGATGTCGTAAACGCCTGCCTGTATGGTTGCTGATGTCCGGGATGCGGTGAACCTTACACGGTCTCCGCCGATTGTTGTGCCGTCTTTGGTAACCTCTATCTGGTATTCGTTGTCGAGCGGTACCTGTCCGATGATGATGATGCCCTGGCTGTCTGTTGTGCCTACTTGTTGTCCGGCGAACCTGATGGCTGCGCCTGCTACAGGTCTTCCGTCAAAGTCGACGACTGTCAGGGTTACGTCGTCTACTGGCAGGGTTATGCTGCCTCTGCTCTGTAGGCCTGCTGGGGTTTCTCTGACAGCTGCTCTGGCTGTTGTTCCGAATGGGCTTGTCCACTCTACCGTGAAGTCGTAGGTTCTGCCGTCGGGTATGCGGAGTATTGTGAAGATGCTGTCGGGTCTAAGCTGGATGTCTTCGTCTCTGACAAGGTCGGGTGAGACGCTTACTCTGGCTCCGGATAGTGGTCTGCCCTGTCTATCGACGACGTTGAAGCTGACGTCTCTGAGGGCGAGGACGACTGTTCCTTCTACTGTTCCGACGTTGGTTGTGCTGATGTCGAAGGTTCTTCTGCCGACTTCTTCACCGTTTGCGTCGGGCCAGAGGGCTACGATGTCGTAGGAGCTTCTTGCTAGGCGTTTGGCTTCGAAGATTGCTCCTTGTCCACGTATGATGAATGCGTCGGATAGGGCTAGGCTGGGTGCGCTGAATACGTAGGCCGGGTCGGCTGGTCTCTGGGCGTCTCCGTAGACGAACCGCACTCTTAGGTCGAAGATGCGTGTGATGACGTCGAAGCTTCTACCCCATCCTGCCGGCGGGCAGCTGGCGAAGCTCTCGGTAATCGATATGCTCAGCGGCCTCTGGTCAAAGACATATCCTACGCCGGATATGTATATCCATTGTCCGCCATAATATTCGTACCAGTGGTCGCCAACCAGTGAACAGACTTCTGCACCGAGCCACCCGGGTCCGTTGGGCCATGGGCCTGCTTCTGCGGTGTATGCGAAGCCAAGCGGTATGTCGGGTTTCTGGGTTTCCTGTGTGGTTTCGTCGTCTCTGCTGTCGTAGGCTATTGGCCATCTTGCGAAGCTGTTGACTGGCCATGTGGGTTCTCCGTTGGCGCCCTGTCCGAGGTAGAGGACTCTCTGTATGAAGACTCCTCCGGGCTTTCTGATGGGCATGGGCACTATTCTGCCGTCGGGTCCTGCGTAGCTCCATGCGGCGGATTTGCCTGTCTGAGCGTCGATGATCTGGTAGAATGCTCCGGGCAGTGGCCTTCCGTTGAAGTCTGTGATTCTGGCTGAGACGTTCTGGAACTCGAACATCTTGATGAAGGGTCTGTGTGCTCTGTTGTCGGGGTCGTTGCTCCACGCTATCACGGTTGTTTCACGTGCGACGCCTTCATATGGTCTGCCGTAGCCCATGTACTGTATGCCGAGGTCGACTCCCGGTATCTGTTGCTGGTCGCCGACGTGTAGGTTAACGGGCTGTCCGGTTATCGGGTCGATGGCTTGGCTGACCCAGTTTCTCCAGTAGTTGCTGGTTGTTCCTCTGTTGGGGTTGTCTGCGCCTGCTTGTCCTGTGCCGTCGTTGTACCATATGCTCGGTGGTGGCGAGACCTCATCGATTACAAGAGAGCTATTGCCCCAGATGACTGTCGAGGGTGTGTCTCCGCTGGTGACTGTTACGAGTCCTACGGGTTTGCCGGCGAGGCATACGTTGACTGTCTTGTCTCCTATGGTGATGGTTCCAGGTGTGGTTACGGCGTCGATGGTTCTTGGTCCGAATGTTGCGCCTAGTGGTGGTACTATTCTGCCTTTGACGATGTAGCCGACGAGTGGTCCGCAGTCGTATGTTCCGAGCTCAAGGTCTCCTACCTGCCAGAAGACTGGGATGTCGACGTCGGTGGCGTTGAGCTTGATGGCGACGACTTTGCTTCCTGGTGCGGGTGTGGCTGTCCATGTCCTGGTTAGTGCGTAGCCGGGTATGGGCTGGAAGATGCCTACCGCGTCGGGTCCACGGTAGTAGGTGATGTCGAAGGGCGGGTGTCCGAAGAGCATCCACGCGAATCTGAAGACCGGTACCGAGGTGTCGCCTGTGCTGAGTCTTGTCCAGACGAGCTCGTAGTGGTCTCCTGCAGCCGGCTGTGGAGCGGGTCTGCTCCATGCGCCGCTACCGTATTGTGGCAGGGATGGATCGATTGGCAGCTGGTCGCTCCATACGCTGATGCGGTACTGTATTCTGGCGTTCTCTGTGAAGCTTAGGGCGCGGTAGTAGCCTGTGGGCACTGGGTTGTATGGCCACCCGTCAATGGGTGCTCCGTCGCTGTAGCTTGGGTAGGGTATGTCCCATGTCTTGGTTATCTCGTCGTAGACCCATCTGCCTTCGTCTGAGTCAAAGACGAGGTCCCAGTCGGTTCTTGTGAACCGTTCGCTGGTTGGTAGCCATGGCAAGGTGAGCTGCCCTGTTGTCCATTTGGCTGCTCCACGGGTTTCGGGGACTGCTGTGTAGGTCCATGTCTTGCGGGCGTGGTCGACGGTTATCCTGCCTGGGAAGACAGTTCCGCCGTCGGTGACGTTGAACCACCATATTCTTGCATAGAGGTCTTTGACGGGTCTGTCTTTGTTGGCGCTTATGGCGAGGACGAAGGTTACGTCGGCGATGGCGACTTTGTCAACCGAGTAGCCTCTCTTGGTGAGGTTGAAGGCGTCTTTGTAGACGATGCTGCTGTTGAGGTACCAGTAGACGGTCAACGTGTAGTTAACAACCGGGGAGCCTAGGATGTTCTCCATCGCCTCCTGAGTTGGATAGAGGAGTGTGAGGTTGCCATTGGCTCCTGTCTTGTAGAGAACCGATGAGCTTCTCTCCACGGTTCCGCTATCATCGTAGTATACATCGAGTTGGGCCACTGCGTATGGTATGGGTCTTGCGAGGTCTTCGTCTTTGAGGTTGAGGGTTATGAAGCCCACGGGTATCGGCACGGTGAGGACTTGTTTCTCGAAGACGAGGCTGTAGGGTCTTGTCGGAACCTCTGGCACGAGGCCGTCAGCTACCGCCTGCTCCCATCTCCATCTCTGCTGGTTCCAGAGGCCTTCGCTGCCGACGACTGTGAAGTTGTGTGTCGGGTTCTTGCCGTTGGCCTCCTCGTCTGTCGTGACGTTGAAGAACTCGGTTATGAGGAAGCTGTCGCCTGGTCTAACATCTCCTCCTGGACTGGTTATAGGTCCTTCCTGCGTTGTCAGCCATCCGTCTCCTGTTAGGCCTACTCTGTTGTAGAATCTTGCCCATGGCTGTTCGCCTCTGGTGAACTCGAGTGGGTAGACGTAGTCGTAGAACTGGAGGTCTTGTTTTCTGTAGGTGCCGTTCCACCAGATGTTGCTGCTGTGCTGGCTTTCGGCTTTGAGCCATGTGGTTAGGAGTGTGTCTTCGGTCCATTTGCTTACGAAGAGTGATGAGAATACTCCTTCCTCGGGTATGTACATCTCCATCTGGACGCCGTTGTCGTTGACTATGTGGTAGGTGGCGTTGCCTATGCGGCGGGCTTCGTTGAGGTAGTCGAAGTCGCCGTCGACGATGCGCTGGTAGAAGGTGTGGGCCCATGTCAGTAGGTCAATCTCAACGGGCCCGCATGTGTTGTATAGTGTGGCGTTGCCGATTGGGTTGAGGCTTGGGTCTGTGACGAACTGGCCGTTCCATGTCATGTAGACTCTGAGGACAACCCTGTCGTTGATGGTTGCAGGTGTGTTTCTAACTTTTGGTGCGCTGCTGTGGCTTGTCCAGTCTATCTTGATTTCGTAGTCGACGGGTACTGTTCTGCCTGGCCATTTGCTGTTGCCCGGTGTCTGCTCAGTCTCAGGGTCTCCTGTTGTCACGGTTGTTACTGTTATGTTGTAGAATGTGCTGGGCATCTTGTAGAAGACGTAGCGGACGTCTGCGTATGTCTTGAGTCCGCGTGAAGTAGATTTTCCGCCGTAGAAGTGGTCGATTCTGTAGCTGAGGAACTGGCTGACTGACTTCGTTGTATTGAATTTGACTGGGTTGGTGTCGCCTGTTGGGTCCATTGTTTCGAGGAAGTATAGGCGGCTGCCTGTGAGCGGGTGTACACCCACCCATGTTAGGGTGATGTTGAGACGTGGTATTTTGTTGTCCTGGTTGAAGTCCCATGTGGTGAATATGAAGTCGTTGATGAGGGCTGTGAGTTTGATTGGTGAGTCGATGTTGCTGTCGACTGTGAAGGTGAGGCTGCCGTCGGGGTTGAGGGATAGGCTGCGGTCGCCTATCCGTGCTTCTGTGAACTTGACCCATACACCTTTCCACCAGACGCCGTCGATTGTGTATTCTCCTCCGGCGAGGTATCCGAAGTCGAGGGCTCCTGTGCTGTCGAGCTGTGTTACATAGGGTGTCGCTGGAGACGGTGGAATGACTTTGACGAAGGCTTCTCTGGAGAGTGGGCTGTCTACGCAGTCGACGAATGTTAGCTTGACTTTGTAGATGCGGAGGACGAGGTCCTCCATTATGGTGTGTGTGAGCTTGTCGACGGTGGCTTCTCCGACGGGTGTGCCGTCGAAGGTGACGGTGACCATGTATGCGAGGTCTTCGGGCAGCTGGTAGAATACTGCCCATCCTTCGCCGTGCTGGTCATAGCTCCACTGTAGGCCTCCTGTGCTTGGGAAGAAGTCGGGTATGGTGTCTGCTCCTCTCTTGGTTATGGGTGGGCCGTTGCCGCGCTGGAGGGTTATGGCTGTGTTGGCGGCTGGAGCGGGGTTGCCCAAGTTGTCAACAAGCCTGTAAGCAAGGTCGTGGACGTTAGCGGTGATGAAGACGTGGCCGCTTCTGGCCACTGCTATGTCAGGGGCTTTGTGAGGTGCTAGAGGTGTTAGCTCTAGCGCGTTTCTGCTGGCGACCAAGAAGCTCAGGAACACCCCGGTAAACCCTGCGGGGAAGCCGTCACGTATCAATGCGCCGCCGGTGTAGTCATTGAATATGAAAAAGTCTATGTTATATCCGCTGAGCAGGAATCTGAAGGTGCCGGTGCCGGGTGGACCTGGCCAGAACTCAATCTCCGCTACACCTGTTTGTCCATCAGCTCTCACACCATCTCCTGCCACGATGTCACCGCTGGAGTCGGTCACGCCGTCAGGGCCTGTGTCGATGCTTGTTCCTAAGAATGGCTGGTTGTTTACTCTGGCGAAGTATGCGTTGGTTTTGGCGTCATGGAACTTAATCGATGCATACACCCCTGTAATTTCTTGGGACGGGCCTGGTAGGGACCCTATTCGTGTCGCGTTGTCCACTATGTAGACAGTGACATCAAATGGGTCATAGTTCGAAACTCTTATGTCATATCTTGCTGGTGATGAACTGTCTGCTGGAGGAACATAGTTTGCTAATGAGATGTTGAATGGGCTGGCGCTGCTTAGCATAAGTGTTACTGGGCCTTGGACGTTTTTGCCTGTGCCAAGGAGGTTGTTGAACACTCTATTGTCGTGTATTCTGATTAGTACCGTGTTGTTTCCATAGGTGACGCTTGGTGCTATCCAGCCTGTAATGGTTGTGGAGTTGGTTAACGCTATTGCATAGGGGTTGCGTACTCTTACGCTGTCAACGAGGACAGCTGTTCCGCCGTAGCCGTTTCTGCTTCCGCCTTTCCACTTGACCTGTATCTCGAAGCCTCCCCATCTCGGGTCGTCGCTGAGGGTTCGTGTCTTCATGTAGGTGATTTCGGGGATGAGGGCGCTCCAGTTTCTGCCCGCGTTTATCCATGGTCCCTGCCAGCTTCCGCCCCATGCCTGTTCAAAGTATCCGCCTGGTCTCCATGCGGGTGAGGCGTCATCTGCTGGGTTGAAGAAGTAGCTGGCGTTGAGGCTTCCTCTAAGGCTCCAGTTGGTTCCGTTGGGGAAGCGTCCAAACTTGCTGTACTGGTTTAGGTAGCCTGGCCATTTGTGGGGGTCGTCGGTGCAGCCGTCGCTGCCTGTTGTGTGTATGCTGTGGGCGAGGTAGTAGGGTGCGTTGGCTGATGTCTTGAAGTTGAGGGTGACCTCCGCACCCACCATTTTATCGCCTATCCATGGGTGCTGGATGGCAAGGTCAGCGTCCTGGACACAGAATCTCGCGTAGAAGACCGTGTTGTTGTTAAAGTTAGCAACATTCGTCTGGTTAAGAGTGACCCACGGCAAACCGTCAAGACCACTACTGACGGTAACGGTGTGGTTCAACGCTATGCTGAGGGGGCCTGCTGGAACACCGGTTATGCCTCCCTGAGTCCTCGTCGGGTTAGTAGATGGAACGGCCGGGAAAGCTCCGAATCCCGGAGCTGTCTTAACTGTTCCTCCGAAGTTACTGATGTAGGTGTTGGAGCCGTTGTATTCCCTTCCTATGTAGAAGGTCTGGTTGGTGAGAACTGTCTCCCACCAGACACGCTTAGTGGCGTTGAGGTGAGGAGCCCCCACCGGGATGTTACTAGTCGGGGCTCCTATTCCTCCGTGGAATGCTGTTCTGTTCTGGAGATTGAGGATTTGCAGCGGTATGGGGACGAGCCTGTTCTGGGCGAACTTGCCTGTTCCCACGCCCGCAGACCTTGGATAGATTTCGCGGGTGTATCTGCTCTGTCCATCATTTCCGGTTATCGCCGCCTGTATAAGCGACTGGGTCGAGCTGGCGTCTGTGTGGTCTGTGTCGTAGATGAAGATGGTGGCGTAGGTTAGGTTATCTTTGACACCATACCATGTGTGCTCGTGGAAGACCTTGAACATGTAAGCAGCACGCGCAACCCACGCTCTTCCAGGAGTGCTAAAGTTACCCGCAAACCACTTCGGGTCATAACCTGTTCCGGTCGCATTGTCTAGGAAATCTACAGGACCAGACTTGTAGCCTGCACGAGGCAGATTGAAGTCAAAGTTCACGCCAGGGCCCGTGGGATGTATGTCCCATAATCCATCGTCGTTGAGCGTAACATTCGCTCCGTACGGGATGGTTGTAAATGGAGCTCCGATGAGCGCGTGTTTAAACCTCTCTGTCGCGTTCACTGTCAACCAATAAACAATGATTCCGCTGAAGGGGGTTCCTCCGCTTATACATTCACCCTGATAGCTCCTCGCCTTAACGATAACCGTCAAGTTATCCCAGCCACTCGGCCACTGAATTTGAATGAATCCTGTGCCGTTAGGCCTATCGGTTACAGGCGCAACTGGACCTTCCCAAGTCAAGTTGCCCAGAAGATTGCGAGGCCAATTCGGGTTAGTGAAATCGTGGTCTGTTCTCGGATTCTTGAACCGATACACCTCGACACAGACATTGGTCACGTTATATCTCTCAGCAAAATCTGTGCCAGTCGGCAAAACAGGAGAGATTCCTCCTGTGCTAGGGTTACCTTTCCACGCGCTCGTCACTATTTTGAGCCATGCGGTGTGGTTGGTCTGCGCAAACGCCGGCGAAACAATCGCTGCCCCAAGGAAAGCCGTCGGAAGCGCTAGCAGCAAAGCTAGCAAAACTGCTTGACTTTTTCCAATCATCACCCAACCCACCCCAACAACCGCTATATAACCCGTAACAGTCTAGAACCCCTCCAAAACTCTGGACAACAACATCCAAAAAATACAAACAACCACACCCAGGTAATACCCCATCCTTAAAAACAAAACCAAAAAACAGAAAAAAAGCCACACCAAACCATAAAAAAGCCAAAAACAACACATTCTACAAAACTAGA
>CALHAG010000003.1 GCA_937934305.1 Candidatus Caldarchaeum subterraneum
ATTACCACGGGCGCACGCTTGAACCTGTCAACTATGATGCCGAGATAAAGCTCCTTCACCACCTCAGTATACTCTGTCACAATGAGCGACTCAACCTTCTCACCCTTAATCTCCGAGCCCAGCATTTTGCCCGCCAACATCCCAGCCTCCTCAACATTCTCCGCAACCTTGACCCCGCCTGCCTTTCCACGACCCGCCACGAGAACCTGAGCCTTGACCACAGCTCTTCGACCAAGAGCTTCCGCAGCCCTTCGCGCCTCCTCCACACTTCTAACAACAACATAATTATTCACAGGAATGCCGTAGCGCCGGAAAAGCTCCCTGCCCTCAAACTCGTAAAGCTTCATCAAAAAAAGCTGAGAACACCTGAATTTAACTTAAGGTATAGATACGATGTTGAGAAGGTGCTGATGTGAGGCTCGCCGCGCTCTTCTCCGGGGGAAAGGACTCGACCTACGCCATATACCTAGCAGAAAACATGGGGCATGTGGTGGAGGTTTTGCTAACGTTTCTCCCACAGTCCATCGACAGCTACCTCTTCCACTATCCCAACATACATCTTACTCCTCTGCAGGCCGAAGCCATGGGTAAACACCACATCCTATACCCCATAGCTGGAATGGCTGAAGAGGAGGCTTTGAATAAAGCGCTGTTAGAGGTTGCTGGGACAGTAGAGGGCGTCGTCGCGGGAGCCTTGGCCAGCAGCTATCAAAGAGAGCGAATGAAACGTGCGGCTGAGAAACATGGGCTCACGGTCTTGACGCCGCTGTGGGGCCAAAACCAGGGCGAGCTTCTCCGCCAGATGCTACGGAACGGGTTTGAGATAATGGTTGTGGCTGTGGCTGCTGCGGGGCTTGGGAGAAGCTGGCTGGGCCGGATACTTGATGAAGAAGCTGTCGAGGAGCTGGAGATAATCTCGGAACGCTACGGCATCAACCCAGCAGGTGAAGGCGGCGAAATGGAGACCATGGTTCTTGACTGCCCTCTTTTCCGGAAAAAAATCAAGCCGCTGGAGAAAAGCATGGTGTGGAGAGGTGTTTACGGCTATCTGAGGGTTGAGAGAGCTGTTCTGGTTGATAAAGAGGAAATAGTATAATAGCGGGTCTAATGGGGATGGATTGGTTTGAGCAAGCCTGTTGAACTCGGTTCCCTGAAGGAAGGCCACAACATCATTATCGACGGCGAACCATGCAGAATTGTCGAGGTTGAGAAGAGCAAGCCAGGTAAACATGGTTCTGCGAAAGTGCGGCTTGTCGCCATAGGGATATTCGACGACGTTAAACGCAGCTTGGTCGGCCCCGCGGACAACAAGGTCGAGGTGCCGATAGTGGATAAACGGACGGGGCAGGTCGTGGCTCTCTCAGGCGACTCTGTATCTGTCATGGATAATCAGACGCTTGAGATAGTTGAGGTGCCGCTGCCGAAGGATGAGAACCTTAGAGCGAAGATTGAGCCAGGAGTCTCCGTCGAGTACTGGAGCATCATGAACCGTTATCTGCTTGTGAACGTGAAGTAAACCCGCCGTCAAGCACCAGCAACTTGTAGCTGTAGCCATCGACTATCGCTTTCAGGCTTGCCTCGACGATGTTTTTTGAAACCCCCGTGGTGGCCCAGCGGTTGCCGTTGTCGCTGAACTCTATGAACACCCTTACAGCCGCGGCTGTCGCATCTTTTGTATCAATTACCGAAACCTTGTAGTTAACCAGCTGCGTCGACTCGAGCTGCGGATAGCGTTTGAGAACGGCGGCGCGAATGGCTGCGTCCAGGGCGTGAACGGGGCCCACGCCTTCAGCCATCTCGGTCACAGCCTCTCCATCTATATCCATCGAAACAACCGCACGGGCCGTGATTTTTCCAGCCATCAAAACCTCCACCCACCAAGTCCTCACCCGAAGCCTCTCCACATCATAGCCAACAGCCTCAAGAATCATCAGCGAAACCGTGGCATCAGCAGGCTCAAAATGATACCCCTCAGCCTCAAGCCTCTTAATCTTCTCAAGAATGCTCGCCACCTGCTCCTTGGTCAATACAAGGCCAAGCTTGGCAGCGTGGTTGACTAGGGCAGCTCTGCCGGCGAGCTCTGAGACCGAGAGGGTTCTCTCCATGTTTAGGAGAGAGGGGTCGATGTGTTCATAGGTGCGCGGGTTTTTGAGCATCGCATCTATGTGGACACCGCCTTTGTGTGCAAAGGCGTTGACGCCGAAGAATGGATAATTGGGTGTAATCTGGAATCCCGAAACCTCGGCTACATAGTATGCGACATCTTTAAGCTTTCGGAGGCCTTCGCTGTTTTTGAGAACACTGTAGTTCATTTTCAGCGCGAGGTTGGGAATAATCTGTGTAAGGTCAGCGTTGCCGCATCTCTCGCCTAAGCCAATCATCGTGCCCTGCACATGTCTCACACCCTCCGTCACAGCCACCAAGCTGTTGGCGACCGCGACTCCGCAGTCGTTGTGCGCATGTATGCCAAGCCGTGTATCAATCTCCCTCCTCACTCTCCTAACCACTTCTCCAACCCTGAATGGCAGCGTGCCTCCGTTGGTGTCGCATAGAACAATCGTGCTCGCCCCCGCGTCTCTGGCTTGTTTCAGAACCTGCAACGCATACTCAGGTGATTCTCGGTAGCCGTCGAAGAAATGTTCTGCATCAAAAACCACCTCCAACCCATGCTCTCTAAGGTATTCTACTGTGTCGGCGACCATCCGAAGATTCTCCTCAGGAGTTGTCCTCAGAACATCGATTACATGCAGTATCCATGATTTGCCGAAGATTATTGCGACGGGGACGTCGGCTTTTAACAAGGCGTTGAGAGATGGGTCTTGAGAGGGCTTGACGTTGGGTCTCCGTGTGGAGCCGAATGCGCCGAGCCTGCTGTTGCTGAAGGAAAGCTTCCGAGCCTCGCGGAAAAATTCCTCATCCTTCGGGTTAGAGCCGGGCCAACCCCCTTCGATAATGTCAACACCTAGCTCATCAAGCTTCTCAGCTATACGGAGCTTGTCGTGGAGAGTGAAGGTTACTCCTCGGGTCTGCGCGCCGTCGCGGAGAGTGGTGTCCAAAACCTCGACGTAATCGATTTTACCACCCCCACCCTTTGTCCACAACAACCAGAGACCCCGTATAAAAACATGTAGCAAGGCGCGACCAACTATCCTGTTTTGGGAGCTTGCAGCCGAACAGTACCATTTTGTTAGAAGTTATATTCAGCTGCCACTTTTTCTCAACATAACTTGAAGTGCATCACAATCCGTGTTGTTGAAGACAATGTTAAAGGCGTCGATGAGGTGATGGAGGCTCTCGCTCTGCCCTACTCTAAATCTACGGTAACATGTGGGGGCCAGAAATGTTTTCAATATAGCATAGTTATGCCCGAGGAGGTGGTTGGAAAGATAATTGAGCAGGTTTCGCAGAAAATAGACCTTAGGAGGAAGGAGAACATCATATATGTTTCCGACTTGGTTGCAACAGTTTCACCCTACATGGAGCGGTTGAAGCAAAGCGCCGGCTCGGGAAATGCATCCAATCCTCTCGAGGCTATTGTTGAGAGGGTTGACCGTTTTCTGAAGCCGTCACGTGAAATGTCTATCATGGTTGCTCTGGCATCGGCGGTGGCTCTGATAGGTCTCTATCTCAACAACCCTGTCATCATAATCGGCGGAATGCTTCTTTCACCACTTCTCGGACCAATAAACGCCGTAAACGTCAACACATGCCTCGGAAAATCGATGCGTGTGCTCAGAGGCGAGTTCACTGTTCTTTTGATGCTTGGTTTAGCCATCCTAACCTCTACTCTTGGCGCATTTTTCTTGAATCAAACTTTCGGAATACCCCTAAACGAGGAGATTATGCGGAGAACAAGGATGACCATACCGGACATAGCTCTGGCCCTATTGCTCGGCGTTGGCGCGGGCCTCGCTTTGACAACCAACATACCTGAACTGCTTGTAGGCGTCGCCATCGCAGCGGCCCTAATACCACCTGCCTCGGTAACAGGAATCGGAATAGCGTTGGGCAGGGCCGACACCATGGTAGGCGCGTTTTCCCTGACTCTGATGAACATCCTCGGACTAAACATCGGCGGCATCATAACACTAACCGCCAGAGGTGTAAGACCCAGAAAATATTACGAGCAGAAAAAAGCCCGAAAATACATCATCATAACCCTTCTAACCGTTACCATAATATTGGTGTTGTTGGCGGCCGTTATCAGCTGGGCAGGCCTCGTTTATTAGAGCAAACAACTTTTTAGCTGTAGGTTTTGTTGAAGATGTTTTCAAGGATTTTGGCTCTGCCGTTTGATGCCATGAATTTGTGGAGTTCCGCGAGGCTTGGCATGGCTTCCTGTGCTCCGACCTTTGTTGTGGCGAGTGCGGCGGCGTTGTTGGCCAGCTCCGCCGCATCATGTATCCTGATGCCTCTGACGAGGCCATAGGCGAGGGCCCCGCAGAACGCATCTCCAGCGCCGGTCGCATCCACGGCCTTCACCTTCACACCTTTCAGGTGAACAGTCTCCTTCTTGTCAACAGTCACAGCACCTCTCCTCCCAAGCGTAACAACAGCATACTTCACACCCATCGCCAACAGCCGCTTCCCCGCACGCACCGCCGACGACACATCATTCACACGCACACCCGTCAACACAGAGGCCTCAATCCTGTTCGCGACCACCACGTCAACCATCTCCAGCAACCGGCGTGGCAGACGCTGCGCGGGCGCTGTGTTGAGAACAACAGGCACCCCGTTTCTCCGTGCCAAGGCTACGCCATGCTCCACGGTGGATAGAGGTATCTCAAGCTGAGCCAGGAAAACCTTAGAAGATGCAATCATTCCCTCGGCCGCATCCACGTCCTCCGGTGAACATCTCGCATCAGCCCCAGAAGCCACAGCAATCATGTTGTTTCCTTTTCTGTCAACCATTATCAACGCAACCCCCGTATGTGTCTGCTTGTCCTCGACAACATATTTTTCTGAGATGTTCTCGCTTCTCAGCCTTTCAAGCAAAAGCTCACCAAACAGGTCAGAGCCAACACGCCCCACCATAGCCACTTTCGCCCCCAGCCTCGCAGCGGCAACAGCTTGGTTGCAACCCTTACCACCCGGAGAAACCTGAAAAACTCCGCCAACAACGGTCTCACCCCGCACAGGCAGCTTCGGCAGCTTAACCGTCAGGTCCATATGCATACTACCAAGCACAACAACCTCAACCATTTCCCAAGACACGCCGCAAAAGCAAAAAATATCTATTCTCGCGGCTATGTGACCGCATGGTTAAAGTCATTCTCGACATGGACCCGGGTATCGACGATGCCTTGGCCATCATGCTGGCCCTTAATTCGCCGGAGCTGGAGGTTCTCGGCATAACGGCTGTCAGCGGGAATGTTCACGTCGACAAGTCTTCGGTTAATGCTCTGAGAGTTTTGGAGACGATGGGATACATGGATATTCCGGTTTACCGTGGAGCCGCTACCCCACTTGTCAAAGAGCTTGTCACCGCGGAGTGGGTGCATGGCGAGGATGGGCTAGGCGACGCAGGCCTACCGATGCCGATGAGAAAACCTCTCGAAGGCGCTGTGAAATTCCTTGTAGACATGTTGACATCGGAGCGGAATGTCACACTCGTGGCCACAGGTCCACTCACAAACATTGCACACGCCCTTCTAATCGAGCCTCAGCTGACGCGGCGTATAAGCCGATTGATTTTGATGGGAGGCGCATATGGTTTAACTCCATACGGCTACGGCAACGAGACACCTGTCTCAGAGTTCAACATCTACGTCGACCCTGAGGCTGCGAAAATTGTTTTCCAAAGCGGGCTGAAACCTCTCTGCGTAGGGCTTGATGTGACCACAGACCCCAAAGCAACACTGAGCAAAAACGATGTGGAGAAGATGGCTTCATCAAGCTCTGAAACCGCAAGGACCGCTGCGAAAATTGTGTGGAGGTTTGCGGAGAGGTTCGGGTTTGTGCAGCTCCATGACCCGATGGCCGTAGCAGCCTCCATCAAACCAGACCTCTTCAAAACAAGTCACCACCATGTCTACGTCGTGTGTGAAGGTGAACTAACCCGTGGCCAAACCATCGTCGAGAAACGGTTCTGGGTGAAGAAGGAGCCTAATGCAGAGGTCTGTGAACAGGTGGATGGGCCGCGGTTTCTCGAAATGTTTCTAGAACGGATAAGTGAAGCCTAAACCTGAATCATAAAAATTATATCGGCGAACAAGTTTATCCCTTTATGCAGGTTGTTAACCTCTCCCGCCTACGTTCATTGACATGCAGTCTGGCTGATGACCATGTTCACGTGATTGTGGGGGAAGCGGGGCGGGTGCGGTCTGTTCAGCTAGGCTATGCACGGCTTTTCTACATAAACTATGCCGAGAGAAAAAGATCTTGGCGTGTGGATTACGAGTTTCTAGGCCCGGTGCAAACAATCCAGGCTCCTGAAGAAAATGTTGCATTCGATTTGCCGGCCGCACCGTCGATGGGGTTTGTCACAGGCCGCACAGGATTGCTGATAGCTCCCTCCGCCAAACTGGACATAGCGCGTGGAGCAGATGTATGGCTGATGTTTTTCACACCGACAAAGGGAAAAGCTTTGATAAACGTTTCAAAAAACATGCTCACCGTCTCCGACCAAGACATCATGGCCTATGCTTCGATGCAGTATGTAGATGGACGTCTCGAGGGCAGCCTTTCCCTACAAGGCTCAGGCAACACCTTCGCCAAACTTGTTCTGGAGAGACGCTTCGAGAAATTCTGGGAGAAATTTGTAGCTCTTGGAGAGATAAACCATGTTGAAGAAATCGGGCGAGCAACAGCCGGTGAGGTGAAGCATTTTCAATGGCTTCCCGCGCCCGGGCCTCCACAGCCCGTTCTCATAGCCACAAACTCCGGCCCTTGGAGAGGACAGGTTAAGAAGATTCTCAGAAGCCTCGGATGCCTTCCCGCAAATTTCCTGGAAACAGTTTTTCTTTCGAAGGTGGTTAAACGTGACAGGGTCATAGGCGACGGAGAGTATCTACAATATCGTCTGAAACTTGTGTTGAGCAGGCGGCTGCAGAGAGATTTGGCCGACATAACCGATGTATCAATAGGATGGACACCAGAGGCCTAGGAGATTCTCGGCACGATTTCTCCGCACGGCGACTCGCGCTCAGCCGACCAAAGTCTTCAGCACAAACAATTCCATGATAGATGCTTCTCACCAGCTTCTCCAAAGCCTCCTTCAGCACATCGATGTCAAGCATGCTTAGCTCACCGACTAAAACCCTAAAACTCTTTACACGTCTCCCAGAGCTTTTGGAAAAATTCTGCAAAGACTCGACAACCCCCACCGCTACAGTATACTCATGCACGGGACCAAATGCACCATGTCCATACATAACCTTAACTCCAGCCGAAAACACATCTACGATGAAAATCACTACTTTAACTAAATAGAGGGACTGCATTCATCATGGTAATGGGTAAACCTCCCGGCTCCGACTCAACTGCGCCGGCGAACATGGGGGACAACGCGTAGGAGTTGAACAAGATTAAACCATCCGCGACATTTTCCTGTACATCACTGTGCTACGGACATTTTTGTGATGCAGGAAATGCTAGGCTTGAAATATAGGATGTGAAGCTCAGGGCTCTAGCCAGTTTAGCAAATCGTATACTTTTCTTCCAAGGTCTGTGGCGTAGACTGTTCCTTTGCTTGTGATTCTAATTAGTCCAGATGCTTGTAGCCCGATTAGAACGTCATCGGGTAGATTTGCTGCACGTTTTTCCAACTTTTCTCCGGTTAGTATACGGCGGATTCGTCTAAGCATTGTGAGAGGGTAGGGGATTACTGGTATTTTTATGACTGTATATTCTCCTAGCGGTGGATACATGACCGGGTCGAACTCTTCTTTCAACCTGTTGTAGTAACTGAGTGGGTCTCCGGAAGAAGCTAGGTTTTCTATTTCTCTCCGCAAAGCTTCTAACTTCTCGTTAACAATCTGCACCTCAGGCATAATCACGTGGTAGACACCGTTGACGCCAAAGTAGCTGGCGAGAAGAGCCGCCGTAATCCCCATATCTTTCCGCCCGCCCGCAAGGCTCAGATGAACCGCGTCGACATGATGAAGTCTACGCTGATCTGCCAGAAGGCGCCCCATCTCGTTTATGAACATGTAGGTCTCTTCCAGGCTTCTGACATCATCGAAAGGAAGTATCTTCTCGTGAAAACGTATCTTTGGAAACCTGCTAGCCAACGCAGCTTTTACAAGCACTAAACCCGACAACACCACCGGGTTATCAGTAGCCACAACAGTTACATCGGACACAGGAAGCCCCTCCCCATCAACCATGTAGCGAACAAACTCCGTCACAACAGGCGGAGAAACACCAAGCGTACACACAAGAGAGATTTTTACCATTTTCAATAAATTTCTTTCCATCTTTATTTAAAGGCTTCTCAAAAACCGTAACCTCGTCAAGAACGGACCAATATGACAGCCATCTTTAGTAGCCAGTAGTGATACGTCTTAAAAACTTTCTCTTGAACAAGTCTCTATCGAAGATTCCACCCACATTCAGGATGTATCGTCTGGAATAGTCACCCTCTTCCAACATTTTATCATAATCGGTTATTGTTATCAACATCGGTTTGAATCCCTGCTTCTCTAATTCCATTAGTTTACCGAGTTTCAATCTCATTTCATCCTCGCGAGAAGTAGTCGTTACGTCACCTATGAATGTTTCACCATCATAAAATGCTACAAAATCTAATTCAAAATTGTGCTCTGAAGAATTAACTGGGGGGGTTACGGGTATTTTAAGGTCTGCGATTTGTGAACAGACCCATATCTCGAAAATACGCCTATTTACGATTAGATTCAGAAAGAATTCAGAAAATTTTTCGCTGAGGTTTTGTGAGGGAATCACAGATTCCCCAATGAAACGAAGAAACGCATCCACAGCCTCCACGCATTTTTGTTTACAATCATCCATGTCCCTGTCTAACAAGCCACCGATGAAATGTTTCGCAAATTCGTTGATATTTTTCTCTTTCACCTCTCCTACTTTTCTTAAGGCTTTCCGTGCCTCTTCCTCTAAAGCAGAGGAGTTGATTTTTTTCTTTAGGCATTTCTCGCTTATAAATAAATATTGAGAAGAGTATTCTTGTAAAATCCGGTTTAGATCATCTTTCTTTTTAGCAAAGGTTTTGTTGAGTGTCGCCCAGAGTTTTATAGATGTATTGTCAAGTTCTAAATTTTGATAGTTTATAAGAAGGTCCACTCCTCTAGTTATCGCTAGTATAACAACATTGTCGTTGCACCTCTGGTGGACTTCTGACACCAATGAGCGGCAATCTAAAAGGAGGCTCTCTATGTATTCTTGTATTTGATTCTTCTCGACGTTGCCTCCTTGGCCGTAAAAATAATGTAAATTAATGTTTAATGGTTTTTCAGATAACTTCATCTTTGTGTTCGAAATGATTGCTAAAACTTCATCTACAAATGGCTCTATAACTTCTAGAACAAAATCTTTTTTCTCTTTTGTAGCGGGGATTTTATCAACTGAAAGCTCCGACCTAGCATTTATCAAAATCTTGTCCATAATCCGACTTCTGATTAATTCTTGCGTAGTTGCTGTTAAACTTTCTAATGCCAAATCCTCTAAATCATCGATGAGATTTACAAACCAATCATCACAATGCAACTCAAAAAATCACCCTGAGGTAAGTTATATAAGTATTATCATACTTTCTAGAAAAATTTATATTCCTCTAATGGTTTTATTTGCACATGTCCGTTAAACCTGCAGGTGGCTCGCAAGAGCAAGATCTTGATAAAATGGTACTTGACTATGCTGTTAAAATAGGGACAACCGCAAGGCGTGAAAATGTGGAGAAAAGCCAGATGGAGCAGCTCATTTCCTCTCTAGAGGCATATCCTCATCACGTATTGTGCCTGCCAGTTGCAGCTGCGTATGCACGTAGACAAAGTACTCGCGGCCACTTGGGCAGAGATACATCGAGGTTGGTCGCTGAAGCTATGAGAGAGCTCTATAGGCTAAATCAGGATAGGAATAGGGGGAGAGTTTTGCTGGGTTTGGCTAAATGGGTTTATGAGGCATCTGATGGTTTGAGGATTTCACAGACGGTAAATAGTTTTGAAGAGTTTTTACAGCTTCTCGCGGGGTCAGGCGGCAGATGATGGAGTCTAAAAAGAAACTCGGCGATTTTGATACTTTGAAAAGCTTGACCATCGTAAATGGCTTGTTGACAAACCTCACACCTATCAGGGTTGGCCTTGGTAGAGAGCCGCCATTAGAAGCCTCTGCCGATGTAGCCGTTCTGAGAATGAGGATAGATGGGAGACTAGTACCCTACATCCCTGGCTCCAGTCTTAAAGGCGTGTTCAGGTCTTTCATCGAGCAGCTTGCGAGGTCAACCGATTCCAACATACATGAGCCTTGGGATTTCAAGGCTATGGAGGAAGAGGCTAAAACCGGAAAACCATGTGCAGTATGCGGAATTTTCGGCAGTACAGAGCTTGCTTCACATATTAGAATCTACGACGCGTACCCGTCCAAGGACAGAGAACCTTTGATACGTCTCAAAACAGGTGTAGTCATTGACAGAGAATTTCAGGGCGCTCGGCCAGGTCTACTTTATACAGAGGAGATTGTAGAGCCTAGTTATGACTGGCGTTTTAGGATGGATATCTTCAATATACCTTTTCCCGGCACTAATGATGAACGCTCAAAATATCTAAGTGAGCTTTTTGATACCTTGAAGAAGCTGGGCCTACAGGTAGGCGCGAGAAAAAGCGTAGGCATGGGCTTGATGATTCTCAAGGAAGCAAGCTACAAGACCTATGTCTTGGAAAATGGCGCATTAAAGGTCGTTGCAGATGGTGTGATCTAAATGAGTTTCTACTGGACTTCGGGACGCGTGCTTATCAGGGAAGTTGTGTTCGAGGCAGATTTGAAAAACATCTCTCCTGTGAGAATCGGTGCAGGTAGAGAGCCACCTCTAGAAGCATCAGCAGACCTCGCAATACTGAGGATAAGAAGAGAAGGAAAAGAGGAGGCGTACATTCCTGGCTCATCCATCAAGGGCCTTTTCAGGAGTCATGCCGAACCAGTTCTGCGGATGAAGAATCCCAGAATAGCACCCTGCAGCGGCTTATCCAAGGATAACTGCATGATGGTGAGAGAGAATTACGAGTCTCTGCATGATAGGATACAGACCCTGCAGAGAATGGGAAAAACAACGGAGGCTATGAAGCTTTTCTTCGAGAAAACATGTCTTCTTTGTAAAATTTTCGGCGCGCCCTCTTATGCTGGAAGAGTAATCTTTCAAGATGCTTATCTCAAGAGCGAGGCTTCATATGGAGTGAGAACAGGCATAGCCATCGATCGTAGAACGGGCGCTGTCTTCAGAGGCCAGTTTTACCAAGTTGAGTATGTTGAGCCCGATGCATGTTTTGGCTTTACTTTGAGGGCGAGAAACCTGCCCAACTATGCGCTCGGCCTTCTCTCCAAACTTGTCTTCATGATGAGAGATGGTGAGCTGAAGGTTGGAGGGTTCAAGACACGCGGCTTCGGAACCGTAACACTCGAAAACCCAACACTAACAATAATCAACTACAGAAACAATGGTGCCGACTTGGAAAAGCTCGAGGACATAGACGCCGACGTCGGTCTCAGCGACCTCGCGTCAAAAACCGACGGGAAATGGGTGATAAGCGGAGATAATGCTTGGAGCGCTTTAAAGAGGTTGATGGAGGTTTGGAACAGTGTCAACCTCAGCTAGGGTAACCGTGTTACGCAACCCGCCCAGACCACGCAACGTCTACCAAAACCTGACAGGCATTCTAAGAGTCTCAATAAATACTGAGGGTTACCTACATGTTGGAAGCGGCGAGGCCCACTACGATGCCCCCAAACCCGATGAGATGCTGAAAAGCCTCGAGAAAATGGGTTGGGAAAAAACCATCGAAACCCAAGCAGCAAAAATTGGATTAGATTATTTGGACATGGTTACCGTCGACGACAAACCATGCATCCCGGGCTCGAGCGTTAAAGGCAACGTAAGGTCTCGGATTGAGCTCAGCCTCGTAAACAACAACGGAAAAACACCATCATGCTTCATAAAAGCATCGCCTCCACAGTTCGCGAGGGATAAAAGGGCGTATAGACATAGAAAAGTCTGGGGTAACGTATTGGACGAGGACAGGGGGTTTCCATGCGATTACACAAAGAGCCAGAGTGTTTGCATGGTTTGCGACATGTTTGGAACAGCCGGTCTCAGCGGGCTGGTAGCGTTCACAGACTTCGTGGGCGAAAAAGTTGTCTTGGAGAATGTGGCCGGACAGCACGGGCTTAAGCTGAGGACTGCACCACCAAAATCGGTTTTCAGAGGCTCGATTACCTTCCGCAACCTAGAACCCCATGAGCTGGGTCTCCTCCTCCACGGCTTGGGCATCCAGCAAACAGCCACAGGCAAAACCGTCCTCCTAGGCCGGCTCAAATACGTCGGCAACATCGGAGGCAAACCAATAGGCAAAATAAGATACATCCTCGAATCACTCACATTCTCAGAATTCTCTGAACAGTTCAGAAACCATGTCCGGGGAAAACCAATAACAGGCACAGAGCTGGAAAACCTAGTCAAAGACCTAGTCAGCGAAATGAAAACGAAGCTAGGGCCCCACCTGAGAAATGTTCAGGAGGTGACGCAGGCTTGACAAGCTTCAGGTCACCAGGCTTCCCCATATACAAAGCCAACATCATACCATTCATCGAAAACGGGCAACAAAGCTACACAAAAGAGATGAAGAAAGAGCATGTGGATAAATGGGATGAAGCACTAGATTCCCTTAGACAATTTATCCAATCTGTAGTAAACATGGCAAGTGGGTTAAACGATGTGCAGCGGCTTGAACTCGTGGGCGACATGATCAGCTTCTATCTCAAGGCACCACTCATTAGACCCCCGCTACTAGGCCTAGCTCCCGCCCCCTATCTCTTCTACCCCATAATAAGAACAGGACACGCTAAAATAGAAACTCAGCACCCCATAAAATTTCTAAAAAATATATTTGATTACAGCGATGCGGTAAAAAGTTTACAGAAACATCTGCTCAACAAATTATCTGAGCTAACAGAACTCTGGTTCACAATCCCCGCTGACACAAGACCGCTCTACAATACATCAAGCTTATTATCTCACTTGTTGCTCACCTCCACCATCGCATGGTCTTATGCAGTGGAGAACGGATACAGTAGAGAGGATGGAGCCAAATTAAGACTCGCAGCAATGTTTCACGACATCTCTAAACCATACGACTTTGAAAAACACTACCAACATACCGAAGTTGTTGAAAAAGTGTTGTCAGGCATTTTAGGGGATAACCAGTTAAATGATCTTGCGGAATTCGTACGGGAACATCATTTTGAAGGGGCCACAGGTTTATCCAGTATTTTGAACAGAGCTGATCGGTTGGCTGCGGCCAGCGATAGGTTATCCACGCTAACCGACAATATTTTTGGCCCCACGGATGATGTGGATCGAGAGACGGGCTACGGGTCTGGAAAACAAGCATGGGAACATTGGCGAAGAGTCTATGAGAAGAACCCTGACTCAATTCGGATGCTCAGCGAAAAAGCTGCAAAAAAACTCAGCGAACCGGAGACTCTCATGAAACTGAGAACAATGGAAGATGTGCAAAACCATGAATTACGCCTTTGCCAAATAGACATAGGAGGCATTCAGGAATTCATTATGAGGACTCGCGACCTGCGCTCGGTTGCGGCATCGAGCCTAGTGATAGATATGGTGACATCAACCCAGTTACCCATACTGATACAGCATGAGATGGTGAGACGCTGCGGAGTGTGGATACCTCATGAAGCCTTCATAATAATCAGTGGAGGTACATTGACGCTCCTACTGCCACAGAAAATCGCAAAAGAGTTAGAGAATAGTTGGCGCGACATTTCCATACCGCTTGAAGAAATTGGGCTAAGAGCATTCTTCGCCTCAGCACGTTTCACAGGGAACTACTACAGGGACAGTGGTGAACTTGCTGGGGAAAGCTACATTAGGAAATTGACGTCGGAGCCCGCTGCACAAACCATAGTTGCGGCGCCTATTTCCGGAGCCTCGCCAAGCCTTTGCACAAGCTGTTACAGAGACCCTCCTGCACCAAACGATGATAAATGTCATACCTGTAGAGAGCTTTACGAGGTGGGAAGCAGTATTCACTTCAAGAAGAAGTGGGACACCGGTGTCAGGGTCTCCGGCGTTGACATGGTTCCAGAGAAAGTTTTCGGCAACTGGGGGGATGAACAATCTTTTGACGTTATGTATGTGGTTGCTGGTCACAGAACCCCGTCGCAGGAACCCGGAGAGAGAGTCAGGAACGTAGCCGTTGTAAAGTTGGACGGTAACTTGATGGGGGAGTTTTTCGCCAACTCGGTTTCCATTAGTGACATGATTGAGAGAAGTGCGCGTGTAGACATTGCTCTCAAAGATGCTTTAGAAAAATCATTGATTGATTTGTTTAACGGGGTTGGAGGGCTTGACCCCGAAGATGCCATACGGTCTGTTGCATCCTGTTTTCTCGGCCTTCTTTATGCAGGCGGCGACGATGCTTTGCTGCTGTGTCCTAGCTGGTGCTCTATTATCCTTGCCCAGAGAATCGCCCACTACTTTGCCGAATCAATGGGGCGGGTTAGGACGCTCAGTGTGGGAATAGCTTCCGCGCCTCCGAGACATGATGTCTGGGCTCTAATAGATGCTGCATCGGCGCTTTTGGATGATGCCAAGAGAGTGGGCCGTGAGCAGGGCTCTGGAGGAGGTGTGGCGTTTGACTACATCGAAGGCGGAGTGCTTACACGTTCCACGGCTGCATGGAGAAAAGCGCTGGCAAGACAGAGACATGCAACGCTCCAGCCCTTCACAATACAAGGTCTAAGAGAGTTTTTCGCCAAACTGGAGATTCCGCTCGACGGTCCGCAGGCTTTCGCTTACGCCTACCAAGCATCCAGGGAAGGTGAAAACGATAGAAAGAAGCATCTAAAGGGCCTGCGTCAAAAAGTCATCGAATCAGCTGGTGTTCCTCAGACAATCGGGATGCCGGGTCAAGAAAACAGAATATTGGTCACCCATTTAGCCAGGATGGCTAATGTGGGAAATGATGAGGAGAAGGGAAAATACCTTAAGCTTTTACGGCTGGTTTCCACGAGTTCTGACCACGGCATGCCCTTAGTTCCTTTCTTTGATGTTGATGTCTTGATCAAGTTTCTGGGGGGTGGGATGATTTGAGAATGTTCTGGGTGAGGGTTAGGCCTGTTGGCTTGTTAACGGTCGGCGGCTCAGCCCCGGCCTCGGTTGGACCAGACATTGTGTTTACCAGCATATATGAGAAGGGGGGTAGAAGGCTGTATATTCCGGGGCCCAGCTTCAAAGGTGCTTTGAGGTCTGCGGCGAGCCGTGTAGCTAATCCCTATGGCTTCAGCTCCTGTGGACAAGTGAGGCCAGATTTGATTTCGAGCGCACATGCTCAAGTTTTGTGTGATGTCTGCAAGCTTTTCGGCCACCCATCTCGGAGTTATCTTCCTGTCGTTTTCTTTAGCGACCTTGTCCCCGCCGCAGCGTCTCCTTGGGCTGTCACACGTGTGCGGATTGAGGACTCTACTTTGAAGGCTTTGGAGGGTGGTCTTTACTCTGCGGAGGTTGTTGCCGGTGTTGAGTTTGTGGGCAGTGTTAGGTATGGTGAAGATGCTCTTGACCTTCTTCCTCTTCTGCTTCTTGCTGCTGCTGAGCTCAGGATGGATAGGTTCGGCCGGGCCTCGGCCGTTGACCTGAAGCTTGAGAACACTGATCAGCTGCAGAGAGATGTGCCCAGTGATTGGCATGGTTTGCTGGATGGGTTGGGGGAGTGGCTTTGGAAGCGGTGAAGATTTGGGAGATTAGGCTACGGCTCGAGAGTCCGCTTATCCTTACGCGGAGAAGGACGGAGACAGGGTTCCTCAACCCGTTAAGATACATTCCGTCTACTACACTGCGTGGAGCGTTGGTGACCGCTCTCTACAGGGAAGGAATTCTGGACGCTGGGCAGCTGGGGAGGGAGAGACGGAGCCCAGAGGTCGTGGCTTCACCCGCCTACCCAATTTCCCATGGCTACAAAACCTTTCCAGCACATCCTTTCATCGGCGTATGTAAACAATGCGGCGAAAATGTTGGGGTGCCGAGACTAATGGATTTGGAGAGATATTTGGTGGATGGGGATGGCTTCGGTTGGAGAGGATGCAGCCATAGGGCTTGGAAGTTTCTTCACCCGGGTGAGTTTCTGCCAATAGTTAACGGCGAGTTTAGGGTTGATGATGGGAGGGGACGTAAGGAAGTTGGCGATGATTCGGGGACTGGTGATGGAAAAGTGCCCGTGGAGATTTCCAGTGTGTCGGTCGGGATTAGCAAGTCACGGGCCTCGGGTGTTAGAGGTCTTCTGTATCATTATGAGGCTTTGTCTCCTGGGCTGGAGTATTGGGCTACGGTTGCTGTGCCCGAGTCGTTCAACTTTCCGCGGAACGGGTTTGTTCTTTATGTTGGGAGAGGTGTTTCGAGAGGGTTTGGCAGGGTTAAGATGAGTGTTGTTGGTGAGAGGCGTGTTGGGAAAATTTCGCCGTGTAGGGTTTTGTATGCTTTTTCGCCTACCATTAACCTGTCATATAATGGTGAGGTGTTTACTTTTCCGCGTTCTGTTGATTTGTCTTGGGCTGGTGCTCGGCTTGGTTTGAAATCTAACAGCGTTGTTAAGGTTGGTAGGGTTTTTGGGAGGATGATGTGGATTAGTCTTGGCTGGGATCTTGGAGCTGGTGCTCCGAGGCCTTGGGTTGTCGGCAGAGCGGCTGGCTCCCTGATTGTTTTGGAGGAAGCTTGTGGAGATGATGCCTTGGGAGCTCTCTCGTATCTCGGCACGGTCGAGAACCTTAACGGCAACCCCCTCCCAGGGTTTAACATGATGATGCCGCTGCAGGAGTTGATGACCCATGCATCTTAACCATCTCATCAACAAATTGGTGGGCGAGCTCGTCTTCGAGCTGAAGACACCTCTACACATCGGGGCAGGAGGGTTCGGTGCTTTCCGAAGCCTGCTGAGGGTCGACGGCAGAGCTGTGATACCGGGCTCCACTATCAAGGGCGTGTTTAGACGGGTCGCCGAGTATGTGGCAAAAAGCATGACGGGTTCCCTGTCCGGGTATGAGAAGGTTGCGTTAAAATGCTATGAGGAAAGTGAGAAGGGTATTGTCTATGTGGAGAGGAGCGGCGACCCTGATTATGATGCGAGTTATAGGAGGTTTGTCGAGGCGTTGAGAGAGCAGATTCGTAACAGTGATTTTAGGGGGGTTGAGTTGGCTACTTTGCTTGATATTGGCTATGGGTTGGATGAGTTGAGGGGGGAGACTCTGGAGAGCGATGTGGGGTATGAGTTGTTTGGTGATTTTTTGGCTGCTAATTGTCCTATTGGGAGATTGATGGGTAATGGTGTGTTGGCGGGGAAGTTTAGGGTGTTTGATGTTTTTCTCGATGTGTTGGCGACTCACATCAGGCCTGGTATAGGGATTGAGCGGGAGACGGGCAAAGTTAAGGAGAATATCCTGCGTTTTACTGAGGTTGTTCCCCCGGGTGAGAAGGTTAGTGTATGGTTTGTTGTGGATAATCTTTTGCCGGGAGCGGGTGATTCGAAGGTTTTCGCGGGTGTTTTGGAGTGGGTTGAGAGGCTTGGTCTTCAGCTTGGTGCTGGGAAGAGCACGGGTCTTGGTTTGCTGGAGCTTGTGGGGCAGAGGTTTTGGCTGATTAAGCTGGGTGAAAACGGTGATAGGTTTGGCGAGGTTCTCGCAAACCCCTTCAAAACACGGCCTATCGATAGTTTGGAGCAGATTGTTAAACATCTCAGAGGAGAGTAGTTTTTCCGCTGCTTTGTGAAATGTTTTTGTGAGAGGTTTGTTGTTTTTGGTTGATGGTTTTCTTCACTTTTGATGATGTTGTGAGGGTTTTGCAGGTTTTTCAGGAGACGCCGTCGGCTGTCAGTGAGGAGCTGCGGGGTTGGAGGTGGCGGGAGCCGCCTCTTCTCTCTCCTTACCGTGTAAGGGTTAATGCTTCAGACCTTTCTTTTGGATGTGATTCAGGTAGGCTAGCTTATCTGCGGCATGTTGCGAGGGCTGGGGAGAAGCCGGGTGAGGAGCTGTTTCTGGGGCTGGCTGTTCATAACGTGATTGTTGAGGCTTCCACCGTCGCTAAGGGTGTTCTTTATCACCGTCGTCCTGATAGTGGACGTATTTTTTATGAGTTGATGATGGAGATGGGTGAGGTGGTTCGTGGGCGACGTGTTTTTAGGGGGTTTGAGAAGGTGTTTGACTCGTTGTGGAGTTCTGCTTGTTTGACGTATTCTTCTTGTCTGGATCGTGTTTTGTCTCTTTCGCGTCATCTTGGCTGGGATGGTGTTGTTTACAGGGTTGTGCCATGGGTTTGTGAGTTTCCTGTTGATGGGCGTCCTCTTGGGCTTAACCGTGCTATACGTGTTGATGCGTTGATTCCGCCCTCGATTTTAGTGGAGTTTAAGACGAGGCGTCCTTCGCGTCTTCATGAGGTTGCGTTGGCGGGTTATGCATTGTCTTTTGAGGCTCAGTTTAGGGTTCCTGTGAACCATGCCCTGCTTCTCTACTTGGATGTGAAGCGGGATGGCTCCTACAAGGTTTTTGAGAATTTTGTTCATGTGGATGATGAGTTGAGGCTGGAGTTTGTTGAACGGCGTGACCTTTATTGCCGGGTTGTTGCGGAGAAGGTTGACCCGGGTCTTCCAACAGAATGCGACAGATACTGCCCCTACCTAAAAATCTGTCATGGAGAAAAATAGAACATTACAAACCCGTCATTTCAATTCCCTCTCGCGGGATCACGAATATCGTCCGTCTGTGGCGGACGTAAAGCGCGCCCGCTACATCTTTCAATTCCCTCTCGCGGGATCACTGCGGCGAGCTTTTCTATCCCCAGCCCCACCGCTCCGTGTTACTTTCAATTCCCTCTCGCGAGATCACAAGTAAGCGATGCAATAGTTTCAATTCTAGAGTATCTAGTAGCTTTCAATTCCCTCTTGCGGGATCAGGTGGTTGTCGAGGTTCAGGGGATAAGGAGGGACGGTAGCTACTCTTTCAATTCCCTCTTGCGGGATCAGTGCGTTTTTGGCGTCGGACGGCGGGAATACCGCCGTGAATTTCTTTCAATTCCCTCTTGCGGGATCAGTTACTTAGGGCGCCCACCGAGGAATAGACTGCTACGTAAGACACATCTTTCAATTCCCTCTTGCGGGATCAGCTCTACTATTATCTTAAGACGGCATGGGAAAACACCACAGAGCTTTCAATTCCCTCTTGCGGGATCAGTCTTCTCCTTCTCGCAGGCTCATACGCGATTAGCGTTCTTTCAATTCCCTCTTGCGGGATCAGAGCATATTATCTTGCTCGCAAGTGGAAGGATGGGACTATGGCTTTCAATTCCCTCTTGCGGGATCAGACCACTGCGTTATCAACTAAACGCAGAGTATACACCTAATCTACCCTTTCAATTCCCTCTTGCGGGATCAGTGCCTAGGTGAACGTCTTACCATGTAAAACTTTAGAATCGCCGCTTTCAATTCCCTCTTGCGGGATCAGTTTT
>CALHAG010000004.1 GCA_937934305.1 Candidatus Caldarchaeum subterraneum
TCGGACTAGTTGAAGCAAGACATCGTCCACTTTTTCACCAGGCTTCCCCGGCAGATGCTCTGCATTCTTCAATATCTTCAGCGCAACCCTGGCAAGCGAAGATTTCCGCCCACTTTTAGCCGCGAGCCTACGAAGCTCCTCCACAACAGATGAGGGGGCTACCAGCTCAAGCCTTTCCCCCAGCTTGTTCTCTATAACAGAAAGATAATCCACTCCCCGGTCTGCGCAGAACAGCAAAAAGCTCGAGTCAACCAGCACCTTCACCTAGCTCCCCGACACTATGCCGTATCCGATTAGACGCCAGCCCGCCCCCACTTTCCTCGAGATAGCGGCTTTGCTTCCAGGCTCTGCCACGAGAGGACGGGACAGAACCACTTCAATCCTGTTCGATGTCCTTTTGGCCACCACCCCGCTTGATACAGCGGATGACACGTTTATGACCAAAGCCTCCTTCTCAGCAATCTGCTTGACCGCCACGTTCCCCTCCACACCGAGAACTTTTTCAAACAAATGGTATTCGAGGGTTAGAGTGGTCCAGACAGGTGGAAGAGTGCCGGGTTTGCCCGCCACATTTCCAACCAATCCATCCCCCTTGCCCAGCGACGGGTCGAGAGTTGTCTCAACACCGGTCAAGCCGCCGGGATAAGCTTCTTCCACGTTTTTTCCACCTGCAACGATGTTGGCCACATCTGTGTAGAGAGGCTCGTAAACCGTTTTGCCCATGCTCTGTCTCGCCAGGCCCGGCTGTATCTCAAGCTCGTCGCCCACCCTCAAAACCCCCTGTGTGATAGAGCCTCCTATCACCGCTCCCTTGATGTTTCTTGCAGGGGTGCCCGGGACGTTGACATCGAAAGACCTGAGCACAGGCATGCGGGCAGGCTTTGACGGGTCACGCTGCGGTGTTTTGATGACATGCTGTATTGCGTAGAGTAGAGGTTCTATGCCTACGCCGTGTTGTCCAGAAACGGGTATAATTGGTGGTCTTTCGAAACCGTTTTCCTCAAGGTAGCTTACAATCTCTTCATAGTTCTCTTCCGCCCTTTTCTTGTCAACGAGGTCTATTTTGTTCTGGGCTATGACGAGGTTCTTTATTCCGAGGATTTTCGCTGCCTGTAGATGTTCGCCGTCCTGCGGCTGTGGAAATTTTTGCCTAACATCCGTTACGAATATGGCGCCGTCGAATAACGCGGCTCCAGAGAGCATGGTGACCATGAGGGAGTGGTGGCCTGGGCAGTCTATGAAGGAGACAACTCTCTGAAACTCATTTGCTGTGCCATGGATGGGGCATTTCTCGACAGAGTAGTGATTGTATGGCGGTGTGCATCGTGGGCAGAGGTATATGGCGGCGTCGGCGTACCCGATGCGTATTGTTATCCCACGCTTAAGCTCCTCGCTATGCCTCGCTGTCCAGACACCTGTTATGCTCTGGACGATGGTGCTTTTCCCATTATCTACATGTCCCAGAGTACCTATGTTGACTTCCGGCTGCTTTGGGAACGCCATTCTGCCAACACGGATGAAAAGCGCTTAATGTGTTTTCTCTAAACCCTTGAAGAAGATGGCTGACTCCCTTTGATACGCTTCCACACTGTCGGAGGCATGGACCAGGTTATCCGTGATGTCGAGTCCATAGTCTCCTCTGATTGTTCCAGGCTCGGCTTTTACTGGGTCGGTTGCGCCTATAAGTTTTCTAACCACCTCTACGGCTTGACGTCCCTCAAGAACCATCAGCACCACAGGGCCTCTTGTGATGGCTGTAAGCAAATCCTCGTAAAAAGGTTTGCCGCGGTGAACCTCGTAAAGCTGAGCCGCCTCATCCCTTGTCAATTGTTTTAGCTGCAAGGCCAGAGGCTTCAATCCCTTTCTCTCAAACCTCGAAATAATTTCACCTACGAGACCACGTGAGACCGCGCTTGGCTTCAGTATCACAAACGTTCTATCCAACCCTATTCACCCAGCCTTCGTCCACTTTAGTTTACGGGGGTCTTTTCCATGCTCCACCATGTATATTCGGCATTTGCGTGAACAGAACCATAGAAGTGTGCCGTCGTTTTTGACGTAGAGCATGCCTCTGCCGTGTGTGAACTCCCTTCCGCAAAAAGAGCATCGATGCGTCCTAACCATCCTCGCCTCACTTTATCTTCTCAGCTTCCCTTTCTGTGTCGAGAAGCATCAGAATGTCTCCTACTCTCACGGGGCCCTTGACGTTACGCGAAATAACTCTACCCTCATCTTTGCCCTTCAGTATGCGGACACGCACTTGAGTAACCTCTCCAGTTACACCTGTTCTTCCCACAACCTGCTCGACGACCGCCGGCACCGGCTCCTCTATTTTCGGCGGCGCCTTACTCAAGTCTCTTCACCCTACTTTTTCAGCTCCTGTATTTTTTTCACGATTTCCTCGATGTAGCCCTTTGCTTCGCCAGGGTCCACGACCGCGACTGAGCTGGCTGGAACAGAGAGCCCCGCGACCTCTCCCAGCTGCGCCTTAGAGTTGACGAAGATGTAGCTAATCTTTCTCTCCTCGCAGAGCGTTGGTAGGAAGGCGACTATCTCAGGTGGGTCAACGTCTGTGGCTATCAGCACAAACTTGGCCTGTCCTCTCTCGATTGCCTTGATGACCTCGTTAACGCCTTTCTTCACTTTGCCGGATGTTTTCGCCAGTCTCACCGCTTCAAGGGCCGCTGTCACAAGTTCTTCAGGTGGTGTGAAGGTTTGGTAGTAGGGATTGGGCATAGGCCTTCATCTCCTTGAACCTTGGAACAGGTGTAGAACTTAAAGCTATTGTGGCAAGGTTTTTAGCGTAGCTCAATACGCATGCATAAATTTCCGGCCACAAACCGTAACTGGGATGAACACGCTCCGGGACAAGGTTATGGAGGCGGCGTTGCGTAACGCCGTTGAACACGGAGGCAAGGCCGTGGCTAAGGCTGTTTTGTCGAAGATTCTCGGTTCAGACCCCGCTCTCCGTCAACGGGTCGCCGAGGTTAAGCAGGTTGTCGAGGAGGTGGTGGAAGAGGTCAACTCCATGGAGCCGGAGGCGCAGAAACGTGTTTTGGCTGAGAAGTTCGGTGCACAAGAACCTCTGAGACACAGAGATGTTGGAGAAACGCGTCTACCTCCCCCGCTACCCGGGGCCGTCGAGGGAAAAGTTGTGACAAGGCTTCCGCCCGAGCCGAGCGGCTACATGCACCTCGGCCACGCACTCGCAGGACTCATCAACGAACACTACGCCAGAAGATACGGAGGCAAGCTTTGGCTCCGGTTCGAGGACACCAACCCACGGAAAGCACGTCTCGAGTTTTACGAAAGCTTCCGAAAAGGCTACCGTTGGCTCGGAATAGAGTGGGATTTTGAGAAAAACAACTCCGACGACATGGAAAAATATTACATGTATGCGGAGAGGATGATTCGGCAGGGGTTTCTTTATCCATGTTTTTGCAGTCCTGAGGAAATGCATCGCCAGCGGTCTCAGGGAATTGGCTGTACACATCGTAGCCTCGTGGGTGAGGCTGGTTTAGATGTGTGGGAGAAGGCTCTTAACAGGATGTATGGAGAGGGTGAGGTCTCTTTTAGGCTGGTTGGCGAAGTCTCCAGCCCTAACACGGCTCTCCGCGACCCTGTGATGTTCAGGATAGTTGACCACCCCCATCCCCTCAAGGGACGGGAGTATATCGTCTGGCCCACGTACGACTTCGCGGCCGCGGTGCAGGATGCTTTATGCGGCGTCACCCACGTCCTTCGCAGCAGCGAATTCGCCTTCAGGGATGAGCTTCAAAACATGATACGGGGAATCCTCGGCCTAAGCAACCCCGTCTACGTAGAGTTTTCACGGTTTGAGTTCCGTGGAGCCACAACATCTAAGAGAGAGATTAGAAGCTTGATTGAGGAAAAGGTTGTGTCTGGATGGGATGACCCAAGGCTATCGACGATTGAAGCCGTAAAGAGAAGAGGGATACTGCCGCAGGCCATACGTGAATTCACACTAACCTACGCAGGCGTCACACAGGCAAAGAAAACCTTTGACTGGAGCCTCCTCCACAGCATCAACAGAAAGCATCTGGACCCAGTCACACGTCGGCTGTGGTTTGTGGCCTCACCGGTCAAGCTGCGACTCATCAACCATAAGAGGGCCCAGGTGGAGGTGCCGTACCACCCTTCCACAAACATGGGCAAACGGTTGATAAAAACAGGAGATACTCTCTACATCAGCGGACTTGATGCTGAGAATATCGGGGTCGGCGAGGCTTTCCGTCTCAAGCTTCTAGCTAACGTGAAGATGGTTGAGAAAGGAGCTGACGAGGTCATCGGCGAAGTAATTGATGGGCCTCCAATTAGGGAAGGCAAAATTATTCAGTGGGTTCCGGAGGATAACCGCCGTGTAAAAGTAATCAGGTATGGGTCTCTGTTTGCTGAGGATGGCTCAGTTGATAGAGAAAGTCTCTGGGTTGAGGAGGGGCTGGCTGAGGCTGCTGTCGAGTCGGTTGCTTTTGAGGAGGTTGTGCAGTTTGAGCGTTACGGGTTTGTGAGACGCGACAGCCCACATGAGCTTAGGTTTGTCTACTGCCATGACTGAGCCTCTGGACCGCCCATTCCTTCAGAGGCCCCAACACAACCTTGGGCGCCAGCTTCAGCTCATCAACCGACCTACATCCAGTCAAAAACATCGAGGTCTTCAACTGGTTAGACAGCCTCCTCAACGTAGCCAATACGTCTTCGACAGACTTGGTGGCGGGCTCTAGAAAAGGCCTCGCCAACCCGGTCATAGATGCTCCAAGAGCTATGGCTTTCGCGGCGTCGAGCCCTGTCCTCAACCCACCCGACGCTATCACCGGCTTTGTTGTTGCGTCAACCGCTTCCATTACGGCGGCCGCTGTCGGTATGCCCCATTCTAGGAAAACCTCAGCCAAAGCCTTCTTCTCGATGTCCCTCATCTCCTCGGCTCTTATCATCTCTATCATCGTCCAATTCGTTCCGCCGGAGCCGGCCACGTCAAAAGCGTCTACTCCAACTTCATCAGCCATCGCCACCACCTCTCTTGACAACCCGCACCCAATCTCCTTGAGTATGATAGGCACGCTTAACTCATTTCGCAGCTTCTCAAGGATTTTTGAGAGGTTTCTGAACCGTGCTTTTCCGTCTGGTTGAACGATTTCCTGAAGCGGGTTAAGATGAACGGCTAATGCGTCGGCCTCTATCATCTCCACCGCCTTTACACCCATCTCCACACCGTTTTCCACAAGCTGCACAGCCCCTATGTTGCCGATGAGAAAAGCGTCGGGTCCATGTTCACGAGCCGCTCTGAATGTATACACGGTCTCTGGCTTGGCTATGCCGGCTCTCTGGCTTCCCACACCCATGGGCACCTTGAAAACTGCAGCCGCCTCTCCAAGGTTTGCGTTTATCCTCTCCGCCTCAGCTGTGCCTCCTGTCATCGACTCGATGATGAAGGGGTGGCTGAACCTCCGGCCGAGGAAAATGGTTTCGGTTTGGATGTCCTCTGGGTCTATCTCGGGCGCCGCTTGATGCACCAGCTCAACGTATTCGAGCCATGTTGATTTTCTGTATGAGACGTCTTTTTCGAGGCTTATCTTGATGTGGTCGCTCTTTCTCGCCTCTATGCTCAAACTACATCACCAGTGTTGTTCCTTTCACAGGTTTTCCCTTGACAGCCCCCTCTATCCTCCCCTCGACAAGGCCGTTGACAATCACGACCTCCACACCCGCTTTCACAGCCTCGAACCCATTCTCAACTTTGTAGAACATCCCGCCTGTTACATCCTCGCCTTCGACTCCGCCGTAGAATAGAGTGGAGTGTTTTCGGTAGTCAAGCTTCTCGAGAAGCCTTTTTTCACCTGTCTCGCGGTCCACATCATAAACCCCGTCAACATCACTGGCGAAAACTATCCTCGACGCTTTCAGAGATTTCGCGAGATGGATGGCTATCTGGTCACCAGAGAGTACCGTAAATTTTAGCTCGCGGTCGAAGACGGCGTCTCCGCAGGTTACAGGTATTATACCGAGGTCGAGAGCCGAGAAGACTAGGTCGAGATGAGCTGTCTCAATAATGCCTTTCCGTGTAATGAAAAGTGTTGACGCCGGCATGCCCACGGCCCCTATTCCCGTCTCAATCAAGGTGGTGACGACATGATGGTTGAGGGTTTTGACTGATTGGAGTGTTTTAACGAATCCTTCAAGCTGCCCCTGCTCCCTATATCCTCTCTCTATTCTGTATTGTTTGGCGATGGGATGGCCAAATGAGCCCGCCCCGTGTATGATTATGAGGGGCGTGGACCAGCATCGTGCAATCTCCTTCGCTATCCTCGCCATAACGTCTTGACGGAAAAAATTCTCTCTTTTTTTGTCGGTGATGACTGAGCCGCCTATCTTAAGAACTACGAGGTTGCTCATGCTTTTTCACCCACCCCGGCTACACCTGTTCTGCTTATCCAAGCACTTGGATAAAGCCTTGCCATTGTCTCCGCTATCTCCTCAGCCCTTCCATCCGCCACAGCGATTACACAGCCGCCGCCGCCTGCTCCCGTCAACTTCGCCCCATACACACCTTTGCTTCTCAGGTTCTTCACTATCTCCTCCAACACATTATCGGAGACACCTACACTTCTCAGAAGAAAATGGTTCAGTGTAAAGAGACGTCCAACCGTCTGAAAGTCTCCTTCAACCAAGGCCGTTTTCGCCATCTCATAGACATGTGAATACAGTTTGACAAGCTCCGAGAAGACATTCTTCTTCTCCTCAGCAAACCTCTGCACAACGTCAACCATCTTGGAGGTTTTCCTCTTTCTGCCACTGAAGACGATTATCAGGTCGAGAGGCTTCTCCACCTCTATGGCTGTGTATTTTCCGAGACCTCGGTAAGAAATTGTTCCACCCACCGTGGATATTGTTGGGTCTATTCCCGAGGGCCTGCCGTGGAACTCTTTTTCGGCTTTGAGCGCATAATGTATCAGCTGGTCACGGGACAGATCGATTTCATGTAAAATCGATACGGCCCCTGCCAGTGCGACAGAGACCGCTGCCGAGGAGCCTAGCCCACCTCCGCTAACAAGGTCTGATTCAATCTCCACCCATCCCGTGCAAGGTACTCCGTGGTCCAGGCACATCTCCCTGACCATGTTGTAGAGCGGTGCAAGAGCAGCCGGCTTAGCGGTTATTGTCTCTCCACTGATGTTCCACGTGGCTGCTGAATGTTTAGAGACTATCACGAACTTGTCATCTGCTTTCCTTGCTGTCACCGTTACACCGCGGTCTATCGCCGTAACTATCGCGGGATAGCCCGAGACGACGAAGTGTTCCCCAAAGAGGATGACTTTGCCCGGTGCAAAAACCTTGACCTGTTTCCTCATTTTTCCGGCAGCTCTATTCTGAGTGCCGCGTAGCCTACCACAGACCCATAGTCTCCGCCTGTGTCGCCGCTGGTGGCCTGCTTTAGGACAGTGGCTTCGACTGCCCCCAGTTTTTTCGCGGCGGTTAACAAGGCTGCCACCGCCCCGTATCCACACATCGTTATGTCATGTCTCTCAATAACCCTGTACAAGCCCTCGACGTCAAGCCGCTCTATACGCTCTAAGGCCAACCTATCCTTCTTCAACACTGTTTCATGCGGTTCGTAGTGTGTAAAATCGGTTGACGCGATCATCAGGATGTTTCTTCCATCAACAACTTCTCCAACAGCCTCACCTATCTCAACACATGTCTCGAGGCTCTGGTCGTTTATGCATATGGGAACAAACTGGAAGTCGCCATAGAGATATTGTAGAAACGGCAGCTGGACCTCGATGCTGTGTTCCCGGGCGTGGCTTACCTCATCCAAGTAGAAAAACTCACGTTGTCCAGCAATCTCTCCCGCAAGCTTCTCATCAATTTTGACTTCGCCCAGAGGAGTCACCCAGCTTCCACCCGGATAAATTGATACAACAGTGCCCACCCCATAGTGGTTGGGCCCGAAAACCACAACAGACTCGGGGACGGCATACTTTGTTAGCTCGTAGTATCCATGGGCCGCCACGGGGCCCGAGTACATGAAGCCTGCGTGCGGGGAAATAAGGGCTGGTGCACGACGGGTACCCCATTTCTTTGTTGGAGTTTTTCCGGGGCCATGGGGGGATAGGAAACATTGTTCAACCTGTTTCAACAGTGCTTCTCTCGAACCCTCATAAAAATATCCGGCGACCGCGGGCCTTCTTCGAGGCTTCATCCAGCATCACCTCTTTTCATGTGAAGATATTTTCCTCTTCCCCGTTTTCCGATGAATTCGCCGTTGTCGACTATCTGTTCTCCACGGGAGAAGGTGGCAACTATGCGGCAGCTAACCTCTACATCCTCGTATATTGAGTGGTCGATGTTGCTGTGCAGGTTTTCCCGAGTGAGCCGTGTTTTCTTCGATGGGTCTAGTATGTAAAAGTCTGCGTCCGCGCCTACCTTGATAACACCTTTCCGCGGATAGATGCCGTAGAGCTTGGCAGGGTTATGAGCTGTCAAGGATACAAAGCGGCTAAGCGGCATACCACGTTTCACAACCCCCTCCGAAAAAAGTATCATGTTTATGACCTCTGTCCCCGCCACGCCTCCCGGAACAGTCGTGAAACTCTTGTGCCCAAGTTTCTGAGAGAGATTGAAGCAGGCGTGGTCGCTTCCCACAACAGAAAACCCATCGGTCAACAATCCCCTCCACAACCCTTCTCTGTCATGCTCTTTCTTAAGGGGCGGCGACATGATGAATTTGGCTCCGTCAGACCTCTTGTAAACATCCTCCGTGAACATGAGGTAGTGTGGACAAGTTTCGCCATGAATCTTTACACCCTTCTGCCGCGCCTCCAAAATGGCGTTAAGCCCCATCGCCGAGGAAACGTGAACAATAAGAATCTCAGCACCAGTTAAACCAGCTAGAAAAGCAACTCTCTCCACAGCCTCTGCCTCCACAAAATCCGGCCTGCTCCATGAATGGTATATCGGCTCGGTCTTGCCCTGTGAAACAAACTCGTCTACGAGAGTGTTGATGAGATGTTCATTCTCGGCATGCACCATGACCAACACGTTTTTTTCTCTGCAAAGCTTCATCAGTCTGTAGGATTTTCCATCGTCTAGCATGAGGCCTCTGCGGCTATAGGCCGTGAACATTTTCACGCTTGCGAGTCCCTCTTTCTCGAACAGCTGGGTAAGCATCCTCGCTATGTTCTCGTCGAAGTCGGTGACGCTCATGTGAAGCCCATAATCAACAACAACCTCTCCATCAGCCTCGGCTTTTCTTCTCCGATAATCCTCGACATAGTCTCTGGTCTCGGGTGTCACGAAGTCGATTATGGTTGTGACACCGCCACACGCGGCTGCAACCGTTCCAGTGTAGAAATCGTCGGCGGTGTATACATCCTCGAAATACTTGAGCTTAAAGTGGACATGCCCGTCTATAGCGCCTGGAAAAACATAACGCCCACCAGCGTCGATTATCTTCTCGGCTCGTGCCTCCAGGTTGCGGCCGATGGCGGCTATCCTGCCGTCCACAACACCTATGTCAGCCTCATAAACACCCGTTACATCAACGATTCTGCAGTTACGGACCAATAGGTCTAACCCGTTTTTAATCAACACATTTACCACTACTAAACAGAAATATAACGATGTAAGCCACCGAGTCGCCGGAACCAGCTTTTCCTTATATTTACGCTTAACCGGTAAAATGTGGTTGAAAGCTGTTCCCAGCTTCGAAGTATACACCCCGTCGTCGCTGCGGGAGGTTCTAAGCATTTACTCAAGTCTTGATGGAGAGGTTGTCCTATATGCCGGGGGCACTGATCTTATGCCGTTTATGCGGCGTGGAAAGATTCGGCCGAGGGCTGTGGTGGATTTGTCGGGTGTCAGGGAGCTGAGGTATGTGAGAAGAGAGGGCGACCTCATCCATGTTGGTGGGCTGACGACGGTGCATGACCTCGCCACTTCCCCAGCGATTCCATTGAGCTATTTTTCCATACGATGGCTCCGCAAATATTTCGGAGCGGAAACCACCCGTCACATGGCTACGGTGGGAGGTAACCTCGCCTCAGGTGGTGAGAGAGATATTCCAGCCATAATGGCCTCTCTGGATGGGGAGGTGAAGATTGTGGGCGCGGATGGTGAAAAGGTTGTTGGCCCACTTGGGCTTACCCTAAGTCGTGGCGAGGTTATTGTCGAGGCTATCTTCAGAGACTGGGGCCCCGGCTCTGTTTCATGGTTCGGCAAGTTTGAGAAAAGAGCATCTAACGGTATTGGGGTTGTGACGGCAGCGGTCTCGATGAAGGCCGTCGACGGCGTAGTTGAAAAGATAGGTGTTGTTTTGAACAGGGTGGAGGGAAGAACCATGGGCAGACTCACAGACCTCGAGAACGCTCTGGTGGGAAAAACGATTGACCCGAGCCTTATCAAAGCTGCTGTTGAAGAAAGTGTCTCTAGGATTCGGCCTGCCTCGGATTTCAGAGCCTCCAGCAGTTTCAGGAAACATGTTTCAAAGGTTTTGGTGAGACGTGGGCTGGAGTTTTGCTGGAGCTATTTGACGAGAGGTGGTTCTGTTGAAGATTGAGTTTGTTCTCAACGGCAAACCTGTCTCCGCTGAGCTGCGGGGAAACGAACGGTTGATGGACCTTCTACGACGCCTCGGGATGAAAAGCGTGAAGGAGGCATGTGGCACAGGGGACTGCGGCTCATGCAACGTCATCGTCGACGGAAAGCTCATCAACTCCTGCATGATGCTCGCCGTCCAAGCCCGTGGAAAAACAGTCACAACAGTAGAAGGCATCACACCTGAGGAGAAACTTCACCCAATACAGTCAGCCCTCCTCGAGTACACAGCCTCCCAGTGCGGCTTCTGCATACCTGGCATCATTATGACAGCCAAGTACATCGCCGACAACCACCCCACCGCCGATGAACAAACCATCAGACAAATACTCATAGCCAACATTTGCCGCTGCGGAGGATACACAAAAATTGTCGACGCAGTATCCGCTGCTCTTAAACAAATACAGCGATAGCCTCGGATTTCTCCAAGGCGGCCACCACTTTCTCAGGCGTAATCGGTAGTGAGGTTATTCTGATTTTGAGGGCGTCGTATACCGCGTTTGCTATGGCTGCGGCGGGCGCGTCTATTCCGGGTTCGCCTGCTGTTCTTGTCCCGAGAGGGGTTAATGGGCTTGGGTTTTCTATGACGATAACTTTCACCCGAGGCATGTCGGCTGCTGTTGGGACAAGGTAGTCGGCGAGGTTGGGGTTGAGAACCTTGTGCTTTTTGCCGATTAACAGTTCTTCGAGAAGCCCATATGCCACACCCTGGGTAATGCCTCCCTCCAGCTGAGCCGTGAGGTAACCTTCGTTAACCACGCGGCCAACATCAAAAGCGGCAACTATGTCTTTAACCCTTACGACACCCAGCTCTCTGTCAACCTTGACACGCACACCCACAACACCATAAGTATATTGAAGATAGGGCGTGCCCTTACCGGTTTCAGGGTTGTAGTCGCAGACGGGTAGCTTAAACTCCGCATATTCCGAGACCTCCTCTCTGAGAACGTCACGCACAAAACCTACAACATCCAAACCTTTATGTCCCGATTCTTCAATTAGCCGCTCAATCCTTTCCCGTAGTCTTTTTGCTGCAAGATAGACAGCGTTTCCGCCCATGAGCGTGGAGCGGGATGCAAATGTTCCACCCGAGTCTGGAACTTTCTGCGTCTCAACACGGTCAACGACAACCCTATCCTCGGGAACACCGAGAACGGATGCAGCAATTTTGACGAAACCCCGTGAAGCGCCTGTACCATATTCAGTCAGCGAGGTAGCAACGTGAACCGTGCCGTCGGATGATATCCTTACCGTTGCAGATGATTTGTCTTCACCTTCTGGGCCTAGACTATTTCCATGAGCCATAAAAGCTATGCCGACACCTTCGTCGGGATGTTTCTCGCCACGCCGCCATCCCAGCTCCTCGCACACCTTCTCAGCCAAAACACCAAAATCCGGATTATCCATCAAAACTGCGTCACTCGCTGTAACCACTCCCTGTCTCCAAGCGTTTTTCAGCCTTAGCTCAACCGGGTCCATGCCAAGCTTATCTGCGAGAATATCCATCATTGACTCAACTGCGAAATGAACCTGCGGAGAGCCGAAGCCTCTCATCGACCCGGCTGTCAAATTGTTTGTGTAAACCAGGTAGGAGTCAACTCTTACATTTTCCACAACATAGGGCCCGGCAGCGTGTGTCACTGCTCTGAGCATGACGAGGGGGCCGACTGAGGCGTAGGCCCCTGTGTCAAAGTAGATGTCTGCGTCCAAGGCCTTCAGTCTGCCGTCTGTAGTTGCTCCGACCTTGTATCGCATGACGGCGGGATGTCGGTGTGAGTGGGCTATCATAGACTCGTCGCGGCCGTATATACAGGCAGCTGGTTTCCCTGTCTTCAAAGCCGCTAGCCCAGCCATGGCGCATACATCCCACGGCGCCTCGTCGGATTTTCCTCCAAACGTACCGCCTATCGCCATCACAACCAAGTTTATCTTGTCACGTGGCAGTCCAAGTATTCTCGAGACACCTGTTAAGACATAGAAGGGGTTCTGAATGCTCCCGTAAATGGTTAAGGTGCCATCTTTCTCGGGAACAGCGTAAGCCGCCTCAGGCTCGAGGGGCGCCGGGTCCTGCATCTGCGTTCTAAACTCCTCTTCCACGATTATGTCTGACTCGTTGAAGCCCCGTGTTACGTCACCTTTTCGTAGCTTGTAGTGCCGGAGAAGGTTGTTTTCATGAACCTTTGGCGCAGATTCTTCAAGTGCTTTAACAGGGTCGTAAACAGGCTCAAGCACCTCATAGTCCACAACTATTTTCTCAATAGCTTTGTCGGCAGCTTCTTCGTCAACAGCGACGACAAGCGCTATAGGGTCAGCCAAGCATCTAACCTTCTCATACGCTAGGAAAGGCCTGTCCAAAACAACTGCACCAGTTATGTTCTCACCCGGTACATCGCGTGCAGTGAGAACAGCTAAGACACCGGGAACCTCCAAAGCAGCAGAAACATCGACACGTTTTATCAAAGCATGAGAATGCTCCGACCGAAGAGCCTTAACACGGAGAGCGTTCTCCGGAACGATGTCCTCCGTGTAAATCGGAGCACCTCTCACAGCGTCATACGCGGTGTAAACTCTCTTCAAACCATGAGTTAGTAAGTGAGTATGTATTTAGTTTTTACGATTTTCGAGGTTGAAAATCCTATATTTGAGCAATCGCATGATGGAAAGGTTTGAAGACGACTCCGAACGCTTACTCATCATACCTCGCTGTTCAGATTTTGAAAACGCTGAAAACCAGCATGGATTATAAAATTCTCTCTAAGCAGACTGGTATACCTGTCTCAACCCTGACAAGATATGTGACCAACAAAACCATACCTCGTGGAAGACGTGCGGCTGTCCTGATAGAGAAGCTTATCTCAAACGTGGACATACCTGCGCTCATAAATCAACGTTTGGTGTTGAATGATGATGAGGTGGATGTTTCACAGATTGTCTCTGAAAGCAGCTTGGTCGAGCTCCTTGTCGCCTACATGTTGCGAGAATTCTCAGGATACAGGATTGACGCGGTCCTCGGATTAGACAGAGCAGGCACAGTTGTTGCGACCGGCTTCGCCCTGTCGACCATGAAGAAGGTGTACTATTCTCAAAACACTGAATCCTATACATCGGATAGATGGCTGGAAATCAGGTATAGAAACAGACAGGCACGCCTTGTCCAGAGGCTGTATTTACCTCTTGAAGCGTTGAAACAAAACATACTGGTCTCGGTGGGTGTCTTGGACTCGCATGTTCCATTGAAGGAGATAAGGACACACATCGTCTCGGGGCGCGGTGAATTGGTAGGTGTATGCGCCATAGCCGCATCTGATGAATTTCTGAAAAACATCAAGCCTTTCCAGTTCGGGAAGATTCTAAACTTCGTGACTTTTTAGGCATATTCGCGCCATGTGTGCCCGCATTTAACACATCTGAAGAACTGTGTCATAGGCTCGTCGGCTGACCGGGTTTGAACCGTCCACCACTTTGCCTCGTTGTGTCCGCATTGTGGGCAGACGACGTCGGATGTGGTCGGTAATGGAGCCTCCTCCGCCTCAACTATGGCGGCGACGTTTTTAGAGACAACGTTTTCTTTCTCGAGCTTGATAACTAATTTTTCTCCCTCGAGAGGCTTCTGATAGCCGCATTTTTTACAAACCAGCATGGTCTTGCCCCCAACCCTCGAGGGGGTCAAGGTTTTACCGCATTTTGGACAAAACTCCATACAATCACCTCAAAACCTCAAGCTCCCTGTCAAGAGACTTGAGAATTTCCTCAAGCCGCTCCAAAGCTTTTTCGACTGCTTTCCGAGGCGTTATCTTCGAAGGCTCAACCTTTATCGAGACCGTTATCTCACCAGTGAGAGGATGCTCAACCCTGTAGCCCGCGTAGCTCACTCCGTCGATACTGTTCAGGGTTTCGGTGAAGAGGTTCACTATCGATTGATCGAGGTCATTCACGCTTATCGCCAAGAAATCTCCGGTTTCTTCGATGATTTTCAGCTTCAAAGCTCCTCACCGACCAACTGTTTAAGAACATCCAAGTTCCCGTATTTTAACACTGTTCTCCGCCTCTCCCTGTTGCCACATCTACTGCACACGAGGACGTTATCTCTCTTGTCTAAGACGTTTCCACAAACGCTGCATATGGCGAGCATCACACCACATCCCGGAGAGTAGACGTCGAAGGTGTTTAATCCACGGTAAACTCCTCGGACAGTGAGTACCGCTATGTCTCCGATGCCGAGAAGATTATCCAAGACATCGTTTCTCTTCGCAACCAAGACCCCTGTCCTCCTATATTTTAGCGGTGTGTTTGGAAGCTTCAGAAAGGCCTCAGCCACCGCGATCTTGTCCTGAACATCCTTGACCTCCGCTATAACCCTGTCCCCAGGACGTAGGTCAATTATCTGCTTCAGAGGTTTCACACTCACTTCCTTGGATTTGAGGTCGTAGACTGCTTCGCCGAGAAACCTTGCCTTGACTTTTCCTTCGCCGTTGACGAATGCGCCGAGTCTTGGCAGAAATTCCTCCAACACGCAGAGAACCTCGCCCGGCACCACAAGCTTCTTCCTCAAACCTGTAACAGCCTCACTCCTCTCCAAAACCTCTCACCCACCTTTTCGTCATGCCATCCCCAGGGATACATCAGAAAACCATGCTCCACCACCTCTTCCCACTCCATTAAACCCAAGGCAACAAGAGCCTCCACAGGCAGCAACATAGGCTTCGTAAAACGGGACTGGTCCTCAATACTCAGCCTGGGACAAGCCGTGTTCACAAACGCTTCAAAACCATTTTCCAAAATGGTGGCAGAAGTTATCTCGTCAGCGGAGACTACAGTGCTGTTTTTTCCATGCTGGTTGAGGATGTTGTTCAGTTTCTTTGCGAGGCCGAGCCTCCTCTGCCCCGGCTTGATGCTGACTAGAACCCCTACAGTCCTGCTCTGACGGAACTGTGTGATCTGTGCGTAGCGTTGTCTGAGGATGCGCTCTCTCATTTTGTCGAGGTTTTCAACCCTTTGGGTATGAGGGTCTGCCGCATAAACTGGTCTGGTGCTGGAAACAGCTATTCCCAGGCCATGGAAAATGCTTCCAAGCACGAGGAAACAATCAACGTTTTTCTCAAGCTTCTTTAACGCGGAGACATCGCATCCAAGAACCTGAGACTCATAAACAGAGTACATGTCTGGTTCAGCCGTAAAAGCTTCGATGCCTCTCTGAGCCAAGCTCTCTTTAACGAAAGGCAGGTAGTCTAGCCATTGAACACTAGCCCCCACTCCGACTTTATCGTGTCCAGTGAGCTCTGCCGCAATCTTGTCCATCAAATCGTAGATGGGTGACGGGTCGGCGTATCGGCACTCGAGGTAAATTGTCGGGAGCTTGTCGTGTCTGAGGAATCGGCTGTGTCCGAGATGGATTATCGCATCTACATCTAATTCGCCTGCCTCGGTGTAGGCTATGTCGCATCCTCCCCAGCAGTTAGAGCTCGACATCAGGACCTCAAACTTGTTGTTTTTTAGATGCTCTGCCACAGAAGCAGCCAGATGGCGCAGGCCCAGGGGAGACTGAACCAGTATCCTGGATGCATTCATTCTCCTAAGTTGCTCCACCGCCTCGTCTACCTCGACCCGGTAGTTGTTGATTATTTGCAACCTGTGTCCACACCTTTCTGGCTCCTAATATGTCTGTTGATAAACCCTTTTTGCCGAGAAGTTTCTCTGTTTGCCGTGCCTGATATTGACGTGGTTGTGGTCGGAGGAGGTATTCTAGGACTTGCCTCAGCATACTACATCAAGAGCCTTCACAGGGAGCTTTCGGTGACGGTTATTGAGCGAGGCAGGGATGTTGGGCAGGGAAACACCGCGAAAAGCGTGGGAGGATACAGGCAGGGAATATTCACATCATACGTTAACCGTGTCCTTGCCGAGACAACCATACAGCATCTACGAGAAGCGGAGGCAAGCGGAGAAACATCGCTAAACATGAGGGAGGTAGGATACCTAATACTCCTCGACGAAAACAGGCTAAAAAATGTGAAAACAGTTGTGGAAACATTCCTTAAAGAGGGTAAGGCGGTTCTCCTTAGCCCCGAAACTCTCTCAAAAACATTGCACATGCGCACAGACTTCACCGGCGACGAGGAGGCGATGTTGATGGGGCTGAGCAACATCAAGGCTGGTTTGTTTGCGCCGCGGTGTGGTTTCCTAGATGTGGAGAAAGTGGTTAACCTATACAAGAAAAGATGTATCGAGGCTGGTGTTGAGCTCATTCTTGGTAAAAGGGTTGAGAAGCTTCTACTGGAGCCTGAGAACCCTCTGGGTATTCCGCGTGAGCCGAGGGCTTGGCAGAAGGTTAGGGTTGCGGGTGTGGTGGTTGACGGTGAGGTGATAAGGGCTGGGAAAGTGGTTGTCGCGACAGGTTCTTGGACACCGCAGCTATTGGACCCGTTGGGCGTAGACTGTTTCGTAAAAGCAAAGAAGAGACAGCTCTTCGTAGTATCGGCTGAAGGAGAGCTTCACAAACTCTTAACAAATACATGGGACGGTGGAAGACCGATGCCGATGATGTTTTTCCCTAACGGACTCTACATAGTGCCAAGGATAAGTGACAAAGCCTTCTGGGTCAGCCTAACAGACGAATTCGGGAGAGGATTTGGGCTGGATGATGAGCCTGAGCCAAGCTACTACATTGATAACGTTTACCCGCCCCTCGTCAAGTATTATCCACAGTTCCTCAACGCAAGGGCTTCATCCATGTGGGCCGGCACCTACTCCATGAACTATCTCGACGGAAACCCTCTAATCTTCAGGTTCCTAAACTGCCTCGTCGTAACAGGGGCCAGCGGAAGCGGTGTAATGAAATCCGATGCAATAGGAAGAATAGCTGAGGCAGCTCTCTTCGGAAAAGAATACGCCATTCTACATGGTGGAGTAAAGTTTGAGGTCTCGAGGTTGGGCGTCGAAAACAGAAGAGTTGATAAAGAGTACTTCATCTTGTAGAGGCTGGAATGGCTGTCTGGTATTTCGCATATGGCTCAAACCTTGACCAAGAAGGTATGAGAAGACGGGTGGGGGAGTGGCTTGACCTAAAACCCGCGATTCTAAGAGACCACAGACTCGTCTTCAACGTTTTCTCCAGCAGCTGGCGAGGAGGAGTAGCCAGCATTGAGGAATCACCTGGCTCGATTGTTTATGGTGCAATCTATTTGCTGGAGGAGAATCAGTTGGAGAAGCTGGACAAGTATGAGGGTGTTCCCCACCTCTACCATAGACGCAAGATAACGGTCGAGTCCGACGGTAAACCTGTGGAGGCCTATGTCTATGTTGCTACAAACCCGAGGACTCGGTTGAAGCCTTCGGCCTCCTATCTCGCTTTGGTGCTGAAGGGGTTGAAGAAGCTGGGGTATAGCGACGATGTCATACAGAGTGTCAGAATGCAGGTTGAGAGGTGAAGACACGTAGTTTGATGGATTCTGAAAAGCTTCTCGAGAGACTTGGGTTCGATTACGTCAAATTTGTTACGCCAGCGGTTTCTCCTCAGTTGTCTCGTGAAACTTTCTCCGACATCCTCCCAGCACTCGCTTCATCCGAAAACGTTAGAAGCAGAAAACTTGCTGAAAAACATCTATACATTCATCAGAAAGAGGCTTTCGATTCATTGGCCCGTGGGGAGAACCTTGTTCTCAAGGCTGGTACTGGAAGCGGAAAGACCGAGGCCTGGTTCCTCTACACTGCAGCCTACCGCGTCAAGACCCTGGCTGTTTATCCTACTCTCGCACTCTCCAACGACCAGATAGAGAGGCTGAGCGACTACTGTATGTCACTGGGTTTGAAGGCTGTTGCGATTGATGCATTGCGGAAAGAGGAGCTGGTTCGGCGTAGCGGGGCCCGTGTTGTGAGGAACATGGTGAAAGAGGCTGACCTCGTCATAACAAACCCCGCCTACCTACTCAACGAACTGAAGAGAATCGGAGTCGGTAAACCTGCTTTTTTGAGAGATTTTATCGGCGAAGTAGGGCTTGTTGTTCTCGATGAGTTTGACTTCTACGGCCCACGCTCCATCGCTATCCTTCTCGGCATGGCTCAGATTCTTCACGAATACGTCAACCCTCGGTTTCAGCTTGTAATTATGACGGCCACGATAGCTGACCCCGCGGAAGCGGCTCAAATCCTCACAGAGATTAACGGTAGAAAAACAGCAATCGTGGATGGACAGCCCTACCGCTCCGAAAACAGAACATATCTTGTTCTGGGAAAATCGCTGAAAAAAATCTGGACAACCATAGCTGCTCAACGCGACAAACTCGTAGAAGCGGGAGCTGGCCGAGACATTCTGAAAGCTCTTGACGACTTTGAAGAGTTTCGACGCAGCTTTTTCAAGGTTGTAGAGACGGCTAAAGCTGCTGGAGTAGATTTTCCCGACTATTTCGGAGACCCCTCAGAGATTATCAAACACTATGTCGATGACGAGGCTTTGACGCTGGTTTTCACCACGGGCATAGCTTCTGCAGAGGAGTTTGCTCGGAAAATAAAAAAAGAGACAGGCGAGTCTCCCAGAGTTGCCAGCCATCATCATCTTCTTCTTAGAACTCAGCGTAGAGAGATTGAGCAAGCCGCTCGAGAGGGTGTGGTTAAACTTATCTTCACACCGAGAACACTGAGCCAAGGAATAGACATAGGCTTGATACGGCGAGTGGTCCACCTCGGGCTTCCGCAAACCGTGCGCGAGTACTGGCAGCGGGAGGGGCGTAAGGGTAGGAGACCCGACATACCTTGGACAGAGACGATAGTCATACCTTTTAGCCAGTGGGACAGAGACCTCCTAAGCCGAGGCGTAGAAGTTTTCCGCAAATGGACAGAACTACCTCTTGAGAAGACCCTCGCCCACCGTGACAATGATTACCGAAAACTATTCAAAACACTTTTCGACTATCAATCACCACACAAAAGGAAAATGCTTTCAAGAGAGGATGTGCTTTTTCTCCGAGGTCTCGGCCTCGAGAAAGACGGTGAACTAACCTACACGGGAAAGATGGCGTGGGTTAAGATGAATTTTTACGAGTTTGCGCCCCCTTATGGTGTGAAGAGATGGAGAACATCGGAGGACGGCGGCCTCCGTAACCTCGAGGACATCTCGCATGTTGACTTGGTGGAGAAGTTTCAGCCCGGGGCCTTTGACCCCAGCAGTGACGGAGTTGTGGCCGAGATGAGGACAGGCGGAAGAATGGGGCGGATTGTTACAGCGGTAGTTGTTGACTCTCTTAACGAAAGCAGACTGCGGCGACATGATGCGTTGGCACCGGTTCTGGAGGAATATCAGCGTATAAAGCAGAGATGGGGGGAGGAGCCGAATGTTGTGCGGGACTTTCACAGAGGAAACATAAAATCCGTTATACATCTTGTCGCTCAACTACCTTCAAACGGCTTCGGCCAGTTCACGGAGTTTCCACAGAGAGTGGAGTGGAGGATTTACTCGGGGCGCAGAAGACTGATGACGATTGGCGACCGCACCTACGTGACAAGAGATGCGAAAGTTGTCGAGGTCCCCACACCAACATATGGAATCTACGGGGACTACACCTACGGCTACGCTGTCGAAGCCTCACCCCTAGACGACACAGCTCTTCTCCGCCTAGGCGCATCATTCATCCTCATAGTATTGAGAAGAATACATCACCTCTCACTCATGATTATGAAGTTTGACATGATTGTGTTGGCGGAAAGAAAGTTTGTCAGATTCTATGAAGGCGAATGCGCGGGCCATCTTCCAACAATAGACTGGAGAGCTCTCCGTAGAGATGTTGAGCAATACACGCCGGATGAGCTTGACGAGATAATTCTTCAGCAAATCGATGAAGAGGTTTACGCCGATTTTCTTGCTCGGAAACTTGACTGGGAGACGGCGAGAAGTTATGCGCTTAAGATTATTGACTATGTGCTTGCTCGGGAGAGGATAGCGTTGCAGCTGGGCCCGACTGTTGTCAGCCTGCCCAGGCCCTCGAGGGCCCTTAAACTAGCCTCGGTCGCCGCTGTTCCTCTCCTTCTCAGAGAGGACCTTCGCGCAGGCCTCTTCTGTATCGGTATTTTCGACGGCGAGGAGAATAAAGTCTACACAGGCGTTTTTGAGATGGGTTCCCCAACCGAGTCGACTTCACCCATCCTCTCGGAGCTCAGCAGCCTGGTTGACAAAGGATTTGCCTTGGCGGTCTACAGCCTTGAAACCCTCCAATCAGTTCTTGAAGAGACGGGTCTCTCCAGCCTACGTGCCTTGTTAACCGGGCTAAAGCATAGTGGACAGCTGCTGGATGTGCGGCCTCTTCTCGAGAAAAAGCTTTCAAGCGACCTGTCTCTCGACTCGGTGGAGAAATCTCTCAGCCTCAGGAGAAGCATCGAACCAGGCGACTTGCTGGCTAGAACCATGCTCGAGAAACGTAGGAGACCCAGCATGCGTCTGATAAGGTCCAAGCCATCGAAACTCGCAGAAATCCTGGAGTTATATCTAAAAGAGGAGCTGAGAAGTGTTTACATCGCAGCCCTTCTCGCCAAGCATTACGGGGCAGACGGCGATGAAAATAGCGCTCGACGTTGACGGTGTCCTCGCCGACCTCGCGGGGATGATTATCAGGCTTTATGAGGAGGATACGGGACACCGTATATCTCGTGACATGATAACTGAGTGGGAGTTCTGGGTCAAGCTCTCTATGACGCGTCAAGAGTTTATAGACCTGATTACCCGGAGCTGGAGAAGATGGACCGAGCTCCAGCCCATCGAAGATGATGTCGCCGAAGATGTTGAGCAACTGAATAAGGTGGGGGATGTGGATATTTTGACTCAGAGACCCGCCGAGACAGTTGAGTATGTCAAGCAGTGGCTTAAACAGCATGGCATAAAGTATAGACGGTTCATGTGGGTGCCCCTCAAAGCAAGCAAGACCAGCTTCATCTACGACGTCTACATCGACGACTCCCCCCATCTCGCCGAGAAACTTGCAAACACACGGCGCACGGTTTTCCTCTACGACCAGAACTGGAACAGGAGAGTCAAGCCCGCTCCAAACATCAGGAGAATTTCATCCCTTGACGAAGCATATCAACTTCTCACATGCGGGGATGGATTTGAACAAGGTTCCGTTTGAGAGGTTTCACAGGCTTTTTTACCCACAGGTAGCCGCAGTCATCGCCGCAACAGATGGAGAAAGAGTCGGAGGACTTCTCGCCTCAAGCATCATGCCCGTCTCATTCAACCCACCCAGAGTCGCCACCGCCCTCGGAAAAAACCACACAACAACCCAGCTCGTGGAGAAGTCGCAGCACTTCTCAGTCAACTGGCTCTCCCATGAACACGTGGAAAAAATGGAGCTACTATCAAAACCCGCCGCAGCCTCAACAGTCGACAAACTAAAGGAATGCGGCTTAATGCATAGGCCTGGCGAAAACACAGGAGCTCCCATCCTCCGCGACGCAAGCGCATACCTCGAATGCCGAGTCGCAACACGTCTTGACACAGGCGACCACATACTTTATGTCGCAGAGGTCGTTGATGCAAGGGCTTTGGATGACTTCGGCGAATACTGGGCTTTCAGAGTGTATAAGCCCGTGCTTTACGTCGGGTCGGCTAGGACTAATTGGCCAAAGTTTCTCAAATTCCCCTCTGAATGATCCCCGCGGCCTTTCTTAGTGCGTGTCTGAACCCCATGCCCTTAAACCTCTCCTCCCCCCAAACATTGCCTCTCTCGTGATATCCATACATCTCCCAGTATCCATCCACATAGGTCGGCAGCACCTCCATCTTGACAAGCCATTTGGCGCTCTTCCATCCATAGAGATGCGGAATAAACGGCCTCGCTGGGAAACCCTGGTCAACCTCGAGCGGGCGCCCATCCATCTTAAGCGCGACAATCGCGTCATCGGATAAAGCATCCTCCAACGGCACTGGAGCGGTGTATCCATCCGCACAAACAAACATCAGCCACTTCCCCTCCCTCTTGACCCGCGAATTCTCCAGCAACCTCTTCAGGCTGACACCCGTCCAACGCACATCCCTTATGCTCCACTTGGTCACACAGTGGAAAGGCTTAACATACTCGACATCAGCCATCTCGAGAAGCTCCTGATAGCTGTATTCACGAGGCTCCTCAACAAGGCCTGTAACACGAAGCCTGTAACTCTCCACATCTATTCTCGGAGTCCCCAATGCAGAGTAGATAACCCAGTTCCTCGCCCACACCTGTCCCGGCGGAAGAATCTCATCCACAAAAAGTAAGAGCCTTTTAGCCCAATATATCGCTTACCCTACAACAAGCTCTCATTAAACTCTTATAGAAGAGGGAAAACTTCATCCGCCGAGATGATGGTAGATTTTCTAACAATCGCCCTACTTCTCGGCGCACTAGGCGCTCTCTCTGCTGTCGGCTTCGTCGCACTCGTTAACCGCTATCCGAAAGGTGGGCCCGAGTTTGTCTCTGTTTGGGCAGCTATCAGAGAAGGTTCCATCGCCTACCTGAAACGCCAGTACAGAACCATCTTCACCATAAGCATCTTCATCTTCATACTCATCATCGTCAGCTTCGCGGCTTTTCCGCAGATGGGAGGGCTTGTCTACGGCCTCCAGATAGGCGGCAGCTTCCTCCTCGGCGTGGCCTTTTCTCTCATCGCGGCCACAATAGCCATGGACTCCGCCACAAGGGCAAACGTCCGCACAACCTACGCCGCATCCAAAGACTCTGTGAGCGCCCTCAGAGTCGCAACCATGGGCGGAGCAGCCCTCGGCCTAGCGGTAATAGCCATGAGCCTGCTCGGGCTAACTATTCTCTACATCGTTTTCCGCGACCCCGGCGTGCTGGCCGGTTTCGGCTTCGGCGCGAGCCTAGCAGCGCTTTTCGCGCAGCTGGGAGGCGGTATTTACACGAAGAGCGCCGATATCGGTGCCGACTTGGTGGGCAAAGTTGAAGCAGGGATACCTGAAGACGACCCGCGTAACCCCGCTGTGATAGCTGACCAAGTGGGCGACAACGTTGGCGACGAGGCTGGAAGAGGAGCAGACCTCTTCGAATCCGTGACCGCTGAAAACCTTGGGGGAATGATTGTCGCACTCATCATATCTATCATACTTTTTGAGAAAATCAACGAGACATACGTGGTTCTCCCCCTCGTTGTGAGAGCGGTAGGCGTCATCGCCACACTCGCGGGCGTTGGATGGGCCCTTTATCAGAAAAGCTTCAAAGAATCCATAGAGCCTCTACGCAACGGCTTAATCATCACATCCATCGTAGCGGCTGTACTGATGTATCTCGTAACAAGCACGGTCTTCGGAGGCGGGTTCCTTCCACTCTTCGTCACAATGTTAGTGGGGCTGGTGGCGGGAATTCTCATCATGTTCTACAGCGAAATATACACCAGCCTCAAATCACGGCATGTCAGCCTAATCGCAACAAACAGCGAATCAGGCCCCGCTCTCACAGTTGTCTCAGGCCTCTCAGTCGGAATGATTTCGACAGCCCTGCCTGTGATAACCGTCGTCATAGCGATAGCCATCTCATTCCTTCTCGGAATCGAGTGGGCAAGAACTGTCGGCTTACCCGACCTCTTCCTCGGCGGGGTGTTCGGCACAACCATGGCAACGATGGGAATGCTCTCAACAGCTGGTTTTGTTCTGACGATGGATGGCCTGGGCCCGATTGTGGACAACGCCGGAGGAATAGCTGAGATGGCTAACGCACCCAAAACAATACGAGATAGGCTCGAACCCCTTGACGCACTCGGCAACACCACAAAGGCTCTGACAAAGTCCTACGCCATGGGCTCAGCCGCCCTCGCAGCTCTTCTGCTTTTCCAAGCCTTCCTCCTCGAAGTCGGAAGATACATGGCAGGCATAATCGAGCTAAGCCACCTCACCCCCGAGCTCTCAACGAAGCTACTCACCAACATCGAGCAGCTCTCAACCCAGCTCCAGCTCAACACTCCAGCCATCCTCATAGGCCTCTTCATAGGAGCCATGCTACCATTCCTCTTCTCAGGATACGCCGTCAAAGCGGTCGGCATAGGAGCTTTCCAAATGGTTGAAGAAGTGAGAAGACAGTTTAGGGAGATAAAGGGCATCCTCGAAGGCAAAGCAAGACCAGAGTATGGAAGATGCGTAGACATCTCAACTCGGACAGCGCTTAAGCTGATGGTCGCGCCAACACTAATCGTCACACTCTCACCCATTCTGCTTGGAATATTCCTGGGCTGGAGGGCTGTGGGCGCACTCGTCATCGGAGCAACAGTTTCAGCCATTCCTCTGGCCATACTCGGCTTCTACGGAGGAGCGGCGATGGACAACGCCAAAAAATACCTCGAGATAGCGGGTCGGAAAGGCTCAGACGCCCACAAGGCAGCCGTGGTAGGCGACACAGTCGGCGACCCCATGAAAGACACCTACGCACCAAGCCTCCACATACTCATCAAACTCCTCAACACACTAAGCCTCGTCTTCATACCACTGTTCATCCACGGACTCCTGACACTATGACCCCGGGCCACCACATTTTATAACCATCGGCAACATAATAAACAGCAGGGCCCGTGGCGCAGAATGGATAGCGCGGCGGCCTTCGGAGCCGGAGGTCGTGGGTTCAAGTCCCACCGGGCCCGGCAAAGGACACACCATTGAAACACCCTAACATTTTTTAGTTTATTAAAGCATATAAAGGTTCAGAAAAAGACATACACGATGAAGTTAGGCGTTTTTACGGTTCTATACAATGAAATTCCTTTAGAAAAAGTTGTCCCAAAAGTCGCGTCTCTTGGCTATGAGGCAGTCGAACTTGCATGCTGGCGAGGAAGCCTGCATTTAGACATAGACAAGGCCTTGGGCGGAGGTGCTCAGGAAATAAAACGGGTAACAGAAGACAACAATCTATTCATTTCGGCTGTATCTAACCATCTTGAAGGACAGTTGGTATTGGGGCCTCATGACGCCTCGACCGATGCTGTCTATAGAGGAAGTCCTGAAGAGAAGGTGAAGTATGGCATCGAGAGAATGAAAAAGACATGTGATGTCGCCAACCTACTTGATGTCCCCGTTGTAGTGGGTTTTATAGGGTGCCCCAACTGGGGGGCATGGTACAACTTCCCATTCGGATATGACAAGATTTTCGAGTCCTATTTCGAATTGTTCGCTGAACGATGGGGAGAGATACTGGATTACTACAGCAGCTGCGGCGTCAAGTTTGCACACGAGGTTCATCCGCAGGAACTGGCTTATAACGTGGAAACAGCGGAACAGGCTCTCAAAGCGATTAATTGGAGGAAGGAGTTTGGGTTCAACTTTGATCCAAGCCATTTGGTATGGCAGCTCATTGACCCAGTTGTCTTCATCAAAAAATTCGGAGACAGAATCTTCCACTCACACGCAAAGGACGGGGAGCTTGTGGCCGAAAATCTACCAACATCAGGAGCGATTCCCACAGGTAGCTGGCTAAGGCCTGGTAGAGGCTTCAGGTTTAGAATACCTGGATGGGGACAGGTTCCGTGGAAAAGAGTCATCACCGCGTTCGCGGAAGTGGGCTACGACTATGTCATGAGCTACGAGCACGAAGACCCCGTGATGAGCCAGGAAGATGGATTGGAGAAAACCATCCACTACCTAAAACCTTTGATAATCAAAAAACGGCTCACAGAAATCTGGTGGAAAGAATAACCGTATGGGCGGCAGTTTATCCGCCGGGGGCGGGATTTGAACCCGCGCGGCCAAAGGCCACTGGTTTAGCAGACCAGCCCCATACCAGGCTTGGGGACCCCGGCATCTATTGTCGGATGTATTTTTTGTTGGTCGTCTAAAAAGCTTAGCTTTTCGGCTGGTCGCCGTACTTTTCTATGTGGAGTATCTCTTGTAGTGGTTTTCTGATTATTTTGCCTAGTGGTTTGGATGGTTTGGGGTGTCCGAATGCTATGCAGATGGCTATGCGTTGGTCGCCCGGTATGTTGAGATAGTGTTTGGCTTTTTCTTCGCTGTGGAGGGTTATTGGGCATGAGCCTAGGCCGAGGATGTGTGCAGCCAGCATCATGTTCTGAGCCGCTCTTCCCGCGTCAAACCTGTCCTGAAAATATGTGTCGGGTATTGTTATGACTACGGCGAACGCGGCGCTGGGAAGATGCTGTGCAAACTGTCCGTATTCAGAGAGCTTCTGCAGGTTTTCTTTGTCTCTTATGAGTATGAATTGCCACGGCTGCCTGTTTTTGGCGCTTCCCGCACGCCTCCCCGCCTCTAGAATTTTACTGATTGTCTCCATGTCAACCGGTTTGTCGAGGAACTCGCGGGTCTCCCTCTTAGAGTAAACAATTCTTAGGCACTGGTCGTCCTTCATGTCTCCAGCTTGGCGCGACCTGTTAATAATGTCTACACTGTTTTGGAGGCGGCTTCTTCTAGGAGTTGGTAGATTTTGGCATAGCCTTTCACGAGTTTTTTGGTCTGTAGCTGTTTGAAGATTCTTGACGCTGTCGAGGGATTGTTTCTAAACTGGTTTAGTGTTTTCACCGCGTCTGTTAAGGTTTCTTCGGTGTATGGGTTTTTCTCGGTGATTTCTTTGAAGAGGTTGGGGCTTTCGCTGAGCATTGGTGAGGCGACCAGCATGAGGGCTTTTTGGCTGACTGTGAGAGGCTTCACATCAGCCATGCTCCAGCTCTTGAGCAGGGCAAGGATCAAGAGCCGCGGCAAAGCCATCGCCGAAGCCATCTTCCTGTCGTGTGTTTCGACGCTCATCCGCAATATTTTGCATGGATGGAAAACTTCTTCGCAGACTCTGTATTCTTCGATTGGTTTTCTGAACGGGATGAAAACGATGTTTTTGTCCTTTAGTTTTTTGGTTCCTGGGCCAAATAGAGGGTGAACAAGAACAACCATGTTGCTGTTGCTTTGATGTTTGGCGAGTGCCTTGGCCACCGGTGTTTTGATCGAGGAGATGTCGAGGATTGTTTTTCCGCTGACTGTAGACATTAGCTTTGGCAGGAGGGCGGCTGCGTTAGAAGCCCCGACCGCTAACACGATTAGGCTGCTGGTGGAAAGAGCTTCTTTCAGGGATTTCGCTGCCGAGATTCCATAGCCCTCTATCTTTTTTAGCTTGTTCCTGTTTTTGTCATATATCGCTACGCTGTAACCTCTTCTTGCAAGGTTTCGCGCCATCCAGAGACCCATGGGACCTGCGCCGATGACAAGGGCCCTTTTCCTATCCACGTGCCCTACCTTTTTCCGCGATAAACTCGCCGAGAAGCCTGATTCCTTTAACTATCGACTCGTCGGGTGCTCCCAGAGAGATTCTGATAAAATCGTCGTAGCCTCCAAACAGTGAACCCGGCGCAACCGCTACACCTTTTGACTCAAGTAATTCAAAGGCAGTTGCCATGGCGTCTTCGCCCAGTTTCCCTATGCGGGGAAAGACATACATCCCTCCGTCTGGCCTATAAAATTCTGCCCCGATTTTCTCGAGCTCGTGAACAGCCTTCTCCATCCTACGCATCATAATGGCCGCATATTCTTTCGGCGCATCCCGGAGACCCAGGGCCGTCAGAGCTCCTCTCTGAATAAACTCTGGAACACATGTGATGACTAAGCCGATTATCGACGCCATCTTCGCTACAAGATTTTTGTCGGCGATGACGTATCCGATTCTATAGCCTGTCATTCCATAGCTCTTCGAGAAGGATTGTATCAAGACATGTTGTTTCCCAAGGTCGTTGTCGAGTATGCTGACGTGTCCGTCTCGGACGTAGTCTGCGTAGACCTCGTCGCTTATGACGGTGATGCCGTGGTCTGTGGCGAGTTCGACGAGTTTGTTGAAGGTTGTTCGGTCGAGGATTTTTCCAGTGGGGTTGTTGGGGTAGTTGAGGATGATTGCCTTGGTTGAGGAGCTGATGTGTCTTTCTACTGCGTCGATGGACGGTGTCCAGCCGTCTTCAAACAATGTCTTGACGTGCACAGACCTTGCTCCCACAAACGGGGCCACCTGCCTGTACATCGGCCAAGACGGGTCTATGACGAGAAGCTCATCACCCTCACGCAGTAAAGTTTTGGCTGCGAGGTAGATGGCGAACCTTCCACCGGGGGTGATAACCACGTTTTCAGGAGTTATCTCGAACCCATGCTTTTCATAAACTTGGTTGACTATCTGTGCACGCAGCTCAGCAAGCCCACGTGAGTCTATGTATCTTGCGTATCCCTCCAAAAGAGCGTTCGCTGCAGAGTGTCTTACCTCCGGCGGCGCGCCTAGGTCTGGTTCACCGACTTCGAGTCTCTGAACCTCGCGCCCGTTTTTCTGAAGCTCGACAGCTCTTCTCAAAATGTCGAAATGTGTGAGCTTCTGTTTTGGTGTTGACGTCTGTTGCTCAACTGCGTCAGAGAAGATAATGGTTGCTATGCGGTTGATGGTTTCTTCGGGTATGCCGTGTTTAGCGGCTTCTTCAAGCATGGCTCTTCTAACCTCTTTCTCGACATCGGGTGCAACAGCTTCCACCCCCAGTGTTTTTTTATGCTCTGCAATTTTGTTCACTATCTCTCTACGAGCTGCGAGCACCTTCACAAGCTCCACCGCTAGACGACGTGACTCAGCCCGCAGAGTCGTCAAATCCATCTCCATGGCTGTACCAGTCGTGTAAATTGGCTACCTTTAAATTGTTCTGCTGCAAATGTTAAATCGATGAGATTCTTTTTAGGATTACTTCTTCTCGTGCTGATGTTTTTCTCTACGGCGACGGGTTTTGAGAAGGATAACTATTTTTCGTATAGTTATGTGTTGACGAAAAGCGATGGTGAAACGGTCTCTGGAGAGTTCTCCCTCTCCGTGCTCGATGTTTTGCCTGATGGGAGGCTGCGTCTAAGAGGCGTGGCAACATTCAACGACGGTGTCGCTACAATTGAGAAGAATGTGCCGAGCAGCTACTTTTCCCCACCTGCCGTGGACTTGTCTGCCTATGAGGGTGTGTACAGCTTCCGCAGAGATAACGTTAGTCTAACCCTTTCTGTCGAGAAGGTGGGCGAGGAGCTTAGAGCGGTCTCAGGCTTTGAGTATGTGACTGAGGTTTATCGTGTGTCCGCGACTGTGGATAGAGTTGGTGAATCTGCGAGGCTTGAGGGAGTTATCGAAAACATCGCCTCCTCAAAGGTTGTTTACAGTGTTGACCTTGTCTACACAGAAACGGGACAGAAAACAGCATCATTCAAGATGAGCCTCAGGGAAAGCAATGTAGATCTCTCAGCATTCAACATCACCGCAGCCATCTCACCATTCTCTCTCACAGCCACGCCTGCTTCATTTTTCGCAGCGTTTCCATCTGTCTCTGGAGAATTCTTCGAGATGGGTGGGCAGCGGATTGTTGTTCAGGAACAAGCCACAGCTTCCTCGGCTTACTTTGACAGAGTCGGGGCGGTGCTGGCCGCTGGGCTGGCGACAATAGGTGCTGTATCATTTTTGAGCATGCGGAGAAAAGGGAGAGCCGCGGAGCCTGGGGAGAGAAAGGCTCACTATGTCTAAGAACCCCGTCGTAGTCGTCGACTCTTTCACCAAGGTTTACGGTGATGGAACAAGAATAGGCCCCATAACCCTACATGTAGGCGAGGGGGAGGTTTATGGTCTCGTGGGGCCCAACGGCTCAGGCAAAACCACCACTCTACGCGCCATACTGGGATTGCTGAAACCCAGCGGAGGAAAAGTATCTGTCTACGGGTTAAACCCATACAGCCACCCGGAGAAAGTCAACCAGAAGATAGGCTACTCCCCCGAAATTCCAAACTATCCACCATTCTTCACCGCCGAGAAACTTCTTCGCGTAACATGCAACATGAAAAAAATTATCGGAAAAGACGCTGATAACGAGGTTAGGCGGATTCTTGACTTGACGGGGTTAGTTAACCACGCCGACAGAAAAATCGGAAACTTCTCAAAAGGTATGGTGCAGCGTCTCTCCATCGGACAAGCTCTGGTAGGAGACCCTCCCCTACTCATCCTCGACGAGCCGATGCTCGGAGTAGACCCCGTCGGCAGAGCCCACATCCGCGACGTTCTACTCCAGCTCAGAAAACAGGGCAAAACCATCATCTTCTCCTCACACGAGCTTTACGAAGTTCAGAGACTTTCCGACCGAGTAGCCATGGTCTACATGGGTAAAACCGTCTTCGAAGACATGGTAATGAACATATTAAACAACAGTCCAGAAACCAAGGTTGTTGCTGAGCTTGTCTCTGAGCCAGACGGGAAACTCGCCAAAGCTCTTGAAGAAATTTCCGGCGTTCTCGAAGTCGCCTTCGAAGCAAACAAAGTCGTCATCTCCGTCGACTCCTCACTCGACCCACGTGAAAAAATCGCAGAAAAAATTGTAAACCTCGGCTACGGGTTAAGAGAGTTCAGGATATCACAGCCCTCCCTTGAAGAGGTGTTCATCAACAGGGTGAAGGAATCTGTCAGCGGCTAAAGTCCCTCTCATCCTCATAGAGTATGAGCTGCGAAAAAGCCTTGCACGGCGAAGGGTTCTGATACTAGTGGCCATAACTTTTCTCCTCGAATTAGGCCTATATCTTGTGTTGACGAGGCTGCCGCCGCAGTTTATAGAAACCTTCTCTGGAGCGGCTTGGACGCTGGGGATAATAGCCCCATCTGCAGGCCTTCTTCATGTGCTCGCCCTCACCATAGGCTCCTCCACCTCGGCGGAGGAGTATGAACTGGGAACAGCGGACTACTGGATGACACGGCCCCTTAAGAGAAGCAGCTACTTCCTCGGCAAAACAGTCGGCGGCCTAGTCCTTCTATTCCTAATCGTCTTCACCTACTCCATACTCTCCCTCTCGGTGTCATGGTATGTTTTCGGGCCGCAGAGCAAAGTTGAGATATTTCCCATAGCCCTCGCGGCTTCTATAGCCTCGGCCGCACCCTTCTACGCGATTGGTCTCGCTTTTGGAGAGCTTCTGAGGAGAAGCATGATGTCGACCATTGTTGCGGGAGCAGTTTTCTTCGCGTCGGTCTTGGTCGAAACCTATGCAAACTTCGTTGCCTTAATCGCGGGAGACTTGACGCTCCGAGAGGTTGTGAGATTTCTACCCTCATGGGCTTCTACGGGGCTGACACCTACCATCTTAACCGACGCCCTGGGACTGAGCTTAAACACACCCGGCGCCCCCTTCACCGGTTTAGGTGCCGAGAACCTGTGGCTCGCCGCGGCAAGCATCTTCATATACTCCACCGTGTTTTTCCTCATTGCGTGGCTTCGGTTCAGACACAGCGACGTGACGCGTAGGGCTCTCTGAAGTTAAGGTTTTTACCTTGGCTCAAGACCCATAGTTGGTTAGACCGCGATGACGCAAATAGTGAGAATCAAAGTGACCAGCACAAACCTCTCTAAGCTCGAGGAGGTGTGCAGAGAGATAAGGGACATCGCTGAGAAAACAGGCACCAAGATATCGGGACCCATACCTCTTCCAGTGAAAAAACTGGTTATACCCACCCGCAAATCCCCATGCGGAGAGGGTACTAAAACATGGCGAAAACATCAGATGCGTATACACCGTAGGCTGATAGACCTCGGCATAACCGACCAGAGAGTGATGCGTCAGATAATGCGGATACAGATACCCGATGACGTTGCTATTGAGATGCAGATGACGACAAAATAAAAAAATAAAGAAAATTGTTTATTGGGCTGTTTCGGTTATCTCTTTCACCACACCTGCCGCAACGGTCATTCCGCTGTCTCTTATGGCGAAGCGCCCCAGCTCAGGCGACACGCTTGCCGGCTCCAGTGCGACTGGGTTCAGCGGCCTTAGTCTCACAACCGCTACGTCACCGGTCTTGATGAAAGATGGGTTCTTCTCCGTTACCTGGCCTGTCCTCGGGTCCATCTTTTGGATAAGCTCAACAAACTTGACAGCGGTTTGCGCCGTGTGTATGTGGAGAACCGGCGTGTATCCAACAGCTATGGCCGTCGGATGATAGATGACGTATATCTGTCCGATGAACTCTTTGGCCACGGGTATGGGTGTATCGGGCTTTGTGACAACCATTCCTCGGGACAGCTGGTTCTTCTCAACACCCTTCAGGTTGAACCCGATGTTGTCGCCGGGAATCGCCTGCTGAAGCGACTGATGATGCATCTCTATCGACTTGACCTCAGCCTTCAACCCCCCTGGATAAATCGCCACTATGTCGCCCGGTTTCAAAATCCCTTGCTCAACTCTCCCAACTGGGACAACTCCAACGCCTTTGATTGAGTAGACACCCTGAATCGGTATCCTCAGAGGCTTGTCTATAGGCTTTGGCGGCTCCTCCAGCATGTCCAACGCCTCGAGTAAGGTGGGGCCGTTGTACCAAGGCATGTTGGAGCTTTTCTCGGTCAGGTTGTCTCCCAGCCAGCCGGATACAGGTATGAAGTTTATCTTGGCGATGTTGTAGCCGATGGTTTTTAGAAGGTCACCAGCCATCTGTTTAACTTCTTCATACCTTTCCTTCGACCAGTTCACCGAGCTATCGTCCATCTTGTTTATAAGGACAATAATCTGCCTGATGCCGAGAACGAAAGAGAGGTAGGCGTGTTCACGGGTCTGTCCGCCTGGAGCTATGCCGACCTCAGCCTCGCCCTTCTTCGCGGAGACAACCAATATCGCTGCGTCAGCTTGGCTTGCTCCTGTAATCATGTTCTTGACGAAGTCTCTGTGCCCAGGCGCGTCGATCAGCGTGAAGTAATATTTCCTTGTCTCAAATTTCTGGAAGGCAAGGTCTATTGTTAGCCCTCTCTCCCTCTCCTCCTTAACCCTGTCAAGCACCCAAGCATACTTGAAGCTCTCCTTGCCTATCTTCTTCGCCTCCTCCTCGTAGGTCTTCAGCGTGCGTTCGTCGATAGCCCCCATCTTGTATAGAAAATGACCCATCGTCGTCGATTTTCCGTGGTCAACGTGTCCTATGACCACAAGGTTCATGTGTGGTTTTGCCGACATCGTCAATCCCCTATAATTCCCCCTTTATATATTCTGCCTTAGATTGACCAGGGACGTGGTGTTTAATGGGTGTGCTGGGAACCGGCTCCGGTGGGCTGGGCGTAGAAGTGGATGACTTTGCCGCTCTCCATCTTGAGATGTACGTGGAAGCTGTCGAAATGCTCTAGTTCGCCGAAGACCATGACATGGTATCCCTCTCCCTCGGCTCCACGCATTTTAACCGTGCTGAAAGGCTCGACACAGACCTTGTCAACCTTCACCATCTTCATGACATTGTCCTCCATGACCGTTCTGTGGAGCTCGGCCAGAAGAACCTCCTCACCCATGTGTCCCTCGCCCAAAACCTCCACACCTACAACACAGTCCCGCAGAAACCCTCTGTTGTGAAGGTCAAAGAAGATTCCGGCGCTGTTTGTGCCTTTTCTCATAGATATGTCGGAAACCTCAGGCAGAGAACCCACACCAAAGACAACGGCGAAAGCCACAGCGGCCGCAACAAGAACAGCCACACCTATGTATAATGCTTTGACCACGTCTTTCTATCCCTCTCGAATAATTTAAACCTATTTTTTCAAGAACCTTTTGGCATCACCTACAGGATACAGAACCGGATAAGTTACACCAGCGTCGACAAATTCTCCAATTTTTCTGCGAATTGTTTTGAGGGAGCCGATGCATGCCAATTCCTCAAGCACTTCATCATCCACCAATTCAGCCGCTTTTCCCGTCTCACCTCTTGACACAAGCAAGCTTAGTTTCTCAACATCTACCTTGTTGAACAAATAAATAGGGAGAGATTGTTTAGCCCGGCCTGGCCATGAGAGAAAAACAGCAGCCAATTCTTTTAATTGTTGAATGTGCTTCTCTGAAGCCGTTGCCAACAACCCCATAAACTCGAAATCATCACGTCGAGCCGAGAGCCCACGTGCGGTCTTAATCACCGCTGTTGATTTTTTTACAGATTCGGGTGACAGGAATATGGAGAAGATTACTCCATCGCCGTACCTGGCGGCTGCTCTAAGCATTTGTTCACCCACAGCAGCCATGAATATTTTCGGGGAGCTTGTAGGCCTCATGATATGGTGAAGATGGGAGCGAAACCTTTCGCCTTCGAAATGGGAGCTCCCTCCAAATATTTGTCTACAAATTTTTACAGCCTCAACCATCGACCTCACAGGCTTGTCATTAACGATGCCGAGAGAGCTTCTAAGCTGGGTCAAATCACCTAAACCAAGTCCCAATGTAAAGCGGCCTCCTGAAACATCGTTCAGAGTCGCGGCTGCGAGAGCTGTTACCGCTGGATGACGGAGGTTTATGCTAACCACCGCCGTTCCAAGCCTTATCTTAGAAGTCTTCGCCGCTATCGCCCCCAGTAACGAGAAGGCTTCACCGCCATTCAAATGTTCAGGAACCCAAACAGAATCGTATCCAACCTCTTCCGCGGAAACACCGCATGCCACGGTCTTAGCCCTCCCAATAAACTCCGGAACAAGAGCGATACCAAGCCGCATAGCTACTGGACGCGGAATACCTGTTTATAACGATTCAAATAAAATCGTAAATAAATAAAAGCATCATGCTATGCCTTCGAATTATGAAAGACATGCGCCACTATCTCGAAGACCTTAGACAAAATTATCCAGAGGAATTTGTGAAAATCTCAGAGCCGGTCTCACATGAATATGAGATAACCGCTGTCTGGAAAATGTTTGAGCGAAAAGGTAATCCCGTCTTGTTTTTTGAAAAAGTTCACGGCTATGATATGCCTGTTGTCGCCAACATCTTTGGCTCAAGGGCTCGTGTGGCGAGGATGATTGGCTCTGATGTGTGGAATTTTTATGATAAATGGCTTGAGCGGACAAGGGCTGGTGTTGAACCAGAGTATGTTTCAACTGGTCCTGTCAAGGAGGTGAAATATTTTTCTAACGATGTAGACTTGAGCATATTGCCTGCTCTGAAGTTCTTTGTAGAAGATGGTGGCCGATACATAACCGCGGGAATAGTTGTCGCAAACCATCCTGAAACCGGTGAAGTGAACCTGAGCTATGCGAGACTGATGGTTAAGGATAGGAACAAACTCGGAGTCAGCATACATTCTCGAGGTAACCTATGGAGATACTTTAACAGAGCCACCGAGCTTGGGCGACCATGGCTCAACGTTGCCGTGATTATCGGATGTCATCCTACACTCTACCTTGCCGCAGCCACTAGAACAACCGATGAATACAAATTGGCTGGCGCCCTCTGCTCAGAGCCGGTTAAACTGGTTAAATGTGAAACAAATGAAGTATATGTGCCCTATAACGCGGAGATAGTTCTCGAGGGCCGAATATTGACCAATGTCTATGAAGACGAGGGGCCCTTTTCGGAGTATACCGGCTACGTCTCGGGCCGCTCAACCCGCAACGTTATGGCTATTGACTGCATAACACATCGTATGAACCCCATATTTCAAACAATCATCCCTACCAACTCGTCTGAACATCTTCTACTCGGCGGCCTACCAATGCAGGCCAATGTATACAAAAAACTTAAGGAATCCATTCCTGAGGTCAGGAGCATCAACTTCCCAGTATGGGGAACACATTTAGTCGCAATTCTTTCCGTGGATAAGGAGTGGAAAGAAGGGGTCCAGATACGGGCCGCCATGCTTCTGATGGGAGCCAATCCTTACGTGAAATATGTTATCCTCGTGGACGACGACATAGATGTATTTGACGAGATGCAAGTGCTTTGGGCAGTTGCCACACGCAGCCAGCCAGACCGTTGTATACACTTGTTCCCCATAACTGACGGGAACATGCTTGACCCTTCTCAGGAAAAAGCGGGCTTCACAAGCAGAGCTGTCATAGACGCCACCTCTCCACCTCATTGGAAAAACGCGCAGGTAAATGTTCCGAGCTTGCCTCGGGATGTTGTTGAAAAAGTTCAAAAGATGTTTAAATAGCCGCTTAAAATGTGGGGCATAGTGGATAAGATACCTATAGAGATAAAGTCCTTCTGGTGGAAATACGCGACAAGCGAGGAATGGGTTTTATCAGATATCAACTTCTCCGTCCGGGAGGGGGAATTTGTGGTAATTACAGGACCAACGGGTGCTGGCAAGACAACCCTATGCCTCACGATGGCGGGCCTCATTCCTTATCATTACAACGGCACTTTGAAGGGAAGAGTGTATGTCTTCGGAAAAGACACTACCACCCTGGGCAGCTCTGACATGGCCAGCTTGGTTGGCATTGTTTTCCAAGACCCTGAAAGCCAGTTTCTGACGATGTCTGTCGAAGATGAGATAGCCTTCGGACTTGAAAACCTTGCACTGCCCTTAGAGGATATGCGGGAGAGAGTCTACGAGGCTGCCAGGCTTGTTAAGGTCGAGGATTTGTTGGAAAGGGCGCCTTATGAGCTGTCCGGTGGTCAGAAACAACGTGTCGCTATAGCTGCAGCCCTCGCCATGAAGCCTAAGGTCCTAGTTCTCGACGAGCCTACTGGTCAGCTTGACCCCATTGGAAAAGAGGAAGTGGTTAACGTTCTGCAGAGCCTAAAGAAACAGGGCATCACAATAATCGTGGTTGAACATATTTTGGAGGAACTCGCACCCTTCACGGACAGACTTGTCGTGATGAATGGTGGCCGTATCCTCTATGACGGAGACTTCCGTGGTTTCTTCAAAGACGCTGAAGAGGTTTTCAAGTCTGGTGTGCCATCACCCCAAGTGGTTGAGTTGACTCTTCTCCTCAGAAGAGAACTGAAAAAAGAATTAGAGATACCTATAACATTAGAGGAGGCCGAGCAGATGTTGAACAAATTGATACCGGTGAAAAAGTTTGTCCAGTGATGTTGTAGTCGAGGCAAAAAACCTCAGCCACGTTTACTCGAACGGAATAGTGGCTCTTAACAACATTAACATCACAATCAGACGCGGCGAATTTGTGGCCCTAATAGGTCATAATGGCTCCGGAAAAACAACCCTCGCTAAACACATAAATGGATTGCTAAAGCCGACAAGCGGGCAGATAATTGTCCATCGCATGGACACCCGTGAGGTATCCGTGGCAGACCTTGCCAAAAAAGTTGGATATGTTTTCCAAAACCCTGATCATCAACTATGTATGAAAACTGTTTGGGAGGAGTTGGCGTTCGGGCCAAGAAACCTCGGCACACCGGAGGACGAGGTCAAGCAAGTTGTCGACGAGATTCTAAGATTGTTCGGGCTTGAACGATACCGAGATGTTCACCCGTTTTTACTCAGCAGAGCAGACAGGCTTAGAGTCGCGCTATGCAGTGTTTTGACAATGAGGCCCGAGACTCTTGTGGTCGACGAGCCCACCACTGGACAAGACATGAGACAGTCCTATGAGGTGATGGAGATACTGAAAAAACTTAACAAAGAAGGGAGAACTGTCGTGTTCATTACACATAACATGCGTTTGGTGGCTGAATACGCGGAGAGATGCATAATTATGAAGGATGGGAAAGTTTTTATGGATAAGCCAACCCGGGAGGCGTTAACTGATTTTGAAAAACTCAGGCAAGCTCAGCTCAAGCCTCCACAGGTCACCATTTTATCAGCACGTTTGGCAAACATCGGGTTTCATGAACCAGCTCTCTCAGTTAACGAATTTGTTGAAAATGTGAAGGCCTTTCTAAACAATAAATATAAATCTCTATAATCCGATGAGGGCGGCGTGGTTACAACACTCGTAACAAACATAGGCAAGCTTGTTAGCGGAGATTGGGATAGGGGGATTCTGAAGGCGGACACGGTGAAAATAGTTGACGGCATTATTCAGGATGTTGGGTATAGTGATGAAATTGGTAAAGGCCCGGCAGACGTTGTTATAGACGCCGACGGGATGACTGTGTCACCCACTTTCATCGACCCTCACACCCATCTATCCTTCGGCGACTTTTCGCCGATGCAGCACATGGTCGGTCTTCTCACCGAAACACTTTTGCAAGGAACAACAACCATCGTTGACGAGTGGCTGCAGTTTGAGGGGTTGCCGCTTTTCTATGGCGCCGACCCAGAGGGGGTGAAGGCGACAGCGGTTCTATCTCACAAAGCATACCGAAACTATAGACCGGGAGGAGCTATGAAGGTCTTCGCAGGCTCCATAATGCTTGTCAAAGGGCTAACACGTGAAGATTTTGTGCAGCTACGTAAGGCGGGGGTGTGGCGCGTCGGGCAGATAGGAGGCTCATCTAACATCAACGACCCAAAAAAGATTCAGGAAATGGTGTCATGGGCGCGAGAACTGGGGTACTTTGTTTCCACAAACCTCGGACCGGGGGTTTTGCCTGAGAGTTTAAACATGACCGCCGAGCTTGTCTCAGCGATAAAGCCGGACAAAATAGCTCACATCAACGGCGGGACAACAGCACCACCTTGGGAAGTTGTTAAAGCCGCGATAGATGGAACCGGAGAAGCTAAACTCGAGATTATCCCATATGGAAACATGAAGATGGCGCTCCGCGTCTATGAATACCTAAAGTCCCGAAACCAGCTTAAGCGCCTAATTGTGGGGAGCGATACCCCAACAGGTCAGGGATACCTACCCGTGGCCATACACCGAGCCATCTTGTTCCTATCATCCGTATGCGGACTCCCCGCCGAAAAAGCCATAGCAACAGCGACAGGCAACATACTGGACTGCTACGGAAAATATTCCAGCGAGTTCAACATGGGAAAAATTGAGCCAGGCCGTGCCGGCGATCTTCTGGTAATGGATGCTCCTCCCGGAAGCGTGGGCAACGACGCGTTAGAAAGCATCGAAGCTGGTGACATGATAGGAATCGCAGGCGTAATCGTTGACGGAAACCTTGTCGGACTAAGGGGCAAAGACTCGAGACCAAGCCGCCGCAACATAAAGCTGAACAACAGACAACTTAAAGTCACATGCCCAGACGAGTATCTGTTTGACCCGCCGAGGTTTTACTACCGTAGCACCGGCCCCACATATCTCCTCTAGAAAAATAAGAAGTTTGGGAACTGCAGCAACCCCAGCAGTACTGCGAGCACTATAACGAGATGTAGAGTAAATAGCCCGGCGACAACATAATCCCTCATCCTCATAGGAATGATGTAGTACATGGTTTTCTTTCCGCGCACTTTGAACCCACGTGAGGCCATGGCGTTGCTCATCTCCTCTGTTCTTTTGAGAGATACGTATATCAACGGTATACCGACGCGGACGAATTTAGCCAGCCGTTGGATGGGGTTTCCTTTGCGGAAGTTGAGTCCACGGGAGCTCTGGGCATCTATGATGGTGAACAAGTCAACAGAGACAACTGCGAGATTGCGGAGAATAGATGCGAAGGTGAAGCTGACGACGTAGGGCAGCCTCCATGTCCTCAGGGCAACGGCCAAGTCTCTGTGCTTGGTCGTCGCTAAGAGAAGCGCCGTTACGTAGCTGACCGCAAGGAATTTGAGTGCAACAAGCAGCCAAGCCATAAAATTCTCATAGCCTATCCTCAATGGACCGATGGTCGCTAAAACTGGACCAGAGCGTATGGGTGTGAAAAAACTATAGAAGATGAAGGAAACCAAAAGCATCCAACCTATGACAAAGGTGTAGAGACGAAGAGCCTTCGCCGGAACTCGTGCCACAACTACTGTGACCGCTATGAGTATAAGGTTGACGAGGGCGAGGCTATGGCTCGGAGTTAACAACGCGGCAAAACTAAACACAATTACGACAAACAGCTTAACCGCTGGATGAACTTTAACAAAAAAAGAGTTTTTAGGAGTGTAGAGGATTAAGCCCTTCAGGATGTCGCTGATTATGAACGCCATGATGTCTTAGATGAATTTCTCGATGTAGAGGGCTGTTCTCATCAAGTAGTCTGAGAAGACTTTGAACAGTATTGTCGTGATGACGCCTACGACGACGACGTTGCTGCCGAACCAGCCGAGCCACGCAATTGGCCAGATTTCCCATGGAAAGACGCCGAAGGCTGCCAATGAGCCGGAACCTATCGTAGCGCCTACAGCTTGGGCTATTATCACGTTGAAGATAATGTGTCCCGTCCAGTCTTTACCGGATTTGAGACGTGGGTCAAACTTGCCCAATCGAAACGCCAGCATCGGAATGAAGGCTTGGAAGAAGTCTCCCACAGCTACAGCCGCGGCTATGGGTGCCGAGGTTCCCGTCAGCACTATGCCGATAAATGGCCCGAGAAAACCTCCAGCCAAGGCTCCGATTATTCCGAACCATACTCCGAAGCTCACTTGGAAGGCTACACCGGGATAGAACGATGATATCGGAGCAAGAAATGGAAAGACGATGCTTCCGAAAGCACCGAGAACTGCTGTGATGGCGGCGGAGACGATAAACAAGGCGACGAGAGTGGTTGGGCTTCTTCTCCTAACAATCCGCTCCTCGCTACTCACGTTTTATACCACGATATTTCATAGGTTATAAGCCTTTACAGAAAATTTTTGTGAAGACTAAAAACGTTAAATAAGATGCGGGGAAAACATAAAGGATATTTAAAGACATGTCAAAACGAGATGTTAGACATCTAACAGGTCGCGGCTCCTTCGTCGACGATATTGCTTTGCCGAATATACTTCGCTGCGTGTTCGTTAGAAGCAGTTACCCACACGCCTTTGTACGTGGTTTGAAAACGCCGCAGAACACTTCAGAAGCCAAAATATTCACATGGAGTATGTTGAGTAAAATTGTGAGACCATTTTACCTTTCTTTCCCGTTTGAGGGATGCAGGAATTTGGAGGTTTCTCCCCTAGCCAACCAGCGGGTGAGATACGTGGGTGAGCCTGTGGCCGCTGTCGTGGCCGAGGACCTGTATGTGGCACAAGACGCTGCAAACAGTGTTGAAGTTGAGTATGAGCCGCTGCCGCGTGTTTCGGACATGTTCAGCTATGGGGATACGCTTTACGATGGATGGGATAATAACACGATGGTCAAGTTTTCGAGAAAATATGGAGACCCTTTTGGTGAGATGGAGAGAGCTGAGGTAGTTGTTGAGGAAAGAATAGCTACACATCGGGTGTGTCCCGCCCCTATGGAAACAAGGGGTGTGGTTGCAAGCTACGATGCTGGCCGCGGGTTTTTGACGGTTTGGTCGCCGAACCAGAACCCTCACATGCATAGGACCGTTCTATCAGAGGTTTTGAACCTTCCAGAGAGCAGGATAAGGGTGATATCTCCCGACATAGGAGGAGGATTCGGACAAAAAGGCCATACCTACGCTGAGGATGTTGTAGTCGCGGCCTTGTCAATTTTGACGGGTAGACCAGTCAAATGGATTGAAGAAAGACGCGAAAACTTCATGGCTGCAGCCCAGTCGAGAGAACAAGTTCACCTTGTCAAAATCGGGGCCGACAAGAATGGAAGAATAAAATCACTCATAGACGAAGCATATCTCGACCTAGGCGCTTATCCCCTGATACCGCATAGCTATCTCGAGCTTGCCCATGTGGTAATAGACATGCTTCCAGGCCCATACCGCATAGAAAACTACGCCGCCGAAATCAGCCTAGTTGTAACAAACAAGACGCCGGCGGGTGCATACAGGGGCTTCGGCCATCCAGAAGCGACCTTTGTTCGCGAAAGAGCGCTCGATATCTTAGCTGAAGAAATAGGACTAGACCCTGTCACGATAAGGAAGAGGAACCTTATCTCCGCATCCGACATCCCCTACATGGCTGCTACGGGGATGATTTTTGACAGCGGCAGGCCTTTAGAGACATTTGAAACACTTGTCCAACAAGCAGGTCATCATGACGGTGGAGATTGCGAGGTTGTTGGGGTTGGATATGCAGTTGGTGTGAAAGGCTCTGTTCCAACCATGAGCGGTGTATCGCAGCGCTGGGGTTCGAGCGAGGCCGCTATGGTCAGACTGTCTATGGACGGCAAACCTGTTGTGTTCTCTGGCGCAGTTTCTATGGGTACGCGTCTTGACAAACTCTTGGCCAAGATTGTATCCGAGATCTTGTCGGTGTCCGAGGAAGATGTAGAGGTAGTGTTGGGAGACACCTTGTCAACACCCTTCAGTACAGGCCTCTGGGGTAGCAGAGGAGCCGTTATGGTTGGCGGAGCCGTTGCCAAGGCCTCGACCATACTTCGCCGAAAAATTCAACACATCTCATCGATATTGTTCGAATGCAGGCCTGAGGATGTTATCCTCGAAAACGGTAAAGTGTTTGTCAAAGACGCCGTGGAAAACGGGCTAACCCTATCTGAGCTTGCGTGGAAGGTGTACAACAATCC